>CAVDEO010000110.1:0-5570 GCA_963607915.1 bacterium
CTCCTCGCCAGCCTTGATAACTTCGTCCAACTTTGTCTCGGCATTCTTTACAGCTTCGCCGGCCTTGGTTATTTCAGCCTCGTTGTCCTTGACGGCCTGCTGGGCCTTGTTGAATGCGCTCTTTACCTCCTCGTCTGCAGTGGTCTTTTCAGATACGACCTTCAGGGCGGCTTCCAGCTGTGCTTTGATCTCACGGGCCTTGTTGATGTGCGGTTTCTGTGCCTCAAACTCGTCCGCCTTGCTCTTGGCGGCGTCCTTCAGCGAAGCCAGATTGGCTTCTTCGTCCTTGATGCCCTGCTCTTTGCCGGAGATGCTCCCGCCCAGAGATTTGAGCGTCTCGATGGATTTGTTTATGTTCTCGTTGCAGGCAAGGATTTCCTTATGCAGGGCGACGGCTGGCAATGTGGCATCGTGCAGAGAGAGTTTGTCTGACAGCTCCTTTATGTTATCGAGATTCTGCTTTGCGGTGTTGAAATCGCCCTCATATCGAGTTATGTTCTCCGTGAACTTATCTTCGTCGGAATACCAGTTCAAGGCTTCCGCGATCTTCCCCAGCTCCTCCTTTGCTTTCTTTTCAGCTTCTTCAAGATTGGAGACCTCCTCTTTGAGAGCAGCAAGTTCTTCCTCCGGGATCAGGTCTTTCTCCTGAGCGGAGAAATCGGCGACGATCTGATCATAGGCCTTCACGGCAGCATCTTTCTTCTCCTTTATCTTTGTCGCGATGTTTGCATAGAGCTCCTCGCATCCGATAAGCTTCTCAAGCAACTCGTAGCGCTCGTTCTCTTTGGCGGTAAGGAAATTGGCGAATGACCCCTGGGCAATGAGAACCGTTCGGAGGAACTGTTCGTAGTCCAGTCCTATGATGGACGGAAGGTCCTCCCAGTTGGCGTTCTCTTCTACAGGCTGGCCATTCTCCGTGCCGAGTTTGTAGAGTGATGTGATGACATCGCCGTAATTGACCCTCTGGAATCTGACATACCATTCCGCGCGGTACACGCAGCCGTTGTTCGCAAGGAAGGTCAGCTTGCTGTATCCCTCTTTCTTCCCCTTGGTAAGGATGTTGCGGGGGTCTGTTGGTGCGAGACGGCTCTTCTCGCCATCGTCAGGCTCTCCGAAAATCTCTATGTTCTGATTTCGGTCACCCTTCTTTTTGGGATAGCGCGGAGCCCTGTTGTACAGGGCAAGGCAGATTGCGTCGAGAATGGTGGACTTGCCGCTTCCGGTAGGTCCCACGATGCTGAAGATGGTGCTGCTGCCAAGGGCTCCTTCTTCAAAATTGATGGTTTCGCCCTCCTTGCGGTCAAGGGAGGCAAGATTAAGTATTTCCAGCTTTATGAATTTCATACGTTCGCAGTGTTTTCGTTGATTGATTCCAGCAATGTCTTGAGCATTTCCTCCTGGTGCGCCGTCATCTCCTTGTTGTTCTTGACTGCGAAGGTCTCCTTGAGCGTCTCCAGAGGGTCTCGGTTAAGGATATCGTCGATGCTGTGTATCTGCTCCTGCCCCTTGATTGTGGTTAGATCCAGCGCAGGGATGATTTTCTGAATCCTGCAGAGGACGGCGTTCTTTGTCTTGACGACAGCTTCAAGTGCCGTGATGTCATCGTTGCTTACTTTCTCCAGCTTTACCTTCAGCACGAGGTATTCGAAGTTGTCATCGAGCTTTCCGTCCACTCTGTCTTTGAGCTCGGTATTGATGAGCTTTTCCAGTTTCTTTGGCGTCAGTTCGGAATCATCTTCAGGAAGGACGCGGAGCCTGTGCTGCGGGACATACTCAATGAAATCTACGGACGGCCGCTTTTTCTCCTCACTGAAAGAGACAAGATCAACACCATGCTTGTAGTCAATCTCCGCGAAGGACATCGGGAGTACGCTCCCGGTATATCGGGCCCAGTCGGTATTCCATATGTGCTGGCGCTTGTGGATGTGTCCGCAGGTCATATAGTCCGGATGATCGGTCCATCCTTCCATATTCACTTCTTCCTGTCCGCCGATGACTATCTTCTCACTGGCATCTTTCGAAGCTATCTCCGCACCCTTGGCGTACAAGTGTGCCATCAGGATGAGAGGCGTGTCGGGATATTTCCCCCTTGCGTGTGCCGTCAGTGCACGCAGGAAGCCGTTCACTCCCTCTGAGTAGCTGGCGTTCTGAAGGATGTCGCTGCGAAGATAGGGGACAGTGAGCACTACAGCCTTGTCGCCTTCCTTTCCGGAAACAGGGACGCAAAGGTCATCATAGTCTATAATCCATTTGCCTTCATCTCCAGAAGCATACCAGGTCCTATGGATGTTGCCACGTATCTCAACCTTGTGGCGGGTCAGCAGAGCTCGCGGCGCTTCCAGACGGCTGGCAGAGTCATGATTGCCTGCCGTGATGATGATCTGCATGCCGGGGCATGCCTGAGTGGCGTCGGCGATTAATACGTCAAATTTACTAAATTCTTTCTACCTGTAGTTCATTATTTAGCAGGAATGCTCCAACCAGCCTCCAATTCTGCAATCCATCCGGGAATTTTCTTCGCGACATTCTCGTTTATGCGTCAGCTGTACAATCGTGCGCCTCTCGCCGAGCATAAACTCCCGCTTCTTCTCGAAATCCGTATCGTCATCCTTGCAGTACCTGAATTCCGCGTTAATGACTTCGTTCCCTATGGTCTGCAGCTTCTGTCCGGCGTAGTCCTTATCAATCATTGTCTCAGCGTCGTATCAGATTAAGGTAAAAAGCTGTCAAGGTCGCTGTCATCAAGAAGCCTGTCCTTCCAGCCAAGGCGCTTGAACTTCGGTATCAGAGGCTGGACGGACATCCTTTCAGGGATCGTCTGGAAGACATCCGTGAGCCTTTCGGTCGGGATGTGCTCATGTATGGGCTGGTGATCCCCGTCGCTGAATGTGACGGGAGTGTCTGTATCAGTGAAATCCGTCTCTACATTCCAGCTGATACCGCCCTGTTTCAGGAAAAGCTCCCCGAGATGGTTCACGCTCTGACAGAGGATATCATACTGCGCCGCCTTGATCCTGTACTCGAGGATTATCTTGTCAATCTCCGTTACAATGTCCGCGACGAGGTCGTCGAACTCGAACATAAAGTCCGCGAAGTCCTCTCCGGACAGGGCTATCCAACGCGTCGGTATGCGGCTCCAGGAGCCTTTGTAACCGCAAGGTCCTGCGGAACATCCGGCACCCTCCTTGTCGACGTAATAGGTGAAATTGTTGAGCTGCACCCTGGCGTTCGTGCCGTTCATTCTGATGTCCTTCTTGTCTACGCCTTTTCTTATGAGGCATGCAAGGGCTTTTTCCGAAACAAGCAGAGCGCGTCCCTGCTCGTATCCCTTGCAGGAGGACATCAGCCTGTCCCACATCTTGGACAGCCCTTCTCCGATGAGATTGAGCCTCTCATCTTCGAACCTTGAGATAAGGCGTATGTGCACGCGGTTGGGATTGCCACCGACCAGAGTGTTGCAGAGGTCTTGGTCAATATTGCGTATCAGCGTCCCGGCGTATTCCTTGTCAATCATCGCCTGCCCTCCGTCAATGGATTTCCATAGTGCAGACCCTTCCGAGCTTGGACATCCAAGCGTGGTGCTCTTCGTAGCAGTCCTGGTTCTGGCAGACCCAGATTATTTTGCTTCGCATACCGTCGGGAAGCGTCGGGGCGGGAGCGTATCCGTCGGTGAGAATGAGAAGGCCGTCGTAGCCGTTCTCGTTGGCATAGTCCACCGGCTCCTGGAAGGATGTGCCGCCACGTCCGAGGGCGGTGACCTCCTGCATAGTCTTCTTGAGGCTCTGGATCTTGGTGATGCCGCAGTCGAACTGCACCACGTCGATTGCCTCGAACCCGTACTTGAAGGCGCTGTTGACCACACCGTAGAAGTAGGAGAGTGCTTCGGAGGAGATGGAGCCTGACACGTCCACCGCGACGAGCAGCCTGGTGTCGAATCTGCGGATGGAACCCATCTGGTCGAAGCCGCTGCGGCGGTTCGGGCGCATACGCGTGAGCTTGCGCTTGCTGCTCAGGACGCTGGCCCTGAACCCAGCGAAGACGGTCTTCCAGTTGATCTTCGCCTTGGTGGAAGCCTTGAGCTGTTCGGCGAAGTTGCCGGCAAGGGAGCCCCACTTGGTGGTGGATTCTATGATGCCGTTGATCTTCGCGACGTACATATCGTCCTCCTCCCAGAGTTCGCTGAGGGCCTGGTTGCGTCCGCGGTGTTCGCTGGCTTTCTGTTGGGCCTCGCTGCTCTTATCGTCGCCCTGACTCTGTCCTTCTTCCTGACTGTTGCCGGGGCTGGAAGACGGGGCTCCGTCTCCATATCCGTCATCGGATTGAGGCAGGAGCTCCTGAATCTTTCGGGCATACCACTCGAACGGCTGGTTGGGCTCTAGGTCGAAGTCCTTCGGGGTCTCGATCTTGAAGTTGCCGTAATGGTACTGGTCACCTATGCATACGTTGCTTCCGAGCGCGATAGCCTCACCGCTGCACTGGTCCGGGCGGCGTTCGTACGGGTGCTTGAGAAGGATGCGGATAGCCTCCGTCTTGAGGGCCTCCTCAAGCGCCCAGTCACTCATCTCCCTGATGAAGTCCGGGTTGTATTCTATCCTTCCGCGGCCGCATCGCACCGGGCACTCCATGCCCGGGTTCTCCACGATGTCGTGTGAGCAGAGGGTCTGGAAAAGGGCCATCTCATAGCTAATGTACCACTTTTCCATTATCTGTGATATTCTGCTGTCCATACGCGTTATCAGACCTTGATGCTTTTGACGTAGATGACAAGCGCCATAGTGAGCACCCTGCATTCCTTGACGATGAAGCTGACGGCTCCGGGGTAGGTCTTCGACACGTAGAGCGTGGCGAAGTGAGCGGCAGCTTCCTTCTTGTTCTTGGCAAGGAAGTCGAAGTACGCTTCGATGTTCTTGGAGACCTTTTCCTTGTCCTTGTCGGAAACCTTTTCGACTTCGAGCGAGCGGTAGATGCCGTCGTTGACAACTGAGAGTTCGTGCACCTGATACCCTTCGAGGGTCTTGACGTTCTTGTCGAAGTTGTAGAGGATGTCACGGCCCGAGAGAATCTTCTTCGAGGCGACGCTTGCAAGGAATGCGCTTGCAGCCTTGGCCCCCACTATGCTGCTGATAGCCTTCGTGTGGGCGGTGCTGAGGTTCTGGGTGCCCGAGATGATGTCGGACACTCTCTTCCACGCACGGCGGTCCGGGGTCTTGTCAAGACCGGTGTCGGCGCCTTCTCTTGAGTCGGGGGTCTTGTCGAGCCAGATGGAGTCTTCTTGTATAAAATCTATGACCCTCTGGTCAACCCCGGCCTTCTTGGCCCAGAGAAGCCACTCCTGAGCGGTAGGGGAGAAGGTGATGATGTTGAAGCGGCTGACGAGCGCCGGGTCAAGGTCTGTGAGCTGGTACTGGTCGCCCTCGTTGACGGCGGCGATGATGCGGCTGCCTTCCGGCAGCTTGCGGCCGGCGAGCTTGCGGTTGAGCGCAAGGTCCATTATGGTCTGGAGGATTTCCGGGCGGGCGCGGTTGAGCTCGTCAAGGAACAGTACGATTGGCTTGCCGTCCACCGGGAAC
>CAVDEO010000110.1:5580-7856 GCA_963607915.1 bacterium
CGGGAACCAGTAGGGCGGCATGAAGGTGGTCTTGCCGGTGGCCTCGTCCTTGCTCGGGAGGCCCAACAGGTCGCCCGGGTCGGACATCTGTCCGAGGAAAAGCGCCACGACGCTCATTCCCTTGGCGGCGTAGTATTCAGTGAGGATTTCGGATTTGCCGATGCCGTGGTTGCCCACGAGCATAATGTTATGCTCCGCAGGGGTGATGTCAAGGACCTGCATGAGCTCGGTGATGTTAGATCGGATATTGCTCATAATAAAAACGTAATTCTGATTGGTTGCAGTATATACTCCGGAAGAAGCTGACTATTTCCTTTTCAATTGCCGGATACTCGACTTCGCTGATCATTCGGTGTAGTTTTCCGGGTATGTCCAGGCATAGTCATAGTGGTCTTCACGCAGACTCATCTGGGGCCCGTAGTTCTGTATATACCTCACACTGTTCGAAATCATTTCCGGGATTCCGTCAATTATTTGCTCGTCCCCCAAATCGCGGTAGCGGATATAGAATTCCAGGTGACTCTTGTAGTCAATGCGGATGCAGATCTTCAGGCGGTATTTCTGATACACTATGCAGTAGGGAAGGGATGCCTCCCTGATTTTCGGCTCGATGGTGCATCCGACCTGGACGGCACGTATCTGGTTCACGGCATGCTCCTTCTGGACGGCGGATAGTTCCTTGCGAAGTTCTTCCGAGAGTTCCACTTTGTATCTGTCCCATTCGCTGAAAGCATGCAAGTAGGCGTCCATGACGGTATAGCCGCGATTTGTGGCTTCCTTCTGTGCGACATCGATGAATCGGTCTTTGGCCTTCACCAACCGAAGGTCAAAATTCACGGACTCGATGTTCTTGTGCGCGTATTCCCAGAAGTCTATAAGGACAGCCTTTATTGCAGCTGAAGATATTTCATCACGTGCTGTTATCATATCAGTGGGCATTTGCAATCATTCCTTGTGGCGACACCCTGATGGAGATGACCCTGTTACGCAGCCTGCGGTACACTTCGTCATTCTTCCCGCGGACCATTCCGACAAAGGCGACCTTGCCGCGAACGGAGCGGTACTGCTCCTTCGTGAAACCGTACATCTCCATCTGGAAGATCTCCGCACGGAGGTTCTTGAGATACTTGCGGCAGACGTTCACCCTGTCGCTGACGATGATGCCGGTGACCTCCTGTCTCGAGCCTTTCTTCTGGAGCCTGGTCTTCTCCTCGTTGATAGTGAACCCGTAACCGGATATGACTTCACGGAGTTCTTTAAGAAACGACCCGTTCTTGGAATAGACGCAGTGCATGCTGCTGAAGGTGATGTCGTCAGCATATCGGGAATATGTGAGACCGTACTTCTTCGCGAGGTACTCCAGATTTCTGTCCATCTTGCGGCAGACTATGTTCGAGAGAATCGGCGAAGCCGGGGAGCCCTGGACAAGGACATTCTCCGGGAGGTCGTCTCCGTCGGTCGTGACGGTGCAGACGATGGAGATGTAATGCGCAACCTCGTCGTTAACCCCGGCCTCCCTGAGGGTCTTCCTCACCATCGCTGCAGTGATGCTCGGGAAGAAGTCCTTGAGGTCCGTATTGAAGACGTAGTTCTTCCCGACGTGCGCGTCCGCATTGGTCCTGACGTTGCGCATCTCGGTGAAACCGTTCACGCACTCGGGGGCTTCATAGAGCATCGTCAGAAGAAGCGATATTGCCTTCTGCGCTCCCTTGAGGTATCCGGTGGGCGTAGTGATGGTGCGCACGCCTCCAGACTTCTTCGGGATGGTGAACTGATGGTAAAACTTGTTGCGGAACCTGGGACTGGCCACGTTTTCAAGGAAATGCTCCTGTGCCGGGTCAAAGAGAGCCCAGTCGCAGGCATCCACTGCAAGACGGCCGATCTCCTTCCAGAGGGTGGAGATGGTGGTCGGGAACGTATCGGGCAAAATCACTGTCTTTGGCATATTGATGTGTGAAAGACATCCTGAGAGATACCGGTGATTTCAGAGCGTGGGGCTCGCGCGGCGAATGTTGAGCATGCGGTTCCGAAGGCGTAGCGCGCAGTACCGGTCAGTACATCGAAGATGTACATTCCTGCGGGCTAGACGAGGAAGCGCAGGCGCAGACATTCGAACTGTTCAAACATTGTTATCGGGGTTACGATCCCCGACATCCGCCGGTTTCAGCGGACAAGGTCAAATGTGGGCCGGTATCTCAAAGAACGTCAGTTGCTATATATTACTCCTTTTAGAAGCCAATCTTTCTGCATTCCCCTCCTTTTCCCTGGATGAGCTC
>CAVDEO010000111.1:0-7788 GCA_963607915.1 bacterium
TCATAGATAATCATCATTCAGGCAGGTAATCATCATTTGCTGAATCGTCAATATATCATCGATACTCATTAATCAGGAATATGAAATTGAAATATATCGCATTGGCGGCGGTCATCGCCGCTCTGTTCTCCCCGGAATGCCCCGCTCAGGAGACCCCGGGTGATTTCAGCCCCGCGATGCGTCCGGAGGCCTACGCCCCGTTCGCTCTGGGGGAACTGAAGCCGGAAGGCTGGCTCAGGGACTGGGCGCAGCTCGCGGCGAAAGGAATGACAAAGACTATGGGGGAGGAATACACCGAGTTCGTCAAGGGCTGGGCTTCCGCCGACGAACCGGGCTGGTGGCACTACGAGCAGACCGGCTACTACACCGACGGCTTCACCCGTCTCGCCTTCCTTCTGGACGACAGCCTCCTTGTAGAGCGCAGCCGCAAGGTGATGGAAGCCGTCGCCGCCCGTCAGAAACCCAACGGCTACATACACTCCAACAACCCGGAATATGTCGGGAAATGGGGCACGGCCGAGGCCGACGGCGGACTCTACTGGAGCGAAGCCGTCTTCTGCCGCGCCGCCCTGGCCTACTACAGCGCCACGGGGGAGGCCCGGACGCTCGAAATGGTGAAACGCGTATATGATAACTATCCGCTGTTCACCTACGACACGACAGGATATCCCTTCAACGGCGGCGATCTCGACAAGTTCCGCTTCCTCTGCGGACTGGAGAACCTTTTCGAACTTTCGCGCCTGAGCGGGGATATGAGCTACGCCAACCGGGCGCTCGCCGTCCTGGACAACTTCTCGCCTGCCTTCATCGACAGCTGGGCGCGCAAGAAAGAGTTCCTCCGCACGGCAATCAGCCACGGGGTGAGCTTCAACGAGGCGGCCAAGCTGCCGTCGATAGGGTATATCTTCAACTCCGACCCGGAGTATCTCGCCGCTTCGGTCAACAACTACGAGTTCCTGCAGGAGAACTCGATGCTTCCGTCCGGGGTGAACTCCTCGAACGAACATCTCCACGGCATAGGCGCGTTCGAGGCGGCCGAGAGCTGCGACGTGTCCGACTTCATGTGGTCAAACATCTGGCTCGCCCGGGCGAGCGGCGACTCCCGCTACGGCGACAGAATCGAGCGCGACGCCTACAACGCCCTCCCGGGAGCGCTGAACTACACTTTCACCCAGTGTGTCTATACCCAGGCCCCGAACCGCATTCCGGGCTTCCACCTGCGCATCCGCGACGACGGCTCCTACTTCAAGCCGATGCACTGGCCGACCTGCTGCCCGTCCAACATCAACCGCGCCCTGCCGAACTTCATAATGAATATGGCGATGATCAACGGCAGGGACGAACTTATGTGGCTCACCTACGGCCCGGCTCATCTCAAGACTCGTGACGGACGTTTCGACATACTCTGCGAAACTGAATATCCTTTCCGCGACGTGCTCGACTTCACTCTCAACGCCATTCCGAAAAATCAGACACTCCGTCTGCGCATTCCGCAGTGGTGCGGCAATCCGTCTGTGGAGGTCAACGGCAAGGCGGTGAAAATCAAGGCGGAGGACGGATTCGTGACCCTTCGCGGCAAATGGAAGAGCGGAGACAAGATTCGCCTGACCTTCCCGATGCAGCCTGAACTCGTCGCCGGCAACGAGAAATTCCCTTATTTCGAAGGGAAGAAAGCTCCGTCCTGGGGCATCATGGTCGATTACAACGGCGGGATGAAACTTGACGGCTTCGTGGAGCAGGGGCGTTGCGCGTGGGTGACCTGCGGGCCGCTTCTCTTCGCGATGTCGATGCAGAAGGCGAACCGCGAAAGCTACGACATAAACGAGGAGCACTGGACGGAGTACCGCTATGCCCTCACTCCGGAGAGCCTCGAAGGCGCGAAGATCGAAGAACTGCCGATGAACAGCCCGTTCGACTGGAGGTGGACCAATTCTCCGCTTGTGATGGATGCAAAGGCTTCGCTCGTGGACTGGAATCCGGACAAGGGAGACCCGGTGATGCCTCTCGAGACTCCGGAGACTCTTCAGGAGAACGTGAAGGTCAGGCTCTATCCTTACGGCTTCCTCGCCTACCGCATCTCGATGTTCCCTTTCGTCGGCGAATAGAGAATTAATCTTATCTTTGTCCCGTTGCGCCATGCGTGCGGGACGAAGATATTGAGAATCAGAATATATGGAAAACAGGAAAATACAAATCTGCGGAGAGCCGCTGCCGGGAATGCCGTGGCAGGACAGGCCAGAGGGGTGCAGCCGGGTGATGTGGCGCTGCGACAGGAATCCGATTATCGGCCGTCACGAACTGGGCACGTCTAACTCCATTTTCAATTCGGCGGTGGTGCCGTTCAAGAAGGACGGGTACAACTTCGCCGGAGTGTTCCGCTGCGATGACACCAACCGCAGGATGAGACTGCATGTCGGATTCTCGGTTGACGGATTCAAATGGGACATCCGCGAAGAGGACGTGAAGTTCAGCGGAGCAGACCCCGAGATTGCCGAATGGGTCTATGGCTACGACCCGAGGGTCTGCCGGATAGGGGACAGATTCTATGTCACCTGGTGCAACGGCTACCACGGGCCTACAATCGGCGTGGCCTGGACGGAGGATTTCGAGACCTTCCATCAGGAGGAAAACGCATTCCTGCCCTACAACCGCAACGGAGTGATGTTCCCGCGCAAGATCGGCGGCCGTTTCGCGATGCTCTCCCGCCCGAGCGACACCGGACACACGGCTTTCGGGGACATATTCTACTCCGAATCGCCCGACCTTGTATTCTGGGGCAGACACCGTCACGTGATGGCTCCGGCCCCGTTCGAGCAGAGTGCGTGGCAGTGCATGAAAATCGGCGCTGGTCCGACTCCTATCGAGACTTCCGAGGGCTGGCTGCTCATATACCACGGAGTGCTCCACTCCTGCAACGGCTATGTCTATGCCTTCGGTTCGGCTCTGCTCGACCTTGAACAGCCGTGGAAGGCGATCGCCCGCAGCGGGCCGTACCTCATCTCGCCGCAGGAGTCCTACGAATGCACGGGCGACGTTCCGAACGTGACTTTCCCGTGCGCGGCGCTGCACGACAGCGCGACCGGAAGGCTTGCGGTCTATTACGGCTGCGCAGACACCGTGACCGGACTCGCTTTCGGATACATCGATGAAATCATCGAGTTCACGAAAAAGAATTCAATCATATAAATCGAGTTCACGAAAAAGAATTCAATCATATAATTTCTTGAAAACAACCGGCTTTCCGGAGGGAGGAGATATGAAGACAGTGAAGAAAATACTCGCCGCAGCGGTTCTCGTCGCCGCAGCGGGCTGCAATGCCGCACAGGACGAAGACCTTGTGAAATGGGTCGACACCAAAATCGGGACAGGCGGGCACGGACACGTGTTCGTGGGGGCGAACGTGCCTTTCGGTATGGTTCAGCTCGGGCCGACGAGCATCCCGCAGCAGTGGGACTGGTGCTCGGGGTATCACGAGTCCGACTCCACGGTCATAGGATTCTCCCACACCCATCTCAGCGGGACGGGCATAGGCGACCTCTTCGACATCACAGTGATGCCGGTCGTCGGGGAAGTCCGTTATGCGCGGGGATCTGAGGACAATCCGGAGTCTGGGCTGTGGTCTTACGGGGACAGGAGCCGGGAGGTTTCCGTTCCGGGCTACTACAGCATCCCCCTCACCCGCTACGGGGTGCTCGCCGAGCTGACAGCCACGGCGAGGGTGGGAATGCACCGCTACACTTTCCACGCCTCGGACAGTTCCGCCGTCGTATTCGACCTTGAAAACGGCGGCTGCTGGGACAAGGCGACGGAGACGGATATTCGCATAGAAAGCGACAGGAGGATTTCCGGATGGAGATACTCCAACGGTTGGGCGAAGAATCAGAAGGTCTTCTTCGTCGCGGAATTTTCCGAGCCTTTCGTTTCGGCGGATGAGATGGGTCGGTACTGCCGTCTGAACTTCAGGACTTCCGAAGGGCAGAAACTCCTGCTCAAGGTCGCCCTGTCCCCGGTCAGCGTCGAGGGGGCGGCCCGCAATCTCGAGGCGGAACTTCCGGGATGGGACTTTGAAGGCGTTGTCAAAGCCGCGCAAGAAAGCTGGAACAGGGAGCTCGGCAAGGTCCGTATCTCGGACAGCAGGCTCGGGAACGGGGACAAGGATGCAGCGGATGCGAAGAAATGCTTCTACACGGCTCTCTATCACACGATGACGGCCCCGTCGCTCTTCTGCGATGTCAACGGGGACTACCGTGGCGCCGACGGTGAAATCCACAGCGGAGCCTCGCACAAGACTCTGACGACATTCTCCCTCTGGGACACCTACCGCGCCCAGATGCCGCTGATGACGCTCCTGCACCGGGAGAAGATGCCCGACATAATCAACACGATGCTCGCAATCTGCGATGAACAGGGGAGGCTTCCGGTCTGGCATCTCTGGGGCAACGAAACCGACTGTATGGTGGGTAATCCGGGGATTCCGGTCGTCGCGGACGCAATCGTCAAGGACATCCCGGGTTTCGACAGGGAACGGGCTTTCGATGCCATACTCAGGACAGCAGCGGAACAGGACCGCGGAGGAGAGTTCAGAAGCCGCTACGGCTACATCCCGTGCGACCTGATGAACGAAGCGGTGGCATTCGATATGGAATATGCCCTTGCGGACGGGGCGGCGGCGCTTGCCGCCGAAGCCCTCGGCAAGACTGATGAGGCGGAGATGTTCAGGGAGCGCAGCCGCTCCTGGAAGCATTATTTCGACGCTTCGACCGGATTCATTCGCGGGCGCGACAGCCGCGGAGCCTGGCGCACGCCGTTCAACCCGTTCTCGTCCGAGCACCGCGCCGACGACTACTGCGAAGGCAACGCCTGGCAATACACCTGGCTTGTCCCTCACGACATCCCGGGGCTGCAGGAGTGTTTCGGCGGCCGGGAAAGGATGATTGAGAAGCTCGATTCCCTCTTCACCGTAAGTTCGGTAATCGACGGGGCGGTGACTTCTCCGGACATTTCCGGACTCATAGGCCAGTACGCCCACGGCAACGAGCCGAGCCACCACATCCTCTACATCTACGCGATGCTCGGGCAGCCTGAAAAGACCGCCGCCCTCGTGCACCGGGTTCTCACCGAACTCTACCGTCCCGAACCGGACGGACTGTCCGGCAATGAGGATGTAGGCCAGATGTCGGCGTGGTATATCCTCTCATCGATGGGTCTTTATGAAGTCGAACCCGGCTCGGGCCGCTATTGGTTCGGCATCCCGGCTTTTGAAAAACTCACGCTCGACTTAGCCGCCCAACGGAACGGAGGCGGCACGACCGCCGGCGACAGCTTCACAATCCGCGCCGAAGGTCTCAGCCGGGACAAAATCCACATCCGGGGGATACGCCTGAACGGCAGCCGCCACGACAAGCCTTACATTGACTACAGCGACATAATCCGCGGAGGCGAACTCGTATTCGAGTTCTGATCCAAAACAGAAAGGGGATGACCCTTTGTGGCCATCCCCTTTCTATTCCTCAACCCCTGTTTTTTATTCTTCGGTTTCAGACTCCTGGTAAGCCTTCAGAAGTTTTTCCTGCACGTCGCCCGGAACCGGCTGATAGTCGGCGAACTCCATGCTGAAAGTCGCTGCCCCGGAAGTGAGCGAGCTGAGGGTGGTGGAGTACTTGTACATCTCGGCGAGCGGAACGCGGGCTTTCAGAACCGAAAATCCCTTGTCCGTATCCATACCCTCGATGAGAGCGCGCCTGTTCTGGAGGTCGGACATGCAGGCTCCCATATAGTCGCCCGGAGTCAGCACCTCGACATTGTAGATAGGCTCCATAATCTTCGGGCCGGCGTTGCGGAAGGCTTCCTTGAACGCGTTGCGTGCGGCGAGCACGAACGAGATTTCGTTTGAATCCACCGGATGCATCTTGCCGTCATAGACATAGACCCTGATGTCACGCGCAAGCGAACCGGTAAGCGGGCCCTCGCTCATCTTGTCGTTGATTCCCTTGAGGATGGCCGGCATGAAGCGGGCGTCGATTGCGCCTCCCACCACGCAGTTGATGAACTCCAGCTTGCCGCCCCAAGGCAGGTCGAACTCTTCCTTGCCCTTGACATTCAGCACCATATCGCGTCCGTCAATCTTGAACTTGTTCGTCATCTCCTGTCCCTCCACTATAGGACAGATGAGAAGGTGAACCTCGCCGAACTGGCCGGCGCCGCCCGACTGTTTCTTGTGGCGGTAATTCGCGGCCGCAACCTTTGTGATGGTCTCCCGGTAGGAAATCTTCGGCGCGAACATCTCGATTTCTATCTTGTTCTCGTTGAGAAGCCTCCATTTGACGATGTTGATGTGCTGCTCGCCCTGACCCTTGAGTATGGTCTGCTTGAGTTCCTTGGAGTACTCCACGATGATGGTCGGGTCCTCGGCGGAAATCTTGTTCAGAGCCTCGTTCATCTTTTCGTCGTCCTTCTGCTCCTTGGCCTTGATGGCTGTGCGGTAGCGCGACTTCGGGAACTTGATGTGCTCATAGACAATCTCTGAACCTATCTGCGCAAGAGTGGCGTTGGTCTTCGCCGCACGCAGTTTCACCGTACATCCGAGGTCTCCGGCAACCATCTCGCCGACCTTCTCCTTCTTCTTTCCCGCGACGGCATATATCGCCGTAATCCTTTCCTTCTCCCCGTTCTCCGGATTCTCAAGATCCTGCCCCTCGGTGAGCTTTCCGCTCATCACCTTGAAGTAGGCCACCTCGCCCAGATGCTGCTCCACTGCGGTCTTGTATATGAAGAGGGAGACAGGCGCATCGGCCTTGCACTCCATCTCCTTGCCGTCTTTCGTGTGCTCGATGTGCTCTGCCGGAGAGGAAGCCACCCTGATTGTGAACTCCATGAGCCTCTTCACTCCTATATCCTTCTTTGCCGAGAGGCAGAAAATCGGCATGATTGCGAGCTGCCGGATTCCGATTCCGAGTCCCTTGCGGATTTCGTCCTCGGTGAGTTCTCCGGTCTCGAAGTATTTCTCCATCAGCCCGTCGTCGAACTCCGCAGCCCTTTCGATGAGCTGCCCCCTGAGTTCCTCGGCCTGCTCCTTGAGATTCGCAGGAATTTCGAGATCTTCGCGTGTGCCGTTGTCGTCCTTGAAGTGGTAGTACTTCATCTTGAGCACGTCCACGAAGCCGTCGAACTCAGGACCCACATTCACAGGGAACTGCACGATCACCGGCTTCTGGCCGAACGCCTCCTTGAGCCCGTCGAGCATGCCCTCCCAGTTCGCTTTCTCGCCGTCAAGCTGGTTGACTCCGAGGATGACCGGCATATTGTATTTGTTCGCGTAACGCTCGAAAATTTCCGTACCGACTTCGACTCCCTGCTGCGCGTTCGTCACGAGAATCGCCGTGTCGCACACCCTGAACGCCGAAACCGCCCCGCCGACGAAATCGTCCGCACCCGGAGCATCGATGATGTTGAACTTGGTGTCCATGAACTCTGCGTAGAGCGGAGTCGCGTAGATTGACCTCTGGTTGAGCTGCTCGATTTCCGAGTTGTCGGAAACGGTGTTCTTCGCCTCAACCGAGCCGCGTCTGTCGATGACTTTGCCCTCGTAGAGCATGGCTTCAGATAATGTGGTCTTACCTGACCGGGTGCTGCCGATCAAGACCACATTGCGGATGTCTTTAGTGGAATAAGTTTTCATTGTGTGGTGTTATTAGTTTGTGTCCCATATCCCTTGCGCCGGATTCGCCATGAAATAAATTCAGCGCAAGTTTTGCAAATTTAGAAAATATATCCAAAAACGGAAATATT
>CAVDEO010000112.1:0-1867 GCA_963607915.1 bacterium
CCGTTTTGATGGAATAAATGTAGTTTTACCTTGCCGTTTTGATGGAATAAATGTAGTTTTACCTTGCCGTTTTGATGGAATAAATGTAGTTTTACCTTGCCGTTTTGATGGAATAAATGTAGTTTTACCTTGCCGTTTTGATGGAATAAATGTAGTTTTACCTTGCCGTTTTGATGGAATAAATGTATTTTCGCGGCATCCGGAAGAATATGTTTTCTGAACCTTCAGATGAAAAGAACCCTCATATCGCTCGCGGCGGCGCTTGCCGCGTCCTCCTGCCTTTCCGACCCGGATGCGGGGGTGTTCCGCCCTCCGGAGCTGAAGCTGTATGCCCCGGCGGAACTCGGTTCGACATCCGCTGTTTTTGAATATGAGGTCGAGTGGCACGGGACGGATGCCGTTGAAGCCTGCGGACTGTGCTGGGGCGTGTCGCCGGAACCTGACCTCAGCCTTGAGACCGTCACCTCCGACAAGCCCGGAAGCGGGACGCACAGGACTGAGATCAGCGGGCTTGAACTCGGGCGCACCTACCGCGTCAGAGCCTATGCGAGCGGGCGGCGGGGCACTTTCTACAGTAAGGAACAGACTTTCCGCACGCCCGTAACATTCGGGAGCAGGGTGCTTGAGGAGCATCTGGTTTCGGGATATGACGCCGACGGGGACGGTTACATAAGCCTTGAGGAAGCAGCGGACATCGGCGAAATTCTCCTGCCCGATGCCGGAGTGACCTCGCTCGGAGGGATTGAATACTGCACCGGACTGAAAAGGCTGGACATTTCCGGGAATCCCGTGACGGAACTGGCTCTTCCGCAGCCGTCGGTTCTCGAGGAGCTGGACTGTTCCGGCACAGGACTGCAGGATCTGAACGAAGTATTCTCACAAGCCAGGACGCTCAGGAAACTTTCGGCACGGGGAATGGTGAAGGACGGAGCAAAGCTCTATCTTCTGACAAGGCTCGAGAGTCTCGATGTTTCCGGCAGCAGCCTCAACTCTCTGGAGGTCGGCTACAACACCGCGCTCACCGCCCTTACCGTCAGGAACTGCAACATCCCCGTTCTCAACCTTTTCCACAATACGGCAATCAGCTTCCTCGACTGTCTCGGCTGTCCTGCACTCAAAACTATAAATCTGCTTGAAGGACAGGAGATTGACGGGGTCAACAGGAATACGGAGAGCGGCCGTCTCATTCCTGACGGCGCGGAGATTCTCTACACCGCGAAAATTGAAGACACTGCATTCCAGAAATTTCTCTGCGACAATTTCGACACCGACTTCGACGGCATCGTGTCAGCCACGGAAGCGGCCGGAGTCACGGAGATGAAGATTGACAAGGCCAGGTATTCGGGCATATCCTCCCTCCACGGAGTGGAAATGTTCACTTCGCTCCAGAAACTCTCCGCCGGAGGGCAGAACCTTTCAGCGCTCGACCTGTCGGAAAACCGGGAGCTTGCCGAACTCGCGTGCGACAACAATCCGCTCAGGAGCCTGAGGGTCAATGAATGCCGGAAACTGGAGCGACTGTACTGCCAGAACACGGAACTTGAAAGCATCAGTCTCGACGCCTGCACCGGAATCGAGGAACTGTATCTCTTCGGAAGCAGACTCACTGCTCTTGAGATAAACAGTCTGGCAGCGCTCAAGACACTGGACTGCCAGTCGAACAGACTGACCGGAGAACTCGACCTGTCCGGCTGCCGCGCCCTGACACAGGTCAACTGCAAGGGGAACAGCGGACTCGCACGGCTGGTTCTTCCCGAGGGAAGCACTGCGCGGGTCACCAAGGACGACACCACGGAGGTTATCTTCCAATAACTCAGTCCCAGTCTACGACCTCACCGCCAACATCGACGCGCACCTTGTCCGGATT
>CAVDEO010000112.1:2586-7634 GCA_963607915.1 bacterium
CATTTGCTCCGGGATATTCCTTTGCTCCGGGATATTCGACGCTGAAGCGTATCTGTTCGGAAGAATCTTCGTCCGGAGCATATTTCCCGGAACATCCGTACGCGACGAAAATACACGATAATGTGATATATATAAACGGATTATATATCAATGAATTACATCTCAATAAACTATATTTCAGCGGATTATATTTCATAGCCCCGTAATGTCTCATAAGCCCGTAATTTCCAAGTCAGCATTTCCCGATCCGGCATTTTCAACTCCCGATTGTTTCAGCCCCTTCATTGTTCATCCCCCTCATTGAGTGACGGACGCTTCCCGCAAAATACCGGCCCGGGGCGGTGTCCCTTGAGAGAAGTCATCCCGCCGATGCCGGAGACGGATTTTGTCATCGGGGAGGATTGCAGCTGCAACGCGCTCTCCGGGTTGTCATTGGCGACGAAATCCTCGAAACTGAACGTCCCGCCGGAGTACTCCATTATCCTGCGGACAATCTCCTGACGGCTTATCGTGCTGAAATACGGGATGTCGTTGTTCATACAGCTGTTGTACTCCGAACGCCAGACTCCCCTGCTGTGCATATAGCCGCCCTCGTAAATGTCGACGAAACTGCGGTATTTCTCGTGATAGAGCAGGTGGCTCCAAGGCACGTCCTCCGGCTTTCCGCTCAGGGACAGGTTCACGAACCAACCTTTCGACTTGGCGGCGTTGAACTCCTTGACGTGGCCGCAGCAGCTGCAGTCGCATCCGTCGATGAAGGCATTGTGGTAGATGTACTCGTCGCCGAGCTTGCCGAATCCGTGACCGCAGGCCTCGTGCTGGATGATGCCTCGGAAATCCTGGGGATAGCCGTAGTCGCTCTTCGGGCAATAGGCTATCGCCGAGCCGTCGTCCCAGAGACGGGTCGTCCCGCCATATTCCGTAGTGTTCGGGATTATGACTATGAGCGTCCGGGAAAGATTGTCCTCATTCACGGTCGGCATCCTGCAGGCATAGCTGAAAATCTCGGCATAATCGCTGTTCCCGTTACGCCCGCCGAGAGTGACACCGCCCTTCGCCGTGGTGTTGAAACGGTTGTACACAATCGTGTTTACGCTTCCTATGCCGGACTCGGGTGAAACCGCCGCGGCCGTGTAGACATTGAAGCGGCTGCGGTAGGTGCGGAAAGGCTCGACGGCAAAGAAATGCTCCACCGCCTCATTTATGTCCTGAGTCAGAAGTCCCCCGCTTATGTCCTCAGCGCTGTAGCCGTCCCCGAGAAATACAAGGTCCACTCCGTCACCTTCCGTCGCAGATTGGAGCGTAACAACTTCATCTTCGGCATATTCCGCATCATATTGCCGGACGGCGAGAGTGGTTCTGTAGTCCTTGTCCTTGAGTTTGAAGACCACGCTCCCCTCGCGGGACTCGCCGGAAGGCATCTGCTGGAATGTCAGCTGCAACTCTGTCTTGCCCTCGCCAGATGTCCTGTCAAGGACGACCCATTCGGGCTTCTCCTCGACAAACCAATCCTCGTCAGAGCTGAGCGTGATTTTCCGCGTGACCGAAGTATTGAGCGCGGATGCCACAGCCGGCCGCACGGAAAGATTGCGGTAGGCCGACACTCGCTTGAAGTCCTTCCATCCTGTCGCCACGCTGTATTGGATGACGGCGGATTCGGGCACTTCCACCGTGAAATTGTCTTTCGGAACGCCCGCGAAAGCCTGCGGCCGGACTGTCGGCGGTATGTCGCCCTTGCAGACGATGCTGTTCAGACCGAAGCAGTTCTGGAACGCCCCGCCCTCGGCATCGCCGGCATCCGACAGGATGGATTCCAAATCGGCGGGCAGGACAATCCCCTCCAGGCCTCTGCATCCGGAGAAGGCCCCCACACCGATACTGTTTACGTTCTCCGGAAATTCGAGTATGCCGGAAAGGCGGGTGTTGTAGGCGAAAATCCAGTTGCCTACAGCCCGCAGATTCGGAGGGAGCACAAGTTTCCCGGAAAAATCGCAGCCGTTGAAGCAATGCTCGCCGAGCGAAGTCAGACTTTCCGGAAGCACGAGTTCGCCACGGAACTTGGTGCCCGCGAATGCATAGCCTTCAATGGAAACCAGTCCGTCATTGAGGATGAGATTCCCGTCCAGACCGGTGTTCGAGAAGCATCTCACCGGAATGACGTTCACGCCCTTCGGAATCACGAGCGTACCGCTCAGGTTGCCGCAGTTCGCGAACGCATCCTCGCCTATATATTTCAGATTTTCAGGCAGATGAAGTTCGCCATAGAGTCCCGGGCAACTCAGGAACGTGCCCTTGCCGATTTCCTCGAGCGAATCCGGAAGCTTGAGCTCGCAGGCGAAATTGCAGCCGGCGAAGACACCGTCCCAATATCCGGTGTATCCCACATAACTGCCTATCCTTTTGAGCGTACTCGGCAAATTCAGGCTGCCGCTCAGACTGGAGCAGCTCCGGAATGCCGCCTTGTCTATGAATTCAAGCCCCTCCGGGAAAGTCAGCGAACCGGCGAGCGCATTGCAGTCGCAGAACGCGGATTCGTTGATGCCCTTCAGCCGGTCTGGGAATATGATTGATGTCAGAGTCTTCTTGGAGTTCAGCGCAGCGTTCGGAATCACGAGAGCGTCATTGCCTCTGTAGTCCTCCCCGTCGGCAAGTTGTCCGCCGTCGCCTGCGACAATCTCCACCTCCTTGAGATTCAATGCGGAAAGGCTTGTCATACGATACCTCATCACCGCGAAGTCCCTGGAATTGATCTGTCCTGTGACCTTGAGGTTCCGCACCTGGTCAATCTCCGTGCTCTCGGCAAGTTTTTCATCCAAAGTCCCGGCCTGTCCGACATTCACGACTATATACTCCGCCGCAGTCCAGTCGTGCGAAGCGGAGTCATTCTCCCACGCCGACACGGCAAAATTGCCGAGCACCAGTTCAAAATCGCCGTCACCTTTCCGGTTCACGACGATGGTGAAATTATGCTGCATCGATGCGGAAAGCTCGACATCCTCGTCCACGATGAATTTCAGGGTCTTGCCCCCGACGGTTATGCTGACGGGCGATGTCCCCGCCGCGATTTTCTGCGGAACGGCCACGGCCCTCCACACGCCTCCGTTTTCATAGGGGATGATGCTGCCGGTCTCCGCCGATTCTCCTCCGGACGACACCACGCCGTCAGAAAGGTTCACCGAAGCCTCCATCCTGAACCCGGTCAGCAGAACTTCCTTAGTCTCGGCCGCCCACTCTCCGACATCGAATCCGCCGCCTTCTTCAAGGATGACGACGACAGAGGTCATCCGGTGAGTCAGCTCCACATTCACAGTCTGCGCCGTGGGCGCGGCATCGGCCGATTTTCCCCAGAGGAAATCCGAAGCCTCATATCCGGACATCGTCCCGTCCGTCGTCGCCCGCTGGTCTTTGCTCACCGTCAGGGCTAGGGCGTTCACATTTTCAATGTATGTATATGGGTAGTAGGCATATATGTCCGCGTGGGTGTTCCTGTCTTTCCAGTATATGTCCCGGCTTCCGGTCCAGCTCCGGTCAGTGGCAGAATACTGATGCCAGACGTTGTCAGCCCTGTTTCCGGAAGTTTTCAATGTCCCGGAACTGCCGTTCTCGAAGTCGACGACATACACCCCGATTCTGTCCCCGTCCGCGAACCCGCCGTCGCTCACCCTCGTCCGGTAGAGTTGCGAAATCCCGCCCGAGAGCCTGAGCGGAATCCGCCCCGAGTCCGGCCCGTCATCAGAATTCAGCGCCTCTGCGGCGCAGGATGCGAGCATCACCGCCAGAGACATCAGGCCGGCAAGTCTCCGCATACGGAAGAACCCGGCTTCCAGCCGCCTTTTCAACGACATTCCTATGTTTTCAAGTTTATTGCTCAATCCGGACATAATACATTCTCCCCTATTCAACCGACCCTCCGTGGTCGGTCCCGTCGGTCTGCCAGCCGACTATCCCGACATTTATGCTTCCGCCGGTCTTGTTCACCGTCACGGTGCAGATGTGCGCCCTCCCGGACTGCAAATCGACGCTTGTCCTCAGAGCATATTCATTCGTGCCGACGGCAATCTTCACAAGTTCCGCATTGACGACGGTCTGAGGCACGACAAGCGCGGAAAACACTCCGCTCCCCTCATTTCTCGCCGTAATCTCCGAAGTCCCGTCCCCCGGTTCGACGCTGCCGTCCGCCAGATTGACGAAACCCGAGGTCTTAAGCCCGCAGACAGTCACCTCCGCCCCGGCAAGCTCTTCCGTCGTCCATCCTGCCCCGGGCTTCAGAACAATCCGCAGGCAAGATGTCAGATGCTGCATCGGGATGTTCACGAGGTCCTCGGAAGGCATGACTCCGGTCGCCCGGCCCCAGAGGAAGTCCGAAGCGTTGTAACCCTCCGGTGTGCTCTGGTCGGCATTCACCCTGAAAGGTAGAGCCGCCACATCACCAACAGCCTGTGAGTAAGGGAAATAGCAATAGAAATCCGTTTCTGTCTTGTCGTCACGGTAGTAAAGCTCGCGGGAGGTCAGGACACCGCCCACGAACATCAGAGGCTCGTTGTCGTAGTGATTCCCGGAGTTCTCGAGAGCCTCAGGCTCATTCACGGCGAAAAGCCCGAGCACATCCCCGTTCTCGAACTTTTCGTCAGCGACCCGCGTCACCACCGTCGCGATATGTATGGGTATTTCCTTTGCCGAGCCGTTTCCGCCGTTCCCGTTCTCAGTCCCGCCTCCGTTCTCAGTCTTGATGCTGCATCCGCTGAACAGGCATCCGCAGAGCAGACATCCGCAGAGCAGACATCCGCAGAACAACCGGCCACAGAACAGCCTTCCCAAAGCAAACGCCGCCGCTGCGGCTCCAAAATCGCGTATTTTCATCAGGTTCGTGTTTTTTGCAAGGGATTTGTGATTACGACATCTTACTGCCGCAGGTTCGCAGAACCCTACGCCATCTTCCAGCCGTCAACGGTGCGGGTCTGCGAGGAGAAGTTGATGCCGAGCTTTATTATCTGCTTACCGGATGACAGGAACGGCTTGGCGTAGCCTTTCTCCTCAATCTGGGCGAG
>CAVDEO010000113.1:0-7537 GCA_963607915.1 bacterium
TATCCTCAAAAATCCTTCACAAATCTCCACCAATTTATTTTTTAACGCTTACTTCAGCAAAAGCATTTTTCAACCAAGACATTTCCAAAAAGGAATGCCGGGAGATTTGAATCAGATTTTTGAGGCCCCAAAAAGACATTCAAATCATTGAGGAAAGGCGAGCAAACTCGATTATGAACCTCGCCGTCCCCTCCACTCCAAGCAACGAAGTGTCAACGCACAAATCGTAGGTTGAGGCCACGCCCCAGTTGCCGAAAGTGAAGCAGTTGTAGAAGCTTTCCCGCTCCTTCTCCTTCTTCACGATGAACTCCTGCGCCTTCTCGACCGGAATCCCCATCCTTTCGGAAACCCTTTCCGCACGGACAGAAAGCGGAGAAGTGAGGAAAACGTCGAGACAGCAGTCCATGTCCCGGAGTATGTAGTCCGCCGCCCTCCCGACAATCACCGCCGAACCTTTTTCGGCGATGTTCCGGATGGCCTGTGCCTGCATCTTGAACAGCGCGCTGTCATCGGTGAGGTAACTGCCTCCGCCGAAGATGCTGGAGGAGAAGATTGAAGACAGCGTGAGGCTGCGCTTCTTCTCGTCCCTGTTGCGGAACAGCTCCTCGGTGAATCCGAAGTCCTGCGCCGCCTTTGCAAGCAGCTCGTTGTCATAGACCGGAATCCCGAGAATCTCCCCGATCTTGTCCGCCACGGCCTTGCCGCCGCTGCCGAACTGGCGTCCGATATTTATTATGATTTTCTTCATATTCAGTTTGTTTATTTCACTGCGCCGTCGGGTTTATTTCACTGCGCCGTCGGGTCTATTTCACTATGCCGCCGGGTTTATTTCACTGCGCCGCCGAGTTTATTTCACTGCGCCGCCGAGTCCCGCCGGGTCGTCGCCGTCATTGAGTTTCGCGAATTTGCGGAACAGCCGGCCGAGGAGAATCGCCGTCAGGACGCTTGCAATCACGTCCGAAATCGGGAAACTCCACCACACTCCGTCAGCCCCGAGCAGGAGCGGCAGGGTGTAGAGCGCCGGCACGAGGCAGAGCAGTTGTCGCGTGAGCGAGAGGAAAATGGATTTTTTCACCATTCCGAGGCATTGGAAAAGGTTCGTGCCAACCATCTGGAATCCCACGACAGGGAACATCACATTCATTATCCGCAGACCGTGCGCGGACAGGTCGAGAAGCTCGCCGTCGTGCGTGAAGATGGAGCAGGCGGCTCTCGGAAACCCGACGCAGACGATGAAGCACAGCACGGAAACCACCGTGGCGAGTGCGGCGGTCTTGAGATAGACCTCCCTGACCCGGCTGTATTTCCTCGCCCCGTAGTTGTATCCGGCAATCGGCTGCATACCCTGATTCAGCCCCATGCATATCATTATGAACATGAATGTCAGTCTGTTGCAGATTCCGTAGGCTCCGATTCCGAGGTCTCCGGCATATTTCCCGAGCTGCTGGTTTATGAACAGCGACACGATGCAGGCGGCGGTGTTCATCAGGAACGGCCCGAAACCTATTTCAAGCGAGTCCTTCGCCACTCTGAGGTCGAGCCTGAGGATATGTTTCTCGAACCGCACCGTCCTGTCCTTCCTCATGAAGTGCAGCAGGGCGAGAATCATCGCGATGAACTGCGAGATGACGGTGGCCCACGCCGCTCCGCGTATTCCCATGTCCATCCCGAAAATCATCACCGGGTCGAGCACCGCGTTGAACAGCACCGTGAAAATCGTCAGCCCCATCGCCATCTTCGGACTTCCGGAAGCCCTCATCGCCCCGTTGAGTCCGAAATAGACATGGGAGATTATGTTTCCGTAGAGGATGATTTCCATATATTCCCTCGCATAGGCTATGGTGTTCTCGCTGGCTCCGAAGAAATAGAGAATCGGGTCGAGGAAAACGAGGGCTACGACTGCGAAGAGAAATCCTATTATTATGTTGAGTGTCACGATGTTGCCGAGAACCTTCCGCGACGCCTCGTAGTTCTTCTGGCCGAGCAGTATGGAGAGAATCGTCGCCCCGCCCACGCCAACGAGAGTCCCGAATGCGGTGGAGAGGTTCATCAGGGGGAAGGTCACGGCAAGTCCGGAAATCGCGAGAGCCCCCACGCCCTGTCCCACGAAGATGCTGTCAACCATGTTGTACAGCGAAGATGCCGTCATCGCGATGATTGCCGGGAGCGCGTAGTTCTGTATGAGTTTCCAGATTTTTTCAGTGCCTAATTCCGTCGGTGCAGATTTGATTTCGGCCATTCTTAATCCTCCTCGCTGATGATTTCAATCTCGAAAATGAGCGGCGCATAGCCCGGAATGAGGTTTCCGCTGCCTGAACTTCCGTAGCCGAGGTCTGACCAGAAGATGCCTATGCCCTTGCCGGCGTTCATCTGCCAGAGTGTCTTGCTGAATCCGGAAATCAGGGAACTGCTGCTCATCGTCAGGCTGCTGTAATCCTCGCCCCAGGTGACTGATTTCGTTTCGTAAGTGGTTGATGAGGAGTAGATTCCGTTGTCTTTGGCGGTGTTCTCGACGGTGGTGTCGAAGGCCTGCCCGTCAAGCCTGCGCCCGGTGTAGTTGATGGTTACCGTGGTGTCGGACGGGAATGTCACGTGTCCGGCGGTGTCGGTGACGGGGATGAAATAGAAGCCCTTGCAGGCGCCGATCGTCTTGGTCGTGTCCGGCATCGTGGCGAACTCCCCGTTGTCGAGTTTCAGCTTTCCGACCACATTCTCCTTGAGATAGTCCTCAATCGCGTCAATCTGATATTGTTCGATGTCTTCGATGATTCCGGTGAGTTTCAATTTGTAAACCGCATTGGAAGAGGAACTTGAGTTTGCGAGATATTCGTCCTCCGTGCTGTAGTCCTGTGTGCTCATGAGCCACTTGGGAATCAGCACGGTGCGCTCTCCGCCGACTTTCATCCCGGCGACCGCGTCAATCACTCCGGCGTAGTTCGAGCCTCCGGAGAGCGAGACGATTTTCGGCCCGTAGAAATAGGTCTTGTCGTATGTACCGAGTTTCACGGCAGTCTCCTTTTCCGTGGATGATGAAATCGTGCCGTTCATGTCGGAGACGATGTAGCTGAGTGTCACGTAGTCGCCTTTTTCCGCCACTGCGTCTTCCGTTCCGACTTTTTCGGACAGCAGATAGACTCCGCGCCCGAGGGTGTCGGGCATCCCGGTTTCGGGATTTCTTGTGATTTCAAGCCCGATGTCGGAATGGTCAGCCTTGAGCCATGCCTTCAGGTATCTTGTCTCGTCGTCATAAATTCCGCTTTCGGCGGTCTTCGCGCAGCTTCCGCACAGAACGGCGGTGATGGCGGCCGTCAGGATGATTGGGATTTTGTTCATGTTCCTTTATTATGTATATCGCTGATTCTTTTATTATGTATATCGCTGATTCCTTTATGTCTATTATGTGTTCGCTCTATATATGTCCGCTTATGTGTTCGCTCTATATATGTCCGCCGGCTCCCGCCCGCCTCATGTTCACTGGCCGTTGTCTATGCTTTCGACCCACACGTGGTAGAGCAGCGCCGAGTTCGCAGGAATTGTGCCAATGGGTTTCGACCCGAATCCGTGCTTCCCGGAAAATATGATGTAGCACTCCTGCCCCTCTTTGACTCCGAAAAGTCCTTTCCTCAATCCGTCCACAATGCCGTCCCCGTTCGCGAGGTTCAGCGTGACTGCGGAAAAATCCGAGTCAGAAAGCGTATCCCAGCCGTTTTGGGAGGCCGTCTCCTCGTGGTTGGTCGCGAACATGTTGCTTTGGACGAGACTTCCCGTGAAGATGTAGGCGGCGTAGAAGAAAGAGACCGTCCCAGAAGTGGAGAGGCTGTCCTCTCCGGTTCCCTCGGAAATCACGAGCCGGCTGCATCCGTCGTTTACATTGACCCTCAAGGCATTCGAACTGCTTATCTGGCTCTGTATGAACGAGTCAATCTTCTTGTCCTGACTGTCGTAAGTCGTCTGCAGCTGCTGCTTTCCGCAGGAAACTGCAAATATGGCTGCGGTGACCGCTGCTGCAGCCATCGCCGCGGCAGCCCGCGTCCCGACATTTCCCTTTGCGTTCATCTCTTCTGTAATCTTCCTGTTTCTTTCTCCTCCCCGTCTCTTCTCTTTCTCTTTTTCCCGTCTTTTCTTCAGTCCATGCCTCTTTCTCAGTCCGTTCCTCTTTCTCAATCCGTTCCTCTTCCTCAATCCGTTCCTCTTCCTCAATCCGTTCCTTTTCCTCAGTCCGTTCCTCTTTCTCAGTCCGTTCCTCTTTCTCAATCCGTTCCTGCGGGCGTTTCCGGGACTTGACTTTCACGGCCGTTCCCGAAGAAATCCCTGACACATTTTTCGATGTAGGCAGGGGCGGCTTCCGGACCGGATATGTCGCCCGGGACTGCGAGCCTCCCTCCTGCAGCCAGCTCGTGCCCGCCGCCGTTGAAATAGAGGCGTGCGAACTGATTGGCCGAAGTCCCCCTTTTGGAACGGACGGAGACCCTGAGCCTGTCGCGGCTGTCTTCCTCCTTGACGAATATGCTCATCCGCACTTTCTCGATGCCCAAAGGCATGTTCACGAATCCTTCGGACTCTCCGTCACGTATCCCGAACTTCCGTATCTCGTCGGCGGACATCACCGCGTAGGCCGCTCCGTCATTCGTCACGCGCATCTTCTCGCTGAGGAAATAGCCCATGAAGCGGAAGCGGTTCTCCCTGTACCTGTTGTAGAGATTTCCGAGCAGTTCCTCCCTGTCGACCCCGGCCGCAATCAGTTCACCGGCCATTCTGAGCGTCGAAGGGTAGGTCGAGTTCGCAAAATTGTTGCTGTCGGTCGTCATTCCGAGCATCAGCGCGGTTCCGATTTCTTTTCCGAGCGCTTCGGCCTTTCCGCCTATGTCCGGCATGCCGAGCAGTATCCGGTAGAGCAGTTCGCAGGAAGAAGAGACTTCACACTGCGAGAATATCAGACCGTAGAAATCCCTGTCCGGGGATATGTGATGGTCGATGAGTATCCGGAATCCCCCGAACTTCCGCAGCGCGTCTTCGAGCGCGTCGGTTCTCCGTGGGCTGTTGTAGTCTATGCTTATCAGGAGGTCGCATTCTTCCAGCGCGGCCTCGGCCTCGTCCTTCTTGTCGGCGATGATGCCCGTCAGACTTTCATCGAGCGCGAAACGGAGATTGTCGGGGCAGGGGTCGGGAAAGATTATGCGGACGCTCTTTCCGCGCCCGGCGAGGTAGCGGGCGAGGGCGGCTGAACCCCCGACGGCATCTCCGTCGGGATGCGCATGGGCGGAAACAGCCACGACCGACGCTTCCGAAATCCGTCTGTCCAGTTCTGCGATTTTTTCTTCCGTAACCGTGTCCATCATTTCATTCTTTTCTGAGTCCGCGCATTGTCCATGTCCGTCACTATGCGTCCGCACCCTGCTGCCCGCACTATATCCTGCAAAATTACACATAATTTTTTAAACCCCACTTGTTGCAATTCATAAATCAAATTCATAACTTTGTCAAGTTTTCGGGAATACGGAAAATATACGGAAATATACGGAAAACAATAAAAGACCACGAATATGAACAAAGCAATTAAGATTACATTGACTTACATTCTCCTGCCGGCGGTGATTATCTTCCTCGCAGTGATTACGGTCAAGAGCATCATGGAGCCGATTGATTTCAATAAGGAAAAGTCTGTCCGCGAGAAGGTCGCCATCCAGCAGCTCAAGGACATCCGTGATCTTCAGGTGGCTTACAAGAGCGTGAACGGCAAGTTCGTATCGACGTTCGACACGCTTCAGACATTCTACAACACAGGCAAGATGAAAGTGGTCATGAAGGTCGGATCCATGGACGACTCGCTCGCCGTGGCCAACACCAAGGCCCTCAAGAAAAAGCATCCGAAAATCACTTCCGAGCAGATGCTTGAGCTGACCAAGACCGGTCAGAGGCTCGTCTTCACCATCGAGAACGAGATTCCGGTGAAGGACACTCTCTTCAACAACCGTCCGGACTTCGACATCAACACCATCGGCATCATTCCGTTCAGCGGAGGACAGCCTGTCGAGATGGCTTCACTCGTGAAGATGGTCTCCGGTGTCCCTGTCCCTCTCTTCGAGGCTGAGATGCCGTACAAGGCTCTTCTCACGGGACTGGACAACCAGCTCAGAATCAACCTCGATGATGAAAGAATAAAGACTGACCGCTATCCTGGTCTCAAGGTGGGCAGCATCACCGCACCTAACAACAATGCAGGTAACTGGGAGTAAGGACAGGATTTTCGTTCAGGTCGGCCTGAGCGGATTTTCCTTTCAGACAGAATCTGACTTGGCCAGGCATTCATCCGGATGGATGGATGCCGGGTCTGTTTTTACCGCCCGCGAACTTCAGCGGCGCTATGACCGGGTGGAGATTTCCCTTTTCACGCCCAAGGTGACTCTGGCCCCCTCGCAGTTCGTTCGGGAGGGCGGTGAGCGTGAACTGCTCGCCTCCGTGGCGGACATTTCGGAGACCGACGGAATTTCCTGTGTGGAGATTCCGGAGTTCGCCGCGACGATGGTATGGTCGCCGGCGATAGGGGAGAAACTTTCGGAGACCCTGCGCAACACTGTCCTCATGCCGGACGGCAGCCGCACCGAGGTGCTTCCCGAACTCTATTGGATGCTCCGTTCACTCTCCGGAATCTCACAGTACAACAAGATTGTGGCCTCTTGCGCCGACTCGCATCTCTATCTCGTGATTGCCGAGGGCCGGAGCCTCCGCCTGTGCAATGTCTTCGATGCAGCGGACTTCACGACGGCCGAGTACTGGATTTTCTCCGCGATGAAGAGTCTCCAGCTCAACCCGGACGTATCTGACATCTTTTTCAGAACTCCGCTGACGGACGAGGAGGAGATTTCCCTGTGCAGTTATTTCCGCAGCGTCGAGAGGGTCTTCTGACGTCGCCCGAAAGGAAGCCCGCATGATTACTAAGGGCTTCAGATTCGCTGATTTCTTGGTGATTGCGTGAATATGAGAATAATAGGAGGAAAACTGAAAGGGCGCACGATGGAACTCCCCTCGGGCTATGCCGCCCGTCCCACAACTGATTTCGCGAAGGAGGGGCTTTTCAACATTCTCGGCAACGAGTATGAGTTTGACGGGCTCAAGGTGCTTGACCTTTTCGGCGGGGCCGGTTCGATTTCATTCGAGTTCGCCTCCCGTGGG
This sequence comes from bacterium, assembly GCA_963607915.1. GTDB lineage: Bacteria > Bacteroidota > Bacteroidia > Bacteroidales > UBA932 > Cryptobacteroides. The sequence continues at coordinate 7,174 of CAVDEO010000113.1, forward strand.
GCGGGGATGGTCTATTCGGTGGAGATGGCTCCGGCAAACGCCTCGTTCATCCGCTCGCAGGCCGCGAAATTCGGTCTCGACAACCTCACGGTGGTGCGCCACAATGTCTTTGACTTTCTTCCCCTCTGCCGGGAGAAGTTCGACATCATTTTCGCCGATCCTCCGTATGCCATCGAAGGGCTTGACACCATTCCGGACAAGGTGCTGAACTGCGGAATCCTCAATCCTGAATGTTACTTCATTCTTGAGCATCCCGCAGAGTATTCATTCAAAGATCATCCGCATTTCGTCAAAGAGAGGAAATACGGAAATGTCCATTTTTCATTTTTCATCTGAGCTTGCCTGCCCGGGGATTGTATGAGAG
>CAVDEO010000114.1:0-7453 GCA_963607915.1 bacterium
GGGCGGCCGCTTCCAGAGCCGCGTAGAAGTCTTCGCCGAAGAAGTGGATTATAGGGGTCTTCAGGAACTGATAGACAGGTATTTTTCTGCGGCGGCCGTTGACGAAGGCGTCGCGGCAGATGTCCCAGCGGTGCAGGTTCAGGGCGGTCATGCCGTTGGAGAGCGTCGAGACGCGGATCGGGTAGAGACGGCAGGAGATGGGCTTGCAGAAGTCCCCTTTGCCCCTGTTCCATTGCTCCTCAATGGCGCACAGACAGTTGCCGTCCGGACTGCGGCGGCAATAGGCGCATTCCTCTGAGCCTGGAACAAGAGGAGTGACGAGATCTCCGTCGGTGTCGATTTCAAAGAAGCCCTTCTCATCCACCGCCCTGCGCCCCTCTTCGGACATCGCCGCGCTGAAATTCCCGTAGTTCTTTTCAAGAGCCGGAAGCTCGCATTCAAGCAGCGGGGCGCCGCTGTCGCCTATCACGCAGCAGATTCCCCGGCACTTTGCATAGTCGCAGGCAAACCATTCCGTCAGAATGTCCCCTGAAACGAGTTTGTCGTCTATCTGAATTATCGAACTGTAAGCATTCATTCCTGTCCGAATTTACTTCATCACCACATATTCCACACGGCTCCCCTCTACGAGCCTTTTCAACACATCCCCTATCTGGGCCGCGGTCACGGCATTCATCCTCTCGTTTATCTTCGTGCTGAAATCGCGGCCGTCGGCATAACGGACCACGAGCGCATCCCTCCAGTACTCCGCAGTGGCGGCTTCCGCGTCATGTTCACTGTTCAGACGCGCCTTGTAGCTGTCAAGGACAGCCGCAGGCCACTCCGTTGACGGGGCTGCGGAAAGAGCCGAACGGAGACGGGCGAGAACGGAGAGGATTCCGGTGTCGTCAAGACTGCCGTAGGCAAAGCCGTCTTCGGGAATCCTGTCGAGCGAGACCATCACGCTGAAACGTTCCTGCGGATACATCTGAAAAGAAGAGGAAACCTTCACGTGGAAGCCGGTCCCGACAAGAGCCCCGTGGAGACTGTCCTCAAGCAGACAGACGGCAAGGCGTGACGCACAGAGGTTCGCGGCGTTCATCGGAAGCGCCGTGGAGAGCAGCATGTCTATGCTTTCTTCGGATCCGTCGCGGAAATTCGTCGATTGCCCGGACACCGGACTGAAACGCACGCGGGAACGCTTCTCGGGACGCGCTGCGACAGGGAACTCTCCGGCATACCACGCGAGCTTCTTCTGAAGGGCGTACGGCTCCACATCTCCGGAAAGCACGAGGAAACCGTTGCCGAGGTCCGAGAACACATCGGTGAACAGGCTGTCGGCCTTACGTACCGTCTCCGGCGTGAAATTGTCATACATTTTTATTCCTGAATATGGATTGTCCGCGCAGACAAGGCTGTCGATTCCCGCGAGCCGTGCGTTGCGCCCTCCGGCGGCAAGCTCACGCTGCACCGGAATCCGGCGCACGAGTCCGGCGACGGCCGACGAGTCAGCCTCGCTTCCCCTGAACATCCCGATCAGCCCCTGAAGCAGCAGGTCAAGACTGCGGGGGGCCGCCGTACCTTTCAGAGTCGTGGAATAGAGCGAGACTTCAGCCTCGGAGCTGATGCCGGACGCAGTCATGATGTCCCTCATCCCGCCGCTGTCAATCCCGTGAAGCGTACGGCATTTCAACAGATCCGGGAGAAACGCCGCCTCACCGGGGAGAAGCCCTTCGACGGAGGCATAGCCCGTGTCCACGTTCAGGGCCCAGCAAATGTTCTTCGCTCCCGGAACACGTTTGTAATAGACCCTGAGGCCGTTATTGAAGGTCCAGATTTCGCCGCCTGACATCAGTTCCTTCTTTGACCTGACTTTGGCCTTCTTCGGAGACTGACCGGGAAGCAGGAGCGTGTCACGCAGGTCAAAGGACCGTCCCTGAACGTCCGTCCCTTCATTCCAGCCGGCCAGAAAAGTTCCGCAGCTGTCATCCGGGGCGAGCAGAGCCTCCGAGAAACCTTTCATGAGCCGGAGCTGCAAAGTGTCCGGAAGGACTCTCGACTGGCAGAATCCGCAGAGCTGGGACTCCGTGCACAGCGGCGCCCCGTAGAGAAACGACGAGGAGCAGATTCTCAGATATTCGGAATTTTTCACCGCAGTTTTCGAAAGTTCAAGACAGCTTTCAGCGTATGAAGCCGAGGAAAGGACAATGTCCCCGACACTCATCTCCCCTCTGTCAAGCGACCCGAGAACCCCTCCGAAACAGCGCATTGCGGCATCGGCATTCTCCACGGGGACGAAGAAAGACAGGTTTATGGACTCATATCCGGAAACGTCCGCGCTTGAAACATGCTCAGAACGGATTCCGGCGAAAGGAATGTCATCAGCGTCCAGCGCGTCCTGAAGTCTGTTCTCCGCAATGAAGCAGAATGTTCCGGACATCTTGTCAACCACGGCGAAACGCGGAGTCGCCATGAATTCCCGGGGAATCCTCGGGAAACGGAAGGACGCGGACAGACGGCACAGATTGCCGAGAGTGTCCGCGGCCACCTCAGCTTTCCTCGCGGAATCTTCCGTGCCGCTCCCGGCTGCGGCCCCGTCACGGACAACCGCCCTTTCCGGAATCATCAGGGAAAACACAGTCATCTTCGTGACAAGCTCCCCCGCTTTCACGTCACCGGAGACTATCACGGCCATATTCTCAAGAGGGAAATGGAGACTGTCCTTCGTCGTCACGGCATTCGCCGAAAGTTCATCGGCGATTCCGAAAACCGCAAGGAGCAGAGAATCGGCCATGCCCGGACTGCGCTTGAGCATGACATCCGCGAAACGGAATGTCACCGCATCGTCAGAATACTCGGCATATCCCTTCTCCGTCGGAGCCACGGCATTGGAAGACAGGAACTTCTGGAGATTCCGGTTCTTAATGCGCCCCTGAGAGGAGAGTATTCCGCGCGACATGTCAACATAATCCCGCGCATCCGAAGGATGGCGATACACGAGAGCGAAGTCGGCGAAGCCCTTTTCCACAGGATTCTCCGCCACATACCAGCTCATCCCGTTCGGGAATTTCCCTTCCGTAATCTTCGAATCGGCCGGCAATTTCCTCACGGTCTGCGCCTGAACCCCCGGCAAAGCAGCCGCGACAAGAACAGCCACGGCCGATATGGCACAATATATCTTTCTCATACAAATGTCGCTCCCCCTGCAAAGTTAATGCAAAACGCGGCATTTTTTCGGCGGGGCGGGAAATTGTGCATATATTTGCAGCGAAAAAAACAATCGGACAATGCATGCGACAAATCTGAAATTATGTTTTCTGGCGGCGGCCATCCTGACCGCGTCCTGCCAGAGGAACGAGAATGCGGCGGAACTCTCCGGGCACATCGTGAACATCAACAGCTACGGACAGGCCATCCCTGATTTCACCCCGGCGGACATGAAAGCGGCCGGATTCGATTACGGAGACCTCATTGAAGTGACAATCGGAGACAACGTCCATCTGACGGACGTGCCTTTCGTCAGCTCGTACAATGAGGTGGCGATACTCGCGCCGTCATTCGTGGACTATAACGCCAAGGGCACGGAATACGGCTTTTCCATGCTGAACGGGGACTTTCACCGTTACATCGGCGGCAAGGTCGGCGACAGCTGCACGATAAGACTCTCCTCCAAAGGCGGCTACCTCCGGACCTATGAACTGATGAAATCGGTGTATTCCGCAGAACGGCAGGAAGGAGAAACGGACGCTCAGTACGCCAATTTCCGGATGATTGAAACCACGGGCATCGCGCCCGGAGTCCTCTACCGTTCCAGCAATCCGCTGAACTGCGTCAACAACGCCGGTCGCTACAGCGTCGCCGACCGTCTCGCGGAGCAGACTGGGATACAGACTGAAATCGACCTCGCGGACACCCCGGAAAAGATTGACGCATACATCAGCTCCGAAGGCTATGCCTCAAGTTACTGCCCGGCTCTCTATCGGGCCGGCGACACGAAGGCCTGCGGTATGTCGGCCGACACTTTCTGCGATGACTTCAAATCCCGTATGGGCGAGGCGATGAAGTTCATAATCGGGCATGAGCCGCCGTACCTGATTCACTGCAACGAAGGGAAAGACAGGTGCGGGTTCGTATCCATGGTGCTGGAAGCCCTCGCCGGGGCGAATCTTGAGGAAATCCGCAGGGACTACATGATTACCATGCTGAATTTCTACCGTATTCCGGACCGGGGTGAATCATACGGGCTGAGGCAGAGCCTTTCCATCGACAGGATGGTGTGGCTCATGTGTAATCCGGAGGCTCTTGAGGATTACAGCGGGATTGACTGGGAAAATGCCGATCCGGATGGCGCCGACCTGCACGGGGCGGCCGTGAAATACCTCAGGGAATGCGGGCTGAGCGAAGCCGAGTGCGACGCGCTGAGCCTTGTTTTGCGAGGAAAGGAGTGATTGCGGAAGAAAATTGATATTGATTATGTGAGAAATTCATATTAAATTTGCGGTTCGTGCCGTCGGGGAGTCGTGTGAGGCGGAAAAATTTCTGTAAAGAGCGGAGACGGCGCAAACATGGAACGGATAAAATCTTATTTAGTATGAAGAAAGTTTTGCTTATCATTGCGACAGCCCTCATGTCTGCGGTTGCCGTTTCTGCGCAGGACATGGCGCAGGCCACAGAAACCTACAACAACGGAGCAATGGCCCTTCAGGCGGGGAACAACGCCGAGGCCATCGACAATTTCAAGTCAGCGCTCGTAATGGCGGAGGCATGCGGGGAAGAAGGTGCGGAGATTGTGAACAACTGCAGGGAATATATTCCGAAAATCATGTTCAGCATCGCAAAGGACACGATAAAGGACGGAGACCTCGACAAGGGTCTTGCGGAGATTGACGAGGCCATAGCAAAGGCGAAGGAATATGGAGTGACCGAGGTGATTGAGGATGCGGAAGCGCTCAAGCCGCAGGTGCTTATGAACAGGGCGAACAATCTTCTCAATGCAAAGGATTTTGACGGAGCCATCGCGGCCTACAACGACATCATAAAGACCGACCCTTCCAACGGCATCGCGCAGCTCCGTCTCGGAGTGGCCTATGCGCAGGCGGGGAACACGGAGAAAGCCGCAGAAGCCTACATCGCGGCGGCGGCCAACGGACAGGAGAAGGCTGCCGACAAACAGCTTTCCAACCTGTATCTCAAGGAGGCGCAGACGGCTCTCAAGGCAAAGGACTACGCTGCCGCCTATGATTCCGCTGTCAAGGCCAACGATGTTCTCGCGAGCGGAAACGCATGCTACATCGCTGGAATGGCCGCCCAGAAGCTCGGGCAGGATTCCAAGGCCACCGAGGCTTTCGAGAAATTCCTCACCGTCGCTCCGAAGGACAAGAGAGCCGATGACATCAAATGCACCCTGGCAGTTTCCTATCAGAAGGCGGGGAACAAGGACAAGGCGATAGAATTCTATCAGCAGATTCTCACGAACCCGAAATACACTGAGGTCGCGAAGGCTCAGATTGCGGCTCTTCAGAAATAATCTGCCCGGTGGCAGCGCGTTTTCCGGAAATGAGAGAACTCGAACTGCTTGCTCCGGCAAGGAACATTGAAATCGGCATCGCGGCCATCGACTGCGGTGCCGATGCCGTTTATCTCGCCGGACCGGCATTCGGGGCGAGACAGGCGGCCGGAAACAGCGTGGAGGACATCCGCAGGCTCTGCGGATATGCCCGCCGGTTCGGAGCGAGGGTGTTTGTGACCCTCAACACGATTATCTTTGACGATGAGCTTGAGGAGGCGTTCGCGCTGGCCGTACAGCTGCAGGAAGCCGGAGCGGACGCCCTGATTGTGCAGGACTTCGCGCTTGCGGCCTTTGAGTCTGAACACCCGGAGAAACTTTCAATTCCGCTTCACGCCTCGACGCAGTGCTCGATACGGACAGTTGAGGATGCGCGGAGGCTGGACGCGCTCGGTTTTTCGAGGATTGTGCTTGAGAGGGAGCTGCCTATGGCCACAGTCCGGGAAATCTGCTCGGCGGTGGACTGCGAGGTGGAGGCGTTCGTGCACGGGGCGCTGTGCGTGTGCTACAGCGGCCAGTGCTACCTTTCCGAGATGCTGAGCGGGCGGAGCGCGAACAGGGGCGAGTGCGTTCAGGCGTGCCGGTCGAGATATGATTTGCTGAATGCCGGCGGCGAACTTGTCCGCTGGCCTTCCGGGAAAACGGAGGGGCGCTCAAGACAGGTCTCCGGCGGCAGACCGGGATCTCCTGTGGCTGAAGACAGGACTCTGCTGTCGCTGCGGGATCTCAACCTTCTGGACAGGCTGCCGGAAATGGCGGACGGAGGAGTGACATCCTTCAAGATTGAGGGACGGCTCAAGAACATATCCTATGTCAGGAACATCGTCGCGGCATATTCCCGGGCGCTTGACCGCCTTGTCGCCGGACATCCGGACAAATATCGCCGTGCATCGTTCGGCCACGCCGGCTGCGGTTTCACGCCGGCTCCGGCCAAGAGTTTCAACCGGGGATTCACGCAGCTTTTCTTCGACGGCAGGCGCGACGGCGACTGGGCCTGCCTCGATGCCGGAAAAGCTCTCGGGGAGGAGGTCGGGACGGTTGCATCCGTGCAGTACAGGAACGGAGGCATGAGAATCGGCGTGAAACCTTGCGCCGTCATTGACCGTCCGCAGTTCCACAACGGAGACGGGTTCTCGTTCATCGGCTCCGACGGCAGGGAAACCGGCTTCAGGGCGGATGTCTGCGAGGGAAACACGATTCAATGCAGAAAGGTCGAAGGACTCGCACCCGGAACCAGGCTGTACCGCAACCTTGACTCCGCCTTTGAGAAAGAACTCGAAAAGGGGGCCGTGCGCAGGATTCCCGTCCGCCTGACTGTGGAAATAAACGAGGCCGGAGACGGCAGGGCCACAGCTCAAAGAAAGGGGGATGATGTCAGGCATTTTCAGTTTCACGTCCGCGCAGTCAGCGAGGACGGACGCGAGCTTCTGCACGCCGAAGAAATCGCAGCTGAGCCGGCAAGGAACAGGGAGCGCATGCTCGGAATGATGGCCGGCCAGCTCGGCAAGGAGGCGGGCGTCTACAGCTTCTCCGTGGACAGTATTCTCTGCGGGGTGGCTCAAAAGGACATCCCGACGGCACTGAAGAGCATCCCGACGGCGCAGAAGAGCATCCCGACGGCGCAGAAGAATATCCCGACGGCGCAGGAGAGCATCCCGATGATGTCCGCCGCGCAGCTCAACGCAATCCGCCGCGCCATCGCGGAAAGACTCGACTCACTCCCATGCAACGCCCGTCCGATGAAGCGCAGGACAATCAGGGACAGTCTGCCGGAGCTGCTGAAATTCCCGAAACATATCAGCTACAAGAACGATGTCGCGAACTCTGCCGCCGCCTCGTTCTACCGCCGTCTCGGAGCGGAGACGGTCGAACCGGCATACGAAGTCCGTAACCGAGGGCTGCAAATCG
>CAVDEO010000115.1:0-7331 GCA_963607915.1 bacterium
ATATAGACCAAAAAGACACACAAAGATTACCAAGTTATTTTTTAAGGATTACATAGTTAATAACATTAAAAAACCACTTATGGCAAACAAAATGAACCTGTTCTGCAGATTCAGATTGTTCCTCGCCCCGGTGATTTTCCTTGCGCTCTTCCTCGGAACGGAAAGTGCGCAGGCACAGTCTTCGGGAGTCACGCTCGATATGGAGAATGTCCCCATGTCGCAGGTGATGAAGGAAATTGAATCGCAGACAACCTATCTGTTCCTGAATCAGGATGTCGACGTGTCGGTTCCTGTAACAGTGAAAGGGTCGCGCATTTCCGTTGGAAACGCTCTTGACCAGATGGTCCGGAACACCGGCGTCGAATACACCGTCACTTCCGGCAGAAACATCATCCTGAAAAAGTCTGTGGGGGGGGGCGGAAGCTGACGTCCTTTCAGGAGTCGTAAAAGACCAGAAAGGCGAGCCAGTCCCGGGAGCATCCGTCCTGCTCAAGAACAGCAAGACCGGAACGAGCACCGACCTCGACGGCAGATTCAGCATCAAACTTCCCGAAGGCTTCAAATCCGACGTCATCGAAGTCTCCTTCCTCGGCTACAAGACCATATCTTCGGAGATTTCGAAGCAGAGGCATTTCGATTTCGTCCTTGTCGAGGACACCGAAGTCCTTGAGGCTGGCGTGGTCACCGCCCTCGGCATCAAGCGCTCCGAGAAAGCTCTGAACTACAACGTCCAGCAGATTTCCAACGAGCAGATCACCGCCATCAAAGACGCGAACCTCGTCAACGCCCTCAACGGCAAGATTGCCGGTGTCACAATCAACGCCTCCTCTTCCGGAGTCGGCGGTGAGACCAAGGTCGTGATGCGCGGTACGAAAGGCATCAACTCATCCTCCAACGCGCTCTATGTCATCGACGGCATCCCTATGTACGCGATGTCCGACAACGGTGAGACCGACTACGGCTCACGCGGACGTTCCGAGGGAATCGCCGACATCAACCCCGAGGACATCGAGTCCATCTCAGTTCTGACCGGAGCGGCCGCTGCGGCCCTCTACGGAAGCAACGCTTCCAACGGCGCGATTATCGTCACCACCAAGAAAGGTCAGGAAGGCAAGCTTTCACTCACCGTCACCAGCAACACCGAGATGCAGAACGCTTTCGTGCTTCCGCGTTTCCAGAACCGCTACGGCAATGTCGAGGGCGAGGCTGTCAGCTGGGGCTCCCTCCTTTCCGAGAAGGACAGGATGAACTACAATCCCGGCAGCGACTTCCTCCGTACCGGCATCGTGGGCACTGAGACCATCTCGCTTTCAGTGGGAAACAAGAGGAATCAGGTCTATGCGTCCGCAGGCGCCGTTGACTCACGGGGCATCATCCCGAACAACGGCTACCACCGCTACAACGCATCCGTCCGCACCACTTCGTCCTTCCTCAATGACAAGCTCCATCTCGACATCAGCGCGCAGTATGTGAAGCAGAAGGACCTCAATATGGTCAACCAGGGTATCTACGGAAACCCTCTCGTGGCCGCCTATCTCTACCCTCGCGGCGAGGACTGGGAATATGCCAAGATGTTCGAACAGTATGACTCCACCCGCAAGATCTATGTGCAGAACTGGGATCTCATGGGCAAGGGCGGCATCGAATGGGACAACCCATACTGGACACAGTACCGCCGTCTCCGCGAGAACGACAAGGACCGCTATATGATTTCAGGCGGACTCACCTGGGACATACTCGACTGTCTGAAACTTTCCGGCCGCGTCAAGATTGACAACACCGACAACACCTACACCGACAAGTCTTACGCCAGCACCAACACCACCATCACCGAAGGTTCTTCCAACGGCTACTTCTACGACGAGGAGTCATCCCAGCGCCAGATTTACGCCGACGTGCTCCTGAGCTTCAACAAGACCTGGGGCGACTGGTCGGTCGGTGCGAACCTCAGCGCATCCATCTCGGATATGCGCTACAGGCTCATGCAGGCCCGCGGCGGTATCCGTGCTGACGGCCTTCCTAACGTCTTCGCGGTGCAGCAGCTCGACAAGAGCAAGTCCGACGTCCACAACGACGGATGGCAGGAGCAGACCCAGTCAGTTCTCGGCTCGGCGGAAATCGGCTACAAGGGGGCATACTACCTCACTTTCACCGGCCGCAACGACTGGCCTTCACAGCTTGCCGGAGCGCATTCTTCAAAGAAGAGCTTCTTCTACCCTTCCGTCGGCGCGTCCATCGTGCTTTCACAGATTCTCCCTATGCCTGAAGCCATCGACTTCCTCAAGGTACGCGGCTCCTGGGCGTCAGTCGGTCTTCCTTTCTCACGCTTCATCGCGAACCCGACCTACTCGTGGAACAGCAGCACCGGAGCGTGGGAGACTTCCAAGAGCTACCCTATGTACGACCTCAAGCCGGAAAGGACGGACTCCTGGGAAGTCGGACTCACATTCAAGGCGTTCAAGGGCTTCAGCCTCGATGTCAGCTACTATGACACCAAGACCTACAACCAGACCTTCGACTCACAGCTTTCTGTGTCTTCGGGTTACACCAAGCTCTATGTGCAGACCGGAAGCGTAATCAACCGCGGTGTCGAACTCTCCGCAGGCTACGACCACCAGTGGGGCATCTTCGGATGGAACTCGACATTCACCTTCAGCGCGAACAAGAACAAGGTCGAGAAACTGATGGAGAACTACGTGCACCCTGAGTCCGGACAGGTCATCACCCTCGACCGCCTCAAGGTCGGAGGACTCGGCAACGCCGCGTTCGTCCTCACTCCGGGAGGCACGCTCGGCGACCTCTATTCAACCATCGACCTCAACCGTGACAGCAACGGAAACATCTACATTGATGCAGACGGCAAGATAAGCAGCAGCACGACCGACTACAAGAAGCTCGGCTCCGTGTTCCCGAAGGCTAATCTGGCGTGGAACAACGACTTCTCAATCCAGAACTTCAACTTCGGCTTCATGGTTTCCGCCCGCATCGGCGGCATAGCCTACTCCGCCACCCAGGCCAGGCTCGACAGCTTCGGAGTGTCCGAGACCACAGCCGAGGCCCGCGACAACGGAGGAGTGTTCGTCGAAGGCTGCACGATAGATCCGTATTCCTGGTATTCAGTGGTGGCAGCCAACGGAGGCATACCTCAGTACTACACCTACAGCGCGACTAATGTCCGACTTCAGGAAGCCCACATCGGTTACAACATTCCGAGAAAGGTTCTGGGCAACCTCTTTGACCTCAATGTCTCCATCGTGGGAAGGAACCTCTGGATGATTTACTGCAAGGCTCCGTTCGATCCGGAGGCGATTGCGAGCGCCGGCAACTACTATCAGGGAATCGACAGCTTCATGCTGCCTTCGACCCGTTCGGTTGCATTGAGCCTCCGTTTAAAATTCTAAAGTGAGTGGATATGAAGAAAATATACAACATAATCGGTGTCGCCCTCATCTGTGTGGCCGGGACTTCCTGCACCGGGAAGTATCTGGAGATAAACACCAATCCGTATGAGGCCACCGATGAGCAGGTCGCTGCGGACGACTATGTGATCCGCGGCGCGCTGAAAAATATGCTGGGATATGTGGTTCCTGTGCAGGAACATCAGTTCCAGTTCATGGATGTCCTGTGCGGAAGTACGCTCGGAGGCTACCTCGCGGAACAGAAGGGCTGGGAGACGAAAATCTCCACCTACAACGCCACGGACGACTGGACGGCCGACCCTTTCGAGAAGGTGATTCCGGGTTTCTACGGAGCCTACAACCAGCTCCGCAACTTCACTTCCGACCCTGTGACTCTCGCGGTGGCGGAAATAGCGCGGGTTTCTGTCTTCGCACAGCTCGCCGACATCTACGGGCCGGTGCCTTTCACGCACATCGGCGCGGACGGTTCTCTCGTGGCGCCTTATGATTCCCAGGAGGATGTCTATGACACAGGCTTCAAACTTCTCACCGAGGCGGTCGAAACCCTGACCGCGAGAAGCTCGGAGACGATAAACTCCTCCGCCGACATCATTTTCAAAGGCAATCTCACCAACTGGGTCAAATATGCCAACACCCTCAAGCTCCGTATGGCGATGAGGATTGTCTATGCCGACCCTGAGAAGGCTCAGAAAATGGCCGAGGAAGCTGTCAACCACAGCATCGGGACAATGGCGACGAATTCCGACAACGCGGTGTTCACACATTCCGTCCAGAACCTCTATGTCCTCCTCTGCACGAACTGGGGAGACTACAGGGCTGCGGCCGACATCGTAAGCTATATGAACGGCTACTCCGACCCGCGTCGCGAGGCCTACTTCACGGTTTCCGGCTACCCGGCGAAAACCTATGCCGGATGGCGCAGGGGTACTCGCATGGGCGACTCCACTTCCGGGGCCAACTGCTCCAATATGAAAGTCGAGACCGATGACCCGATGATGTGGATGAATGCCGCCGAGGCGATGTTCCTCAAGGCCGAGGGCGCTCTCCGAGGCTGGAATATGGGCGGCGAGGCAAAGGATTTCTACGAGGCGGGGATAAGACTCTCCTTCGCGCAGTGGAACGTCAATGGTGCGGACAAATACATCGCAGACGCTGTCTCTGTCCCTGAAGACTATGTCGACCAGAGCGGCAAGGGATATGACGCCTCCTACTCAAGCAGGGCCACAATCGCGTGGAACAATTCCGGCGACTTTGAAACCAATCTCGAGAAGATAATCACCCAGAAATGGATCGCCAACTGGCGTGCGACCGGAGTGGAGGCCTGGGCCGAGTTCCGCCGCACCGGCTACCCGCGTCTCTTCACCGCAGGGGTGAACCTCAGCGGAGGAGTAATCGCCGAGGACGGATATGCCCGCAGGTCCAAGTATCCTGTAAGCGAGCTGACCAGCAACAGCGAAAACTACAGTTACGCCGTCACGAACTTCCTCAAAGGCAGCGACAATATGGCGACCCGCACCTGGTGGGACTGCAACCCGAGAATAACAAAATAACCGTGGAGGAAAAATGAAAACAAAATCAATGATAACAATGGCTTTCGCCGCTGCGGTTCTCGTTTCCTGCAGCGACTGGACGAAGCCGGAGTCCATTCAGATCGAGGTTTCCTCTCTGGAAAAGGACAATCCCGAGCTGTACGCCGAGTACTGCGGGATGATACGCGACTACAAGGCGTCGGAACACAAGATAACATATGTCGCTTTCGACAATGGTGAGACGTTCCCGGATCAGTCGTACAATCTCACTTCTCTTCCGGACAGCGTCGATTTCGTCGAGCTGTCGAATCCCGAACTGACGGGAGTCCTGCTTCCGCAGATGGAGAAACTCCGTGAGGAAAAGGCTTTCAGGTTCGCCGTGGAGTTCTCCTACGACAAGGTGAAGGCCGCACTGCAGGCGGAGATTGACCGTCTGGACGCGGAATATGAAGCCGCATGCCAGAAGATAGACGAGGATTATGAGGCCGCGAAGGCTGCCGCCGTGGAAAAGGGCGAAGACCCGTCCACCGTGCCTGCTCCGGTCTATCCCGACGCACCGACCTATCCGGAAATCACCGGATTCTTCACTGACGAACTCGCCAAGGTCTTCGGCTATGTCGACGACTTCGGCTTCGATGCCGTGAGGGTGCAGTATGCTGAGGTGAAGGACAGCTATCATCTCACCGAAGAGGAGCTTGAGGCCTACAAGGCCGAAGAGAAGGCGTTCTTCGACACCGTGCTGAAGGAATTCAATTCCCGCAAGGGGGTCAGCCTGCTGCTCGAAACCAGAGCCGAATACATCGTTTCCGCGGACTATGTGAATGCCGCCGAATATGTGATTCTGCCTTGCGTGGACCTTACGGGGACCGAGGATATGGACTATCTGGGCATCAGGACACACGCTGTCTATCCGGATGCGAAACTTCTCTACTCCGTCACGAACACATCCGCCGACGACTACAAGAAGGGCTGCTTCACCGCCGGCGAGCAGATCCCTCTCGCTTCGAAGTGGATGAGCGTCTCTTCGGATTTCCGCAAGGACGGGCTTGTGATGTATGATATGCGGATTGCTTTCTACGATTCCAACCGCAACACCTACAGCAAGCTGCGCAACGCGATCAAGAATATGAACCCGAACTCATAAACAGAGATCAAGATGAACAACAGAATTTTCAAATACACGATTCTCTCCATCGCGGCTCTCGCAGCTCTGTCGTCCTGCGAAAAGAGTGCGTCGGAGGTTTATGAAAACAAGGTTTTCCTTGACAACTATGTCAGCAGCAAGACCTTGTACATATCCATCGAGAACAGCTACACCGAGACTCTTGTCGCCGCGATACCGAAGCCGGCCGAGTCCCCTCTGAAGGTGGTGATATCTCCCGACGCGGCTCAGCTGGACTACTATAACGACAAGTTCGGCACCGAGGCGGTGATGCTTCCGGAGGCGAACTACTCGTTCTCCGCGAATGAGTTCACCATCAGCGAGGGCGGAGTCCGTTCCGGCGACTGCGTCATCAGCTTCAAGGACGTGCTCTCACTCGACAAGAAGACCCTCTATGTCCTTCCTGTTTCGCTCAAGTCGGACGACATAGCGGTGCTTGATTCCCGCGACACCAAGTTCTTCGTCTTCGAGGGCGCGAACCTCATCAACGACGCGGCCTATATGTGGGACAACTACTGTGACGTCACATGGAACCACCCTGAACCGGTCAGCAACCTTAAGCAGCTCACCATCGAGATGCTCCTGAACTGCGACTGGGACAAGAACAAGAACGAGCGCAAGGAAAACAACAGCTTCTTCGGCATCGAGGGCTACTTCCTCTTCCGCACCGGCGACCTCGCCAATGCCAATAACCGGCTTCAGATCTGCACGAACAGCGGAGAACCGCTTCTGGGCTATATGCCTTACAACGAGTGGTTCAACCTCATCGTAACCTACGATGCATCGACAAGGAGTCTCGTGATGTATGTGAACGGAGAGCAGGTCGGCTCTTCCACTGCCGGAAATTATTCGGACGGAGTCACTTTCGCCACGGACCAGTCCGACGACATCAAGAAACTGTTCCACGTCAACACTGCCTACAACCCTATCAGGAACGCCGGAGCTATATTCTCCGAAGTCAGGATCTGGAACAGGATTCTCGATGCGGACACCATAAAGGATCAGGAAACCCATCCGTATTTCGTGGATCCGGCATCAGAAGGGCTTGTGGCCTATTGGAAATTCAACGAGGGCTCCGGCCAGGTCATCGCCGACCGTTCCGGCAACGGCAACGACCTCAAGGCGGCGAAACCTGTAGAATGGCGCAAGGTCGCTCTTCCGGAAGCTGAGTAAGCGTTAAAAAATAAATTGGTGGAGATTTGTGAAGGATTTTTGAGGATA
>CAVDEO010000116.1:0-7032 GCA_963607915.1 bacterium
GTATCTTTTTCATATTCAATTAATTTTATCGCAAAGATAAAGTCGCCATTTTTGCTTGTCCTTACCTGCTTTCCGGCAATAAATACCGATAATGTGGAATTTATGGTTTCTGCAGTACCGGTGAACCGCCGTGACAGGGCAGACCTTGTGGGCACGCCGCAGATGAATCCGGTATGAGCTTGTGAAGGCCGATCGCTTCCGGAGCGTCGAAGGTGAGTCCGAACTTGGTCGCGATGACTATCCTGCCCCTGTTCTACGCGAAAGCGGCGCCGGCAGTCATAGTGGCCAGCGCCGCAACAGTTGTGATAATTCTCTTTTTCATATTCATCTGTACTTGGTTGTCCTTGTTTGACGGTGCAAAGTTATGGACAGCACAGATGACAGACGTTACGAGAATTTCGGGAGAAACTTCACTTTTTGCGGAATAGATTCTACAGTTTTGATAAAAATTTGCGGAATGGATTCTACAGTCAATTTTACCAGATGATGACCCGCTCGGATTCCGGCCGCCACATCGGGTCGCCCTCCTTGATGTCGAACGCCTTGAAGAAGGTGTCGAGGTTGCGGAGGGTGACATTCACGCGGTTGCGGCCGAGGGAGTGAACGTCGAGTTTCGTGCGGCGGGCGATTTCTTCGTCTGTGATGTTGTCAGCCCAGACCTTGGCGTAGGCGAGGTAGAAGCGCTGCTCCGGGGTGAATCCGTCAATCGGAGCCGGATGCCTTCCCTTGAATGAGTTCTGGAGGGCGGTGTAGGAGATGCGCAGTCCGCCGTGGTCGGCGATGTTCTCTCCGAGGGAGAGGGAACCGTTGGCGTGGATGCCCGGAAGAACCTCCACCTCGTCGAACTGCCTGACGAGCACCGCCGTCTTGGTCTTGAATGCGGCGGCATCCTCGGCTGTCCACCAGTCGGCCATATTCCCGTCCTTGTCGAACAGGCGGCCCTGGTCGTCGAAGCCGTGGGTCATCTCGTGGCTTATCACGACACCGATTGCTCCGTAGTTCACGGCATCGTCAGCGTCAGGATTGTAGAACGGCGGCTGGAGAATCGCGGCCGGGAAGCAGATCTCGTTCGTTGCAGGGTTGTAGTAGGCGTTCACGGTCTGCGGGCTCATAAGCCATTCAGCCCTGTCCACAGGCTTGCCGAGGCGGGTGAGATTGTCCTGTACGGACCACAGCGCGGCCTGGCGGATGTTCTCATAGTAGCTTGCCGACGGGTTCACCTCAAGGGAGGAATAGTCCTTCCATTTGTCCGGATAGCCGATTTTTACGGTGAATGCGTTAAGCTTCTCGTGTGCCTTCGCTTTGGTCGCGTCGCTCATCCAGTCAAGCGAGTCGATGTGCTCAGCGAGGGCGGTCTGGATGTTCGCCACCATCTCCGCCATTCTTGCCTTGTCCTTTGCCGGGAAATATTTTGCGACATACATCTCGCCGACGGCCTCCGAAAGCAGGGCGTTCGGAACTGCCATAGCCCTCTTCCAGAGCGGTTTCTGCTGCCGGACTCCGGCCATCTGACGGGAGAAGAAGTCGAAGCTGGCGCTGTAGAAGTCATCGCTAAGCGCGCCGCAGGCCCCCTGAATCAGCTGGGTGAGCAGATAATTCTTCAGCACTTCGACCTTTTCCGATGCGAACATTCCGTCGAGAGCCTTGAAGAAAGACGGCTGGGACACGATGATTTTGCCTTCCGGCTTCACTCCCAGAACCTCGAAGTAGTTTCCGAGGGCAAGATGGGGATATGCGGCAGTCAGTTCGCCGAAAGTCGTCGGGTTGTACTGCCTTTCCATATCCCTGCACTCGACGCTCGTCCACGATGCCTCCGCGAGTGCATCCTCGACTTTCAGCGCGTCTGCGGCGCGTCCCGCCGCGTTGTCAAGCCCCGAGAGTTCCAGAACCTTGGTCAGGAACTCGAGGTAGCCCTCTTTCAGTTTGGGGTCGCAGCCCTTGACATAGTAGTCGCGGTCGCCCATCCCGAGCCCGGACTGGTTCAGATAGAGGATGTTGCTGTCGCTGTCTGTCATATCCGCCATCACATAGGTCGCGAAGAACGGGCTGTCGGAGGCGAGGTGCATCGTCGCAATCCCGCGCACCAGACCATCCTTGTCAGAAACGGCGAGAATCTCATCTATGTACGGTTTGAGCGGAGCCGCACCTTCCCCGTTTCTGCGCAGCGAGTCCAGTCCCATCTTATACAGGTCGGAGATTTTCTGCTCCACGCTGCCGTACTCCGTCTTGAGCGAGGACATCGACTGGAAAAGTTCGTTGAGCCTCTTCTCGTTGTTCTCGCCGAGTATGTCGAAAGAGCCGTAGCGGGCATATTCCGGCTTCAGCGGGTGGTTTTTCTGCCAACCGCCGGTTGCATATCCGTAAAAGTCAACTTTCGGAGAAACGCTCCCATCGAGGTCCGCAAGGTCAATTCCCGGCACCGCCGGCCTTCCCTGACCGCACGAACTCAGTGCAATGATCGGAATCATCAGTGTAAAAATCTTTTTCATTGTGTCACAAGATAAAAAAAACACCGCAAAGATAAGCAATTATTTAGAGCAATGGAGGTCGTATGCCCCTCGGGGCTGTCGGCGAAGCCGACTGGGGGTGAACAGCGCAGCTTATCCTTTTTTGCATAGCGACAAGGCGGCACAAGCCGCCGCGACGGAGTGACGGAGTGTAACGGAGGAATGGAGTCGCCGACCGTAATGGAATGGAGGTCGTATGCCCCTCGGGGCTGTCGGCGAAGCCGACTGGGGGTGAACAGCGCAGCTTATCCTTTTTTGCATAGCGACAAGGCGGCACAAGCCGCCGCGACGGAGTGACGGAGTGTAACGGAGGAATGGAGTCGCCGACCGTAATGGAATGGAGGTCGTATGCCCCTCGGGGCTGTCGGCGAAGCCGACTGGGGGTGAACAGCGCAGCTTATCCTTTTTTGCTATGCAAAAAAGGGTAAGCTGAATGCATCGCACCGCTACAACCTCCTGCTCTTGCTGCCTTCCGACCCTGGGAGAATTCAGAGGGAGCTGGTCGTGCATGACTTACCCCGCACAAAGGTACGAAAATAAATCGTACCGCAAAAAAATATTTGTCGGCGAAACCGGATATCAGCATCCCGGAAGCACGGGAAAATCCGGGTCATCATTCTCGTGACACGTGGACACTACGGGTCATCATTCTCGTGATACGGGAAACCCCGCTCAGCGCCTGTCAGAATCGAGACTGTCGAAAATGAACGGCAGCAGGCATTCCACGCGCTCGAACTTGTAGATGACCTTGCCGCCCACGAGTATAATCGCCATCGGCCTCCCTCCCTTGGTCTGGTACTCCGCCATCACCTGCCTGCACTGCCCGCACGGTGTCGCGGGACTCTCGCAGAGCACGCCGTCCTGACTTGCGGCAATGGCAATCGCCGTCATAGCCCTGTCCGGGTAATGTGCATTGGCATAGAACATTGCGGTCCGTTCGGCGCAGAGTCCGGACGGGTAGGCCGCGTTTTCCTGATTAGCTCCGGTGACGACGGTCCCGTCCGACATCCTCACCGCCGCACCGACATTGAACCTTGAATACGGGGCGTAGGAGCCTTCTATCGCCTTTACGGCAGCTTCGGCGAGCAAACTGTCCTCCGGGGAGAGTTCTTCCGTCGAACCGTATGTCTCGTAGGCTATCTCAAGAATATTCTTTGTCATAACTATGCGATTTTTGTAACTTTGCGCCCTGTTGCAAATTTGGTGCAAAGTCCGCAAATATATAAAATGTTTTGAATTTCTGAAAATGAAAGTCTGCGTAGGATTGTCCGGAGGAGTGGATTCGAGTGTCGCGGCGTTGCTGCTTAAAAGACAGGGCTATGACGTTTTCGGCCTGTTCATGCAGAACTGGCACGACGCGTCGACGACCCTTCACGGCGAATGCGAATGGGAGGAGGATCGTTTCGTGGCGGAGATGGTGGCTCGGAAAATCGGGATTCCGTTCTATTTCGTGGATTTGAGCAAGGTTTATCGTGAAAGGGTCGTGGATTATATGTTCGACGAGTATGCGAAAGGCCGTACTCCGAATCCGGATGTCCTGTGCAACAGGGAGATAAAGTTCGCCGCATTTTGGGAGACGGCGAAAAAGCTTGGGGCGGACATGGTGGCGACCGGTCACTACTGCCGCAAGGACGAGTTCACTGATGCGGACGGGCGGGTGATTTACAGAATCTTCGAGGGGGCGGATCCGAACAAGGACCAGAGCTATTTCCTCTGCCAACTCACTCAGGAACAGCTTGCGACCGCTCTTTTCCCCATCGGAGACATAACCAAGCCGGAGGTGCGCCGCATCGCCCGCGAAGCCGACCTTCCCTCCGCTGACAAGAAGGATTCGCAGGGAATATGCTTCGTCGGCAAGGTCGATCTCCCGACTTTCCTGAAGCAGAAGCTGCAGCCAAGGGAGGGGAACGTGGTGGAAGTTTTCGATGCCTATTATGCGCAAAGCACTCAGTATCAGGATATGCAGCGGATTCTTACATCTCTGCTCCCTGACGGTACGGAAGGCGTGGCGAACATGATTTCGGACTATGTGAGCGAGGACAAGACGGATTCCGGCGCATGGACGGATGGCATCGGAGACGGACGTACTGATGAGCCGGGGCACTATTCAGGTGTCCGGACGGCGGCGGAATGCCCCTGGGATTTGTCAAAGGCCGCCGCGTTGCCTGATTCCGGTTTCGACGCGCTCAGCCGCAGCATAGACTATTCCGACATTCGTTTCGAGACGGAGACCTACCGCAGCGGCAAGAAGCATGTCAAGAAGACCCGCTGGAAGGAGAATCCGTTCGCGAAAATTGTCGGAACTCACGACGGAGCGCAGTTCTACACCATCGGACAGCGCAAGGGTCTGAACATAGGCGGCCACGCTGACTCGATATTCGTGATAGAGACCGACATTGACAGCAACACGATATATGTGGGGGAGGGGCACCGCCACCGCGGGCTTTCCCGCAGCTGCCTGAAAATCTCCGCCGATGAAGTCCACTGGATTCGCGAGGATTTGCGCATGACCACCGGCGAACTCCGGCGTTTCCGCGTGCGCATACGCTACAGGCAGCCGCTCCAGAATGCCACGCTTGTTATGCGTCAGGAAGCACTCTACATCCTGTTCGACCATCCCCAGCGGGGAATCACGCCGGGACAGTTCGCCGTCTGGTATTCCTCCGACGGCGAGATGCTCGGCAGCGGTGTGATATGAATCATCATATGAAATATGAATAATGACTGAATGGGAAAAAATGCAGAATGGCGAAATCTACAATGATTTCGACCGTGACCTCTTCAACCGGAGAGTGGAAGCGAAGAAACTCTTCCGCGAATACAACAGGACAGAAGACGACGAGACGGAGAAACGGCTTGACATTATGCTGAGGCTTTTCAAGTCCGTGGGAAAGAATGTATGGATAGAGCCGGATTTCCGCTGCGAGTTCGGCAAGAACATCTCGATGGGGGATGACGTGTACATAAATTTCGGCTGCGTGATACTCGATTGCGGAAATGTGCATATCGGGAATCAGGTGCTCATAGGTCCCAATGTGGGACTTTATGATGCCAATCACGCTCTGGATGCCGCCGAGCGGATGGAAGGTGATCTCATCCCTGGCAACATCAGCATCGGCAACCGCGTTTGGATCGGGGGCGGCACAATCATCCTGCCGAATGTCACCATAGGGGACGACAGCGTCATCGGAGCGGGAAGCGTCGTTACCCGTGACATCCCGTCCGGTGTCGTGGCCGTAGGCAATCCGTGCCGGGTGCTGCGGAAGATAACGAACGCGGACAAGACCCGCTAAGGAAGAGTGAGGAAACCCCGGCTCCTGGCGCTTATGGAATTTATGCCGCCCTGCGTGTCGGTAAGAAACACCATCAGCATCCGAAAGTCTGCGGGCGGAAATTTTACTTCCGTGTCAATGGCGGGTCTTATATCGTATGGAAAGTTACATTGCAAGACAATTCAAAATTGCATATACGGTTCTTTTCGCTCTTGCGGCTCTCGCGGGATTCCGTCCGCAATGCGCTGCCCAGGCTCCGGAAGGGCGGGACTACCGGATCAGGGAAACAGTAATCTCGGCGAAGGTGCCCAGACGGCTCCGCAGCTACATCCCGTTCTGGGGCACTCCTGAACCATCCGCGTGGACACGTGAGGACAGCCTTGTCGTGGACAACTGCGTCGCGAGCATAGACAGCTCCCGTGCATTTCCGAACTGGATATGCTGGAATCTCGACCTCGCAAGCACGGCCGCCGACAAATATAAATTCCGCCGCTTCGTCCGGAAAGGGGAGAGTCTGCCGGTGGAGAATCATCTTGTCCAGGTTATAGACGAATGTTACCGCTGGGCCTGGCGGAAGCCTTACGGGAACACGAACATCGTCATCGGACCCGTCTATTCAGCACGGGAAAGCCGCGTCCCCGCCGCCTATTTCGCCGCCGTGTGCAAAAAAGAGAGTTCAAAGGGCCTTATGCCGCTGGGATTCACTTCCATAGCTTTCATAATCCCGTCATCTCCGTCGGAACGAAAAAATCTTTACGACTATTCCTGCTCCGTCAATTTCGTCGAGTACCGCACCGGACTCAACCTTTTCCCGGAACTTCCGCGTCGGGTGCAGGAACAGGTGGAGGAGATGACCGCCTACGAGCTGTTCTGCCCGTTTCAGGAAATCGACGAGAGCGAACTCTACCTTCTCGAACCGGAATTTGAGCACGGAGCCGTCGCGGAAGGCTTTGATGACATCGATATGTGAAACCGGCGGCGACGGCTCGCTCACCGGGTATGCCGGCGGACTTGCCGTCAAGAAAAACTGTTGGATTTGGAAAAACCGACAGTTTTGCCGACAAAAACTGAGAAATGATTATATTTGCCCTCCGTCCCCCTCTGTGAGTTTCTGAAACATGCTGTGAAATGACCAGCGGGGAGCATTCTCTGGTTACAATTGTTTGACGGCGATGCGGGGCATTTCGGTTTTGAACTCAGGGTCGATGTAGTGGCACTGTGTCTTGATGATGCCACGGCGGCGGATCGCCGGT
>CAVDEO010000117.1:0-7019 GCA_963607915.1 bacterium
CTCCCAGACCAGACTTTGGGTCGACAAAATGGAACTCGTGTACTGATTTAGTAAGAAAATTTGCAAATATCATTGGGAATCCGTACCTTTGCGCCATACTATGCGGTCGAAAGGCGGATGGTTATGCTATGTGTGTTAGTGGTGTTGTTAAGCATATGGCAAATCGTGTTGATTTTCGGACACATATTTGATAAAGTCTTGGAGCGTAATTTTATGGAAAAACGTCATCTGGGGGGGGTATTTGGCATACTGATTTCAGTATGGGCGGTTTCTCACTCGGTTGCATATGCCCAGGAGAGGAACAGTTGTGCCGATGCCCGGTTGGCGAGCGTCGACACTTGTCGTGCTGACTTCCATGTGGACTTTCGCTGGGACAGTTCCGTTCTGGACACCGCTTACATGGAAAACGGTAAGAGCCTCCACGCCCTCGCCGACTCCCTTGCTTCGATTGACACCGACCGCATCGACAGTCTCAGAGTGTTCTCCTACTCTTCTCCGGAAGGCCGGTACGGCTACAATGTCAAGCTTTCCGAGCGCCGCGCCGCCGCGATGCGCGCCTACCTCGACATCCATTACCCGCATCTTCTCGACCGCGTGCATGTCGTCCCTGACGGCGAAGCATGGCATCTTTTCCGCGAGCGGGTTCTTGCCGACAGCTCCATCACAGAAACGGAGAGGGAGCATATCCTTTCCGTCATAGATTCTCAGGAGCACCCGGACAGGAAGAAAGCCCTGATCAAGAATTACGACAGAAAGTTCTGGAACCGCATGGTCAAGACCGATTTCGTCGACATGCGCCGTTCCTTCATCCGTCTTTCATGGAATGAAGACGTTTTCGCGGCCGTTCCCCTTCCGCGCATGGAAAGCCTCCCGTTTGTGGAAGCCCCGATGTGGAGCGGGCTCTGCCACGCCGACAGCATAGGCATCCGCCAGGTGCCGGTCAGCCGTCCGGTGCAGAATGAGGTCTATCAGGAGGAAAGCAGGGACTATGCGAAAAAGACCGTCCTCGCCCTCAAGACCAACCTGCTCTATGATGCGGTCACCGCTCTCAACTTCGAACTGGAGATTCCGGTCGGCGACCGTTTCTCGATTGCCGTCGAGGATGTCTTCCCTTGGTGGAACTGGGGCCCGAACGGCAAGAAATACTGCTTCCAGATGTGGGAGATGGGCATCGAGCCGAGATGGTGGTTCCTCCCCACCCAAAAGCGGGACAGGCTCTCCGGCCATTTTCTCGGAGTCTACGGCATGTCGTCCAAGTACGACTTCCAGTGGGACACAGACCTCTGCTGGCAGGGCGAATACTGGTCCGCGGGTGTCAGCTACGGCTACTCCCTTCCGGTCGGCAAAGTCTGCAATTTCGAATTTTCGGCATCTGTCGGCTTCATGCACAGCGACTGGCGGCACTACCAGCCGGATGCCGCCTACGAGCATCTCTACCGCGACCCGGCCAAAACCGGCGTGGTCTCATACTTCGGACCGACGAAACTCAAGGTCTCACTTGTCGTGCCGATTCGGGTGAAATACAGGAGGCACGCGAAATGAGAATGCTGAATGTCATAACAGGTCTTTTGACGGCAGGTCTGTCAGGGCGACGCCCCGGACAGGCGAAATCTGCGGTCCCGGTGCTGCTGGTGCTTCTTGCCGCAGTTTCCGGAGGCTGCCACCGCCGTCCGCTTGAGGACATGGACTACAACACCAGACTCAAGGTAAAAATCAATGTCGAGGCCATCAGCAATGTCACCTGCGACATCTACAACGACAAGATTCCGGTTCCGGAAATCCAGCTCGACGTGATGCACGCCGTGTTCTTCGATGCAGCCGGCGGACAGCTCGCCGCCGAAACCTACCTCACCGCCAAGGGGACCGATGAGTACGGCAACACCGAATTTACCGGAGACCTCAGCCTCTCCCCGGGAGAATATAATCTCTACTCCTGCAATTTCGGCACGGAGGCGACCCTCATCAGCGAACCCTACAACTGGGGGAGTGTCAAGGCCTATGCCCTCGATGTCCCGAGCCGCATATCCGGCACCTACGCCACCAGAGTGCCCGCCGGAGAGTCCATAACCTACAGCCCCGACCATCTGCTCGTGGCCCGCAACCCGCAGGAGGTCATCCCGTACCACACGGGAGTCCACACTGTCTACGCCGAGGCCAGGACGGTGGTCGAGAGTTACTACCTGCAAATCAAGGTGGACGGTCTCCAGTATGTCAACTCCGCCTCCGCAGTGATTTCCGGGCTGTCCAGCGCCAACTTCATAACCCTCGGCGACAGGGTCGACGACCCGAAGTCCACGGTGTGGTTCACGATGCAGAAAAGCGACGATGACGGCGTGCCGGTCATCTGCACTGTCTTCAACACTTTCGGCCGCCCGGAAGGTTCGGACAACAGTCTTGAGGTCACATTCGACATAGTGACAAGGAACGGCAGCACCGTTCAGCGCACTTTCGACATCTCCGACCTGTTCCTCAGCGAGAACTGCGTCAGACACCACTGGCTGCTTCTCGACGAGACCATCACCATAGATCCGCCGGAGCCTGACAAGGGAGGAGGATTCGACCCGAAGGTGGACGACTGGGAAGACGAACATCACGACATTATACTATAAATCATTGAAAATCAATCAAGAGACTATAAATTACAGAAAAATACAAATCATTTAAAACCATTGCAATTGTCATGAAAGCAAAACTCATCATTCTCTCCGCTTCCGCTCTTGCGCTGCTTGCATCATGCAGCAAGACCGAAGTGAATCCGGTGGAAAGCGCTCCGCAGGAGATTACTTTCCAGACTGTCGAGACCAAGGCCGCGTCAAACTTCGACACGGGAAAGAAGTTCTATTCCTACGCCTATTTCCTTCCGGCCGACAAACTGGGCTGGGCGGACAACTTTGAAGACGGCGTCGCATACATCTCCAACTCCCTGACGGAATATGTGGCAGATGAGACTGCATGGAAGAACGCTACGACCAGATATTACTGGCCGAAGAACGGTCAGCTGACTTTCTTCGCATGGACGGACTACACCGACGCTCCGGCCGTCACAGGCTGCACCATTGAATGCGCCAAAGACAAGGGAATCAACACCACCGGCTACGACATCACCTCCAATGTCAACAAGGATCTGCTGGTTGCCGCCATCGCCGCTGACCAGAAAGAAAACACAGTCCAGTACGACGGATGGAAGAAGGGTGTGCCGACAGTCTTCAGCCACGTGCTCTCGAAGCTCATCTTCACCGTCAACACGGATTATGCGACCAGCCAGGACCCTTACGAAGGAGTGACTTTCAAACTCCAGAGCATCAAGCTCAAGAATGTCAGCACCAAGGGGAACTACGAGCAGGGTTCTCCGACAGCAAGCACAACTCCATGGAGCGGACATAGTGACGCCGAAACTCTCAATGCCTACAGCGGGACAGAAATAGAAGTGGTGAAAGCAACCGAAACCGCACAGGAGGTCACCCCTGCCGCCGGAGACTATTCCATCGTCCTCCCGCAGGACTTCGCCGCCGTCACCGACATCGAAGCCACCACCCCTGTGGTTGAGGTGGTCTACACCGTCACCACGGAATATGTCGCAGGCAGCCCTGTCACCGAGACCGTCACGAAGACCAAGGCGCTCAGTGAAATCTACACGGACAATTGGGTTCCGGGCAAGAAATACACTCTCAACCTCATCCTCGGACTCAGCGAGATTCTCTGGGACCCGGATGTGAAAGACTGGGAAGTCGGAACAGGCGGAGAGTTCAACATATAGTCGGGAAAAACAAACAAATCAATAAAAACCAAACGAAATGAAAAAGATTTTTTTAATCGCAATTCCGGTGCTGGCATTGTCCGCCGCTTGCGCAAAGACCGAGGTGAAGCCCGTACAGACTGACCCTCAGCAGATTTCCTACCTTCCGCTCGCCAGCCGCACGGCCACCAGGGCGCTGATTGACGGCACGGCCTACCCTGTCACTGAGACTTTCGGCACTTTCGCATACTTCAACGCTCAGGGGACGACTTTCCCGGCCGGCGCGGAAGTCTACATTCCGGGGAGTGAAGTGAAGAATACTGACGGAGCCACAACCGGCACGGCCTGGACAACCGACCCTGCATACTACTGGCCGAAGCAGGGCTCACTCACCTTCTTCTCATACAGCCCGTACTCCATCGCAGCTGCAGTGAACTGCGACACGACCTACGGCATCAATATTACCGATTGGAATGTGGATGCGAACCAGACGGTCGATGTTCTCGTGGCCGATGTGAAGACCGGACAGACGAAGAACGGCACTAACGCCGGCTACGAAGGAGTTCCTACCATCTTCCGTCACAAACTCTCCCAGATTGTGAAGTTCACCTTCGCGACCAAGGATGACTATTGCGGCGGCCGCGCTGAGGCTGATGCTCAGGTCGGAGACAAGTTCTTCTACATCAACTCCGTAAAGATCAACAACATCAATTACAAGGGGACATATGTCGGCACCACCAATCTAAGTGCCACTAGCCTCGGCTTATGGAATGTCACCGACCTCACCGACACCAAGGACTACACCTGGTATGAGGACACCACCACCGGCACAGCCTTCGGCTATGACACGAAGAAGGCCGATGCCCCTTGTGGCAATGCGAACGGCTACATTCTCATCCTCCCTCAGACTTTCACCGCACCAGACAGAACAGCAGATGGTTATGAGGCAAACGAGAAGAACATCCAGATTTCTTACACCATCAAGACCTGCACAGCGGCTGCGGATGCAACTACCGGCGCAGAGGTAAAATTCTCTACGGAAGAAGTTAAGGATGTTTATGTGACACTCTATGACGTTCAGTATGACACCGCTTCTGCAACTCTGACGAACTGGGAGATGAACAAGAAGATTTCCTACACCATCACCATCGGTCTCGACCAGATTTACTGGGCGCCGAGCGTAGAGGACTGGGCGGAACAGTCTTTCGCCTACACTGTTGAGCATTAATCGCGGATTAGGGTGACCAGAAAGTGTTTTGTTCACCCTCTTTCGGACTGCATGTCTCTGAAAATTGCGTGCTCCTGCAATGGTTCATATTGGAGCACCGGCCCAAGGGAGAGTGAAATCTCCCTCGGGCGCCAACAAAAAGATGTTTTTGAATGATGTCACGACAGCCACGCATACCTGTTCTGATGACACTGGCGGCAGTTCTGCTGCCGGCGGCCGTCTGCTGTGTCAAGATTGACACCGCAACGCAGGAGAACCGTGTCTCACTTTCCTACAACGCGGTTCTCGAACAGCCGCGCAACTCCGTTCCGGAGCAGTCCCGCAGCGCAGTTTCCGAACAGCCGCGCAACTCCGCTCCGGACCAGTCCCGCAGCGCGGTTTCCGGGCAGCCGGTCACCAAGGCGGCGACGGCCTACAGCGAGTCCGTCCCGTTCAAGTCCTGGGCGTGGTATCTTCCTGAAGGCAAGACATGGGCGAAGGACGCGGCCGATGCGCTTCCGTATTTCGAGGATGCCACAATCAGTTTTGATTCCGGCTCGGGTCTCTGGCGTAATGCCGCCCAATCCTACTACTGGCCGCAGAACGGCAGCCTCAGTTTCGCATCCTATTCCCCGGCATCCGTCCCCGTTTCCGGAACCACCGGCACGACGGGCATGGGAGTCACACGGGACGGCATCACCCTCACCGGCTGGAAACTCAACGGCGAGACCAACCAGGATGTCGACTTCATGGTCGCAGACTTCCGCTCCGACCTGAAGGCCAACGCAAACACCTACGGCTACTTCGGCGTCCCGACCCTTTTCCGCCACAAGCTCGCCAAGCTCAGCATCCTTGCGAGCACCGCAAGCGTTCCGGCCGAAGGGGTTGTGACCAGAATCCGCAAAATCAGCCTGAAGCATGTCTTCACCCGCGCCAGCTACTCGTCCACCGGGTCGGGCGAATCATGGAACGGCAGGAGTGAGACGGAGGAAATCGTCATCTACAAAAGCACCGGCGGCGACTACAGCGGGCAGACAATCACGGAAAAAGCCTTCGACTTCACCGGCGATGCAGGGCTGCTTGTGATTCCCCAGGTTCTGAACACCTACACCTCCACCTCGGACAGCAGGACTGACGCGGTGTCGGTCAGCGTCGAATATTCCTACTACGACTCATCCAAAAGCATCACCGTCAACACTTCTGAAAAGACGTTCGAGGGAATAAAATCCTATCTCTGGGCAATCGGTTTCCACTACACCTACAACCTCGTCATCGGAGAGGAGAACGAACCCATCGAGTTCGACGCGGGAGTTTCCGACTGGAACGACGGGGGTTCGTACATAATCAGAATCGGAGACGAATGACACCCCGGAACGGGCTGGGGATGAGATGAACGGGTGATGAGGATGAATGGAGATGAAATGAACGGGTATGGGGATGAATGTGGATGAGATGAACGGGTGATGAGGATGAATGTGGATGAGATGAACGGGTGATGAGAAAAGAAAGACATGAACATGACTGATATGGTGAAATATTTCCTTCTGGCTGCGGCGCTTCTTGCCTCCGCCTGTCAGAAGCAGTCTTCCGACGGGGGGCCTGCGCTTTCTTTCGCGGCCAAAGCGGCGGAAGCGCCCGAGGTGCAGACCAGGTCGGACAAGACTCTGGCCGGCAATCTCAAGGACAAGCCTTTCGGAGTCTATGGCGTCTACACCTCCGTCTCCGGCGCATCCGCCGGCACCAATGTCTTCGACAACACCGAGGCGCTGAAAGTGAGCTACAACACCACTTCCAACCTCTGGGAATACACCAGGGAGGGCACTTCCCCGAAATACTACTGGAAACGCAACCAGTACTACCGTTTCCGCGCCTACCACCCCTACGACGCCTATGTCGAGACCGCCTCATCCGGTGCGGACGCGATTAACATCCGCTACCGTATCATAGAGGATCAGTACGACCTGCTCGTCGCCTTCGCCACCCGCCATCCTGCGACCGACCCCGCGGGCACGGGGCGTGTCCCGATGAACTTCAGCCACGCGCTTTCGGCGCTCCGCTTCCGTGTCGCGTTCAACA
>CAVDEO010000118.1:0-5004 GCA_963607915.1 bacterium
ATCAGTGGGACAACTATGCCAATTATCTCTTCAATGTCAAAGAGCATCACTTCAATGTAATGGCTGGTATGTCTTTCATACACGGCAGTTCCAACTACATCACAGGCAGCGGAGACGAACTGAAGAGCTACGAGCCCAACTTCCGCTATCTGAGTTATCTGCTTACTGACTGCAACGACAGCGTGAGCGGAATAGAAGGCGAGAACTCCAACCTGTCCTATTTCGCACGTCTGGGATGGTCATACAAGGACCGTTATATGGTACAAACCACTTTCCGTGCGGACGCTTTCGACTCCTCCAAACTGTCATACAAAAACCGCTGGGGATATTTTCCTTCCATATCAGCCGGATGGACCGTCAGCAACGAGGAATTCATGAGCGGAGTCAGTCGCGACGCCCTTTCTCTTCTCAAGATACGCGGGAGCTGGGGTATCAACGGCAACATAGGTGTACTGAGCGGTTATCCTTACACCAGAAGCATAACCGTCGGCGGATGGTCATACCAGTACGACACCACGGGGGCGTTCACCTATGGTTCAGCACCTGCGGGACTTGCCAATCCTGATCTCAAATGGGAGACTTCACGGCAGATAGACCTCGGTTTGGACGCAAGGTTCCTGTCCGACAGGCTGGCGCTTTCATTGGACTGGTACGACAAGAACACGAACGACCTTCTCATCAGTGTAACTCCGCCTTATGAGACGGGAGCTACCTCTGTGACGATGAACGCAGGCAAGGTCAACAACCACGGACTGGAAGCCGAACTCTCTTGGAAAGACAGTATCGGAGACCTGCACTACGCAGTATCATCCAATTTCTCCGTGCTCCGCAACAAAGTCACTTACCTCGACCCTACGGTCTCACGCATCAGCGGACAGAGCTATCACACTTCGACCGTCACCATGTTCGAGACAGGACATCCGGTATGGTATATGTACGGATACAAATTCGACCACGTGGACTCCGAGACCGGCAATCCTGTATTCGAGGACATCAATGGCGACGGACAGATCACCTCTGACGACAAGACCGAAATAGGCTGCGCCATACCGGACCTCACTTACGGACTTACAATCAATCTCGCATACAAGGGCTTCGATTTCACGCTCTTCGGAAGCGGAGTGACAGGGAACGACACCTGGCTGCTTCTCTACCGCTCGGACTATCAGAAATACAACAACCTCAAGCTCTTCTACGACAATCGATGGACAGAAGCCGACCATTCCGGCACACGCCCGCGTTCAGGATGTGTGGACGAAGACAAATACTACCTGTCAAGCGCCACCATATTCGACGGTTCGTACTTTAAAATCAAACAGATACAGTTAGGATACACGCTTCCGGGGAAATTGACCCGCAAGGCCAATATCGAAAACCTGCGCCTGTATATGTCCCTTGACAACTGGTTCACATTCACCGATTACCCTGGATTCGATCCGGAATCCGCTTCCATGGGCGCCACATCAGGTATGGGCATAGACTGCGGCGCATATCCCGTAACACGCAAACTCGTCTTCGGACTCAACCTTTCATTCTGATCCTTTATCACACTATGCTCCCTTTCAAACGGGGCATACAAGCAAACATTCGAGAATTTATGAAAAAAACAATCATACTTTTCACGGCCGGCATCTTGTCTATGGTTTCCTGCGCCAAAATGCTCGACATAGAGCAGAAGGGAGTCGTGGACGAGTCGACATATTATTCCACGGACGAAGACGCTCTCTCTGCCATAACGGTGGTATATTCCACGTTGAGCGCCAGCAACTGGTTTATGGACAACAGCGTACGCAACGTTCTTTCGGACGACGTCTATAGCGCCGGAGGCACGCGCGGCGACAATGCCAATTACGAACAGCTCAACGAATACAACTTCGAGATCAACAATAGCTACATCCCCGGGCTGTACTCATTCTACTATAATGTGATCTATTATTCAAACGTCCTTTTGGACAAGTTCAAAGAAGGGGAATCGGATGCCAAGGACAGATGCATAGCCGAAGCCCGCACGTTCAGGGCGTGGGCCCATATGCAGCTTGCCACCCTGTGGGGCAACCCTCCGCTCATCGACCATCTGTTCGAAGGAGCTGACGAATATCAGCAGCCCAACAGCGACCCCGACAAACTCTGGGCTTTCATCATCGACGAACTCGGCAAGGCGGCTGAGGTGCTTCCTTCCAAGGAAAACGTGAACGATGTGGCGATAAGGCTCACCAAAGAAGCCGCACTTTCCTTCAAGGGTAAGGCACAGGTTCTCCACGGTGATTATCAGGGGGCCAAGACAACTCTCGGACAGGTCATAGACTCGGGGCTGTACGCACTGGTTCCATCATCTTCTCTGGGTGAACTGTTCACAGGCAAATGCGACAACTGCTGCGAGACCATATACGAGACCAACCTCGTTTACAACAAATCAAACGTATGGTTCGCCTATGTGAACGGACCTAATATGTACGGACCGCGCACGGACCGCCTCTCAGGATACCCCGGCGGGATATACAACATAGGATGGGGCTTTTTCAACCCCCGTCAGGATTTCATAGACGATTTCCGCGCCAACGAAGAAGGTTCCGACCGCTTCAACGCCTGGGTGCGTTCCTGGGACGATCTTCTCTCCGACGGGGTCAGCGGCATACAGGGCAGCTACCTTTACGGCTGCTGCGGATGGTTCGACTGGAAATTCCACGTGGACAAGGATGACGTCCCTACGGAAGGTTACGGCTACTGTTGGATGAAAAACCCGCGCTGGATGCGCTACGCTGAAGTTCTCCTCCTCTATGCGGAAGCCTGCGCAGTAGCGGGAGACGATGGCGGCGGGCTCAAGGCCCTCAACGACATACAAGATCGCGCCGGTGCCCCGCAAACTTCACTTACGCTGGACAACGTAAAGAAAGAGAAACGTTTCGAAATGTGGATGGAAGGGGTGAGAATCACGGACGTGGTCCGCTGGGGAGATGTACAGAAGACCTCGCTTCCGCAACAGGGGAAGAGCATCCCGATATTCAAAGGTAAGTCGTCTGACGGTTCCTACATCGTGGATGAGCATACTTACACCAACGAGACTTACGGATTCAAGACAGGCAAGCACGAACTGCTGCCATACCCTGAAGTGGAGACCATAGCCAACACCAAGATTCAGCAGAATCCCGGATGGGCTTCAACAGAAAAATAAACAGACAAGACACCATGAAAAAAGCAATGAAAAATATCGCACTTGCCGCCGCCGCTCTGACAGCGCTGTTGTCCTGCAACAAGATAGAGGCTTGGCAAGATAAAGAAGTGACCTATCCCAACCGCGTGCACTACAGCGTGGCAACAAGCGAGATAGTGGAAGAACAAGACGGAGTGTCCGTAATCAATTCTGCACTGCTGCGTTATGACATCAGTCTCACCGACGACAATTCCCTCTCAAGAGGGTCGCTGAGCATCGTGGCGGAAAAGGACGCGCCGTATTTCTCCGGTACCTATACCCTTTCATCCGAGAACAAGGCGGGAGCCCTTCTCAAGGGCAGCCTTAAAGATGACAACGGGACTGAAGTCGAACTTAAGGAAAGCGTGGACATAACACAGAATGCTCTATATTCCCTGTCCTTTTCAGTTTCAGGGAGCAATATCGTCAGTTTCGCCAAAGGCAGCGGAGTACCGCAGCACCAGAGGACGGCCAATACGGACTGCTGCGCCAAATATCTGATAAACCACACCGTTCCCATCAACGGGACATATGTGCATACTCTGAGCATAGGATCCAAAGGCATCACCTGCACTGAAGGACAGTACTACGACACATACTCCGGGACAGGAGATTATCTCATCCTCAAGTTCGTATCCGCCAAGGAAAACCTCGCTGAAGGCGACTGGAGCGCCATATCCATGGACAGCGCCGCTCCCGAGCATCTGCTTGCAGGAAAACTCATAGATTCCGGATACGGCTTCTCATATCTTGACGGCTCGCAGTTCTATACCCTCAAAGACGGAGATACGTCGCCGTCCACGGCCCTCGCCATAAGCGGAGGAGACATCTCAATCAAGACAGCTGACGCTGAAAAAGAGACCTTCACAGTGAGCGGAACTCTGATCCTTTCCGACGGGGAGATCTTCACCGTCTCATATACAGGACGGCTCACTCCTGAACCTGCCCCAGAAAGAGACTGGAACGTTTACTCCGACGTTCAGAGCGATGTCTATAAAATGGACTGGACCACCTGGCAGGCGGAGCTGATTCCGGGCATAAAACAGCACACCATCACCATACTGGACCCGAGAGACGAAATCCTGGCAGTCTTCACACCTATCCTCGATGAAAACGCAGAAAATCTTTCAGGCGAATTCACCGTGGCGGAGAATGCCGCCCAAGCCGGTCTTATGGGCAACGGTTACGATGCCACCCAGTGGGGTGCCGGAATAGGCGGCTCCTATCTTGTCGAAGACGGTGACATATATCTCATCAATGCCGGGAGCAAGATAAGCATATCCTATGACGAAGACGGATCCGTCATATTCAAAGGAACAGGTGCAAGCGTAACCGTAAATGGCGGTGTCGCCACAAAAGACATTGAAATAAAAGCATATACCAAAGATTACACAAAATAGCACACTTATTTTATATGAAAAAATTGATTATTACTCTGGCTCTGGCGGCATCGGCACTGACAGCCCATGCGCAGCAGTCCCTCTGGGGAGGACAGGATCTGATATCGCCTCAGATCAATGCGGACAATACGGTAACTTTCCGTTTTCAGGCGCCCAAGGCGCTGAAAGTCCAGGTGACGGGCGATTTCCTGCCTACGGTATCCGTGCAGACACAGTGGGGCAAATTCGATATCCCGGGAGTGGCCGATCTGAAGGAAGGCAAGGACGGGATATGGGAATATACCACACCTGAGCCGCTCAGCAGCGAACTGTACAATTACACGTTCATCGTGGACGGTCTTTCCGGCCTCAGAGACCCCGGCAACGCCTATGTACAAAGGGACATAGCGAACATATTCAACTATTTCATCATAG
>CAVDEO010000118.1:5733-6982 GCA_963607915.1 bacterium
GACATATATGGCGCAACTGGAGAGATTATCTGGTGGATTTCGCTCCGAGACTTTTTAAATGATGACCTTATGAAAAACAACTCCATCTGTCTGGTTGTAAGTGCGCTCCTTTGTGCTGCGTTCCCCACAGGGGGCGTGGCGCAGGATGCGCCGGTGCTTCGCGCCGACAACATCAAGGAAGTGCTGGACGCTATGACTCTCGAAGAGAAGGCGACTCTGGTGGTAGGTCAGGGTATGGCGGGATTTACGGCCAATTCCGCCACGGTGGGAAAAACCGACGTGATCATCCCGGGAGCAGCCGGGACAACTGCGCCCATAGCGAGGCTCGGCATTCCTTCCGTCGTAGTGGCTGACGGTCCGGCGGGGCTGAGAATCTCCCGATACTGTACACATTTTCCCATCGCCACCCTGCTTGCCTGCACCTGGGATACGGAAGCCGTGGAAAATGTAGGAAAAGCTATGGGCGATGAGGTGAAAGAATATGGAGTGGACGTGCTCCTGGCTCCTGCGATGAACATACACAGGAACCCGCTTTGCGGAAGAAACTTCGAGTACTATTCGGAAGACCCGTATCTCGCCGGCAAGACGGCGGCCGCCATAGTGAGCGGCGTGCAGAGCAAGGGCGTAGGGACTTCAATCAAGCATTTCGCAGTAAACAATCAGGAGATCAATCGCAGGGGTGTCGATGCCATACTCTCGCAGAGAGCTCTCCGGGAAATATATCTGCGCGGCTTCGAGATTGCCGTAAAAGAATCGGAGCCCTGGACCATAATGTCCTCATACAACCTCATAAACGGAGTGGAAGCTTCGCAGTCCGCGGATCTGCTCCGCGACATCGCACGGGATGAATGGGGATTTGACGGAGCCGTAATGACGGACTGGGGCGGAGGAAACGATCCTGCCGCTCAGATGCACGCGGGCAACGACCTCCTGATGCCGGGCTACCCAAAGCAGAGTCAAGCCATAGTGGACGCGGTAAAAAGCGGAAAACTTGATATCGCGGATCTCGACTTCTGTGTAGAGAACATACTGCGTCTGATAGTGCGCTCACCAAGGTTCGAAGGCTATGCCTATTCCGACGAACCGGACCTGAAAGCCCACGCACAAGTGGCCAGAAAAACCGCTTCCGAAGGTATGGTTCTGCTCAAGAACGCGGAGCACACGCTCCCTCTGGCCGGAGACATCAAAAAAATCGCCCTCTTCGGCGTAACCTCCTATGACTTCATAGCCGGAGGTACCGGTTCGGGAG
>CAVDEO010000119.1:0-6902 GCA_963607915.1 bacterium
GACACGGCGCGTAAACTCCTTGCCGCCGGGATACCGGCAGAGACCGTCGCGTCCTGTACGGGCTTGAGCCTTGATGAAATGGAGGGGCTATACAGCCGGGATTCTGAGAAGAACGGGAAATCAGTGCGTTAGAGTGTGAAACGTTCATCCGCGCGATACCCACGGCACGAAGATTTCAAAACGAGTCACGAAGTGACTTGGGGGGGAGAAATCAAATAGGGGATGACTTTTTTGTCACCCCCTATTTGATTTCACGAATACCCCGAGATGCCGATTATCCTGCCCGACGCTACCGGAATTCGTAGCCGACATTCGCCGGGGAGTCAATCGTGAAATTGTCCCCGATGCCGGTGACAGCCTTTCCGTTCACCGTGAAATTCTTTATGACGAGGTTCGTGACGGTGCTGCCGTTGGTCTTGATATTGAAGGCCGGGTAGGCGCTGCCGTTCGCGGTGATGACCTTTATCCCGTTGAGGGTCACTCCGTCGAGATTCACCTTGGGCGTGCCTCCGTACTGCCAGATGGAGATGTTGCGCCCTGTGTAGTCGATGCTGTCGAAGACAAGGTTGTTCGCCGTTATGCCGCTCATCAGGGTCGGCGCAGGGGTCCCGTTCCAGAGAGCAGTGCACCCGTCCGTGCCCTGGCCTATCGCGAACGCCGCCCGGAGGTCGTCCGTGCCGCTGCTCTTGTGCTGAAGGAATATACAGTCGTTGACGGTGATGTCGTGGACTCTGCCGCTGTGGTTGATGTTTCCGGCTTCCGGGCCTATCACTATGCCCCTCGCGTAGTCGTTCCATATGAGGCAGCGGCTGATTGTCACGTCGCTCATATCAGTAATCGGATTGACCACATAGAGACGGCATTTGAGGGTGATGCAGTCATCGTAGTTGCGCAGGAAACAGTCGCTGATTTTCACTCCGGTGCAGCTCACGAGGTCGATTCCGTCTCCGTTGAGTTCCCAGCTTATGGTGTTCACATTGTCGATGGTGACGTTGTCGCTCCTGTAAATCATCAGGTTCCAGCCCGGTCCGTCGATGAAGGAGACATCCCTTATCGTGAGATTGTCCGTGTCGCCGCTGTTCAGGAGCACGCCGCCCCAGTTGTCCGAGCCTTCGCCATAGTGCGTCATCTTCTCCCCCGAGATTATGCCGCCGCCGGCGATGGTGATGCCGGAACCGTTTGCGCGAATCGACTCCGTGATATAGAGTTTCGCCCCGTAATCGACATACAGCGTCTGTCCGGCGGTGAGTTTTATCTGACCCTCGGTATGTTCGCCCAGTCCGTAGTATCTTACATTCGCGCTGCTCCCGGCGGGCCTGTCAGGGTCGGGTTTCACTCCGTAGAGGAAGAGATTGTGCTGGCGGTCGCCGTCAAATTCCACGCTGACCTTGTGCTTGCCGTAGGCCGGGATTGAAAACTCTATGGTGTTCGCATCGACCTTCGCCGTCTCTATCCCGTAGGTCGAAGGACGGACGGAGACTGAAGAGAAGGCGGTGCGGAGGTTCTTCACGCGGATTTTCACCGGAGAGGAGAAGTCGCTCTGATAGATGCAGTAGGACATCGTGTCGCGGAGCGCCTTGGAGTTGGACCAGTCGTTCCAGATGCTGCGGTGGTTCTTGGAATCGGAACAGAGCGTCTTGTGCACGGAAAGAGTCTCCCAGCCGTTGTCCGTGAGCACAGAGACCCGGTAGAACCCGTTTCTGAGCCCGGCGGGGACGCTTTCCTCACGGCTTCCGCCGCCCAGAACCTTTCCTCCCGCGATTTCCGTAATTTCCCACGAAACGGTGTATTTCCCGCCGGAGTAGCCGCTGAAATCCAGTGTAAAGGATATGTCCTGACCTTCACCGACAGGCTCAAATTCCGGGAGAGAAGGGAATATGTTTCCGCCGTCTGTCGCTACGGTGAGTGAAGGTGCCCAGCCTGCCGCATTGTCCTCCTGCGGCATCACGATGAGGCTCTCCCCCGCATTCACCCGCTTGGAGACCGGTTTCTCAAGCATTGACAGCGCCCCGCTGAAGATGTTCCAGGTGTCTGACTCGGAAGGCGCGGTGAGATATGCTCCGGCGATGTCGGAAGGGGTGTTCACAATCCGGAGCGAAATCCGGGATGTGAGCGGGCGGTGCAGCTGGGAAATCAGCGACCCCTCCGCCTGTGCAGTGGAGACGGAATACCAGATTTCCGGAGTAGGGAAACCGTCTGAAGGGTAGAGATTGAGTTCATACTCTTCCGGAGCCGAGCCTTTGCGCAATCGTGAGAAACTCACAGCCGAAGCATCGGAATAAACCACGGAAACGACCTTATCGCCCTCGGCCACGCCGCTCAACGAGTTTATGTTCCCGAGGCATCTTTCGCTGCGCACGCAGTCGCACCTGTCCTCGCTGAATGCGAAAACCGTCGCCGGACGGTCCAGCAGG
Organism: bacterium; assembly: GCA_963607915.1. Taxonomy (GTDB): domain Bacteria; phylum Bacteroidota; class Bacteroidia; order Bacteroidales; family UBA932; genus Cryptobacteroides. Next base: position 2,415 of record CAVDEO010000119.1, read on the forward strand.
TCGGAAGGGGTCAGGGAAGGTTCCTCGATTACGGAATATGGGTTCACGATTTCGTTCACCGAGGCCGTACATCCTGTGGAGACTGCGGCAGCGGCTGCAAGAAAGGTAAGCAGTGTCATATTGTCTTTCATATTTATTCTGTCATTTTTTTCATCATCGGGTGATATTTCCCGTATCATCGGGGATATTCCCATATTATCGGTGATATTTCCTGTATCTCCAATCCTTAACCTGACCGTTCCAGCCGAGTCCGAACGCGAAGTCATAGAGATTTCCCTCCGAATCGCGGTAACATTCCATATCCCCGAAACGGTCTTCATCCTGAAGCTCAACGGTTTCCATATTCGCAGGCAGCTGCATCGGGAGCATCGCCGAAGGCTCGGAAACTCCGCTGATTATCTCGAACACAGCCTGATACTGCACCCCGAACGCGACGAACAGGGCATCGGAATAAGGTTCTATTTCGGCCGGCACGAACGGCTTTGTCGCATACACGACGGTGACAAGCGGCTTTTCGCCGAGTTCCGCCTTTGTCCTCGCGACCGCCGCTGCATCCGCCGCATTCGCCGTCGTCACGGTCTTCCCCCTGTAACTTCTGTCGGCCGAGGCTTCAAGCGGGTCTCCGCCGGCGATGCTGTGCCCACGGGCCGCAGATGCCGTATATTCCCCGTATTGCAGGCTTATCGGGACATAGCCGTTTCCCCCGGCTTTCCTGTCCGCGATGCTGTAGCCCGTGCCACCCTGCGGCTCTCCGATTACGGCGACGGCGAAATCCGCGTCAGCGGCATTGTCCGCGACATCGAAATATTTCTCAATGGTCTGACGGTCAATATGTACGCTCTCCGATGTTTCGGGGACATAGACTTTCTTACGTCCCACGACCGGCAGGACACCGCCCCTGTTCTTGAGCATCACCACGGATTTCTTCTGCGTGTCAAAGCCCTCGGCCATATACTCCGCGCAGCCTACGGTCTTCTCGGCAAAAGCCGGGTCGGTGTAGGGATTCTCGAACAGGCCGGTGCGGAACATATTCAGCAGCAGCCTTCTCGCAGACATTTCGAAACGCGCCCTCGCGGACGCTTCGCCATATTCCTCCGCCCACATCCGGTAGGCCTCAAGCACCGAACCCTTGTCGTTGTTCCCGCCGAACTGGTCCACTCCGGCTTTGAGAACCTCGTAGTGCCTTTCTGCCACGCTCAGGAGTTCCGCGCCCCAGCATTTCCCGTCGGCTTCCTCGACCTTGCTGTAGTCGTGGGTGACCGCCCAGTCGGTGCAGGCCACCCCGTCGTAGCCGTATTTGTCGCGGAGCAGGTCGCCCACGATATATTTACTGTAATTGTTGCCGACATTGCGGCCGGACGGGTCGATGCCGTAGGAGATGGTGTAGAACGGCATCACTGCGGCTGCCTTCCCGGTCTTCCCGTCAAGTTTGAACGCTCCGTTGAGGAAAGGGGCGAGGTGACGGGCGAAATTGCCTCCCGGATAGACGGCGAACTTGCCGTAGCTGTAGTGCGAGTCCCTTCCCGCCTCTTCCGGACCGCCGCCCGGCCAGTGCTTCACCATACAGTTCACGCTTTCGTAGCCCCAGCCTCCGGCAATCTCACGCTCGCCTTCAGATGTCTGGAAGCCGTCGATGTAGGCTCTCGCCATATCGGTGTCGAGTTCGGGGTCTTCGCCGAAAGTCCCCCCGTACCGGCACCAGCGAGGCTCGGTCCCGAGGTCAATCTGCGGGGACAGCGCCGTGGCCATTCCCATCGCCCTGTACTCCTTTGAGGCAATCTCTCCGAAACGGCGCACCGTCTCCGGGGCGAAAGTGGCTGCAAGTCCTATGGAAGTGGGCCAGAGGGAGATCTGCCCGCCGGCTCCGGCGTTGAATTCGGCCCAGGCCTTGGTCTCGTGGCGCGGGTCGGAACTGATGTTCACCGGAATGCCGAAATCGAGTCCTTCCGTAAAGCTCTGGAGGTTGTTGTTCCACTCGGCCGCGATTGCCGGGCTTTCCACCCTCACGACGAGCACCGCCCGCAGGTTGTCTTCGTCAAGGAATTTCTTCTGCTTGTCGGAGAGCGCAGAATGAGGCAGTCCGCTGCGGTTGAGAGTGGTCCCGTTGTAGGTCGATGACCAGAAGCCTACGGAGTCGGTCGGCACGGCCTGGTGCATGCTGTAGAGCATCAGCCCGGCTATTTTCTCCACAGGCAGCCCGGACGCGAGGTCGGCGGCTCTTTCTTCCGGAGAGAGCCGCCAGTCTTCGTAGCGGTCGAGCCGTCCGTTGTGGTTATGGTCCTTGAACGCGAATCCGTCCTGATGCAGAATTTTCAGACCGGAGGACGGAGAGAATCCGAGTTCGCTGCCTCCTTCCTGCCTGAGGACGGAGTAAGTTCCGTGGTTTTCGATTTCATAACACTCCTTTGGCGACGGGCAATTCCCCGGTGTCCCGCAGACGGCTGCGCGCCCATCGACAGGCTGCGGCTCTTCTGACTGCTCTTCCTGCCGCATGCCGGATGCGAGTTCGAGCAGCTGCCGGCGCACTTCCCGGAACTGCGCGACCGAGGTGTCGTAACTGTCATAGCCGAGAATGATTTTCCCGACGAGTTCCCGACCCTTTCCCGGATGAAGGCTCTCGACAAGGCGGAGGAGGTCATAGTCACGGAGACCGTCGCGCATTGCGGTGAGACGGATGGACGGATAGACTTTGCGGAAACCCGGATAGACGATGTAGGCGTCTCCGCCCGGCCAGTCGTTCACCGGCGCTGAAACATCCCCGAACGGGTCGCCGTTTTCTCCCCAGTAGTTGAATCCCCAGTGGAGATAACCCGGAGAATCATAACGGAAGTTCAGCCAGTGCAGCAGACGCGTCTTTATCAGCGGCAGGGTCACGAAGCGGTTGGCGTAGTTCAATCTCGGGTACATGCAGGTGTAAATCCAGCACTGATGGTTCTCCGGAACAGTTTCGTAGCTTTTCCACGAAAGTTCATCGAGCTGCGGCACTATGATGTCGATGAGTTCGGGATTATATGACTCGGCCCTGTAGGCCTCGATAATCTTCAGACCCGGAGCCGCCTCCTTCGCTATGGACGCGAGGGTCTCCCAGGTCCGGAAGTTCTCGTTCACCGGTTCGTCCGCGATGTGCTGGACATATATGTCCGACCAGCTGCGTCCGTCGGGAAGTTTCTTCGATTTCAGATGGGCGTCCAGCGCGGAGAAATATGCCGTGAGATATTCCCGCACCTCAGGCGCATCGTACGGAAGCCTCTGCTGCACGAGCTTTTCCCCGGTCGCGTCAGGAAGGGAGACCTCGACCCAGAACGGATCCGCCCAGCGGTTATGGGCGCGGGTGGCGATGTGCTGCCCCTCAATCATCCGTACATTGACATTCGCGAGCAGGAACTCCGCCTGCGTGTCGAAGTCCGTGAAGTCGAAGATGAGCTTCCCGTCTTTCAGCAGAGGTCGGGCGTTTTCGTATATAATCCACACGGTCTGCCCGTATGCCTCGGCGGTCTTCACGAGGGATTTGTAACATTCCCAGTATTCCGGGCCGTATTTCTCCACATCCTTTCCCCCGTTCATGAAATGGAACTTGTCGGGGAAGAACCAGTTGGTCACGGAAAGACCCTGTTCCTGCGGAAGGACGGCCGGATAGACTCTGAGCGTGAATTCCTTCTCAAGACGGACACCGCCCCCGTTCCCCCGGACAATCGCCCTGCCTGTGTAAACTCCCGGAGCGATGTCTTCCGTCACCGGGATGTCCACGGTGAGCAGCGCCCGGTCTCCGGCGGGAACTGTCTCGGTGCTGTCGGTGATAATAGGGTCGGGGAAAAGCCCCGTCGGAGAGAGGAGGGAGTCCGGCGCGCCGAATTTGTAATGATGGGACGAGCGGACGAAGTGCACCCACCCGCACACCGCCGAGCGCGACATCTTCCGGGCGGATTTCCCAATCCCGAGCGACGCCCCTCCGGCTTTCCCGCTCCCGGGTGACACGCCTTTGATGTCTCCACGCCAAAGCGATTCCCCCTTGATTTTCACCTCCGCAGTGAGTCCGGAGAGGTCCTCCCTCGCATCGATGACGAACTGGGCGACGGCATTCTCGCCCCTCGCCGCCCGCAGAGTGTCGTCAGGCATCACGGGGACGCAGGTCTGAGGCAGCACATTGAACAGCGCGTCAGTCCGGCAGATTGTCGCCGCCCCGTTGCCCGCCGAGCGGCCGGCCGTTTGTTCAGTCGACTTCTCCCGGCAGCCGACCGTCGCAAGACCGACGGCAAGAACCGCCTCCACAAAGTGTATATACCTTATATTCATTTATTTAAATATTTTCCCTGTTTTATCGCATAACGCGGCAATTCGCCTTTTAAAACAGTCTCCATTCACAGTCTCCCCTCAGGGAATACCGTCACGCGCAACTCCGTACTCCCATACGGCACAAGTCTCAGCGGCTCGACATCATCGGAAATCCGCCGGACGACCTCAGGCATCCTCGGAGTATAGCGCCCCTCC
>CAVDEO010000120.1:0-6859 GCA_963607915.1 bacterium
CCGTCAGCATCAGTACTGTCGTATGTAAGGATACGGCCTTCATTGAGATCCGGATTCATATACTTGCTTACGCCAAACCTTGAATTGAATATGTTCGCGAGGTTCTTGAGATCGAAGCTCAGCTGAAGCGTGTTAACCGATTTTCCGATTTTCACCTTGAAGTCGTGCTTGTAGCTGAAGTCGAGACGGTGAACCCATGGAGAATATACGCTGTAGGCCTCAGCATATTCGCCCTGATGCTTCTTGAGATAACTGTTGTTGTGGACATAATCCATGAAACGGTCGCGGTCATCATCCGAAGCGAAACGGAACTCGTTGTTTGCAACCTGCTCGTCGGTAGGGATGTAGATGGCATCGTAGGAGTAGCCGTCCCCGTTCATGTCGTTGGAGAGCATGTAGGAGTAGTTATAACCTCCTCTCCATGCCTCATAGATGAGACTGAAGTGGTTGCCGCATTTGTCGCTGTAGGTTCCTGATGCGACCACGCGGTCCGGGGTCACATATTGAGAGTTGTGAAGCTTGATGTTGTTCGGACCCTCGGATGTCGGAACATAGGTGAATGCGGACTCGGCCGCAGAACCAGGCATGCCGGTAAGTTCCTTTGATGCAGTATGTGTGTAGGCGGCCATGAGGCTGAGGTTCTCGATAGGGCGCATATTCAAAGTCACATTCGCAGAATAGCCGTAACCCTTGTTGGTGTTCTCAAGGACGAACGCCTTGGTGGCCGCACGGAAATCGCTCGGATAGATAGGGCGGTTGTCCGCTCCGTTCCACCTCACATATCCGTTGACCGGTCTCATTGACCAGTCGGAGATTGTCACGCCGTTCACGGTCTTGTTGAAAATACCCTCGGCAGTGATTGAGAACGGGAATGAAGTCGGGAAGCTGTAGTCCAGAGCGAGGGAAGTCTTCCACACCTGAGGCATCTTGAACTTAGGGTCAACCGCAGAGATTGAAGAAGGCACGGTGCCGTCACCCGGGGTCGTCGGGTATCCAAGGGAGATGAGGTAGTCGTAGAGCGCCTGGGTCGTAGCCTTTCCGTTCGCATCGGTCTTGAGACCGCCGGAGAACTGGCTCATGTCGATGTAGGTCTTGCCGCTGTTCTCAACGGTGGCGCCGGTGTATCCGCTCACCTTGGATGCGAGAGTGGTGGCGTTGAGCTGCGCCTGATACTGCACCATACCCGAGTTGGTAGGCATGTTCGTGAAGAATACGAGCGGGAGTCGTCCGGAAAAGAGACCTGTGCCTCCACGGAGGATGAGGCTCTTGTCCTTGAGGATGTCATAGGTGAATCCCACCCTCGGAGAAACTGTCACATTTGCACTCGGCCATTTGCCCGTGTCGATGTGCTGCTCGGTGTAGCCGTATGATTTCGGATAATAGCTCAGAGCCTTTATCGCGTTGTTTGTCTTGAGGTCACCGTTGTCGAAGAAGAGTCCGTCGAGACGCAGACCGTAGGTGAGCTTGAATGAGTCGGTGGCATTCCACTCATCCTGGGCATAGATGCCGAGCTTGTGGAACTGCACGCGTGCGGCAGGATTCTTCTCGCCGTCGTAGCCGTAGGTCAGGCAGACAACCTCAGGGGTCGCTCCGTTGATGAAGTCATCCACGCTCTGGTAGCGGTAATAGCCCGTTCCGTTTCTCATATAGGCATTGTCAGCCATCTGATACTCATAGCTCAGACCTCCCGTAATCTTGTGGTTGCCCACATAATATGTAAGGTCGTCCTTGACATTCGCGATGGTGTTGTGAACCGCGTTGTTCCATGTGAAAAGTTCATATCCGAGGGCCATATAGGCGGTGGTGGAACCGGTGCCGTCGAGTATGTCGATGAAAGGGAACTCGTCGGAGTTTGTTCCGCGGACATCGTCAAGCTTGGAGAATGTGGCGAGGAACTGGTTCGAGAGGTTGTCGCTGATTTTGCTGTTCAGGTCAAGGGAAACAGAATGCACGAGATTGTTGATGGAGTACATCGAATTGGCGAAAGCCATTGAATAAAGAGATGTACGGGCATATGCCGACCTTGTGCCGCCGTCCATTGAAGATGCGTTCGGGCCGTTCCAAGCGGTGTTGTTCGTGTAGTTGTAGCGGACTGCGAGTTTGTTCCTGTCATTGATGTTCCAGTCCAGACGTGCGAGAACCTTGATGTTGCTCTCATCGGCAGGGAAATCGGTGTATGAACCAGGGTCGTAGCCGTACTTGCTCTTCACGTGTTCAGCCACACGTTCCATATCAGCCACGGAGGCATATGAGAGGTATTTGTCGGAGTCGCCGACACCGTCCTCCGAAGCTCTCCAGCGGACAGCGACTGTCGGTGTCTTGGAATATTCGGCGTTCACGAAGAAGAAGAGCTTGTTCTTCACAATCGGGCCGCCGAGAGTGAATCCGTAAGTGGTGTTGCGGTCGCGATCCCTTGCACCGGCGATTTCAACGCCGGCTACCTGGTTGCCGCGCATGTTCTCGTTGCGGTGGTAGACATAGGCGGAACCTTTGAAGGTGTTCGTTCCCGACTTCGTGATGGCGTTCACGCCGCCGCCGATGAAGTTGGTCTGGCGCACGTCATATGGAGAGATGACAACCTGAAGTTCATCAATCGCATCGATTGAGATAGGCGAGCCGCCTCCCGGAAGATTGGAAGAAAGTCCGAAGTTGTTGTTGAAGTTCGCGCCGTCGACCGTGAAATTGGCCGTACGTCCGTCCGTTCCGGCGAAACTCATTCCGTTTCCTCCATAAGGTGAAAGTCTTGTGACATCCGTAATGCTTCTGCTGACTGTCGGGAGCGACTCAATCTGCTTGCCGGAAATGTTTGTCGCGGCTCCTGTCTTCTCTGAAGCGAATTTTGAGGAAGGCGCGGCAATCACGATGGCCTCACCCAGCTGTAGTTTGTCTTCTTTCAGATCGAAGTCGAGACTGAAAGCTTCGGCGAGCTGGAGGGAGATGCCGGTGTAGGTGACATTCTGAAAGCCCAGACAAGTCACTTCCACCGTGTAGGGACCGCCGGCACGCATACCGTTGATTACATAACGGCCCTGACCGTTGGTGATGGCGGCATAACGGGTGCCCGACTCAGTGTGAGTCGCGACAACGGCGGCGCCGATTACGGCTTCTCCGTTCTCATCTTCGACACGACCGTTAAGACTTGATGTAGTGACCTGAGCGAAGGAGGTCACACCCAAAAGAACCGCTGCGAAAGCAGCAAGGAAACATTTGATTGTTTGTCTCATAAGGGTTGAATTATTGAAAAATGTTTTTGGTTTGTCGCGCAAATGTATATCAGAATTATGATTTCAAGAAATTAAGTGACAATATTTTGAAAATTTACTGTTTTTTACGGTTTTTTCTTTGACATATCGAAAATTTGCGTACCTTTGCACTCCCATCCGAAAGGAAGGGATATATGAAATATGTGGAGAGATTTGTCTGCTTGCAACCACTCGAAAAAATGCTAAAATGTGATGAAGGTCACAGACCTGACAGTGTGTTTTTATGGCGGCTCTGCATATTTCAAAATATGTAGAGTTTATTTTTTATGGACAACTATCTTTTTACTTCGGAGTCGGTTTCCGAGGGACATCCGGACAAGGTCTCGGATCAGATTTCAGATGCGATACTCGATGAGTTTCTCAGGCAGGACCCGGAGGCGAAGGTGGCCTGCGAGACGTTCTGCTCGACAGGACTTGTGATTGTGGGCGGCGAGGTGCGCTCGGATGACGCCTATGTGGACATACAGAAAATCGTGCGCGAGACCGTGAACCGCATCGGCTACAACAAGGCAGAATACCGCTTCGACGGCAATTCCTGCGGGGTGATGAGCACTCTGCACGAACAGTCTGCGGACATCAACCGGGGAGTGGTCGGCAAGGACAGGGATGTGGAGGACGAGGCGGACGCGCAGGGGGCCGGAGATCAGGGCATGATGTTCGGATATGCCTGCCGCGAGACCGAGGACTATATGCCGCTTCCGCTCTATCTGTCGCACCTCGCGCTGCGTGTGCTCGCGAGAATCCGCAGGGAGAAGAATTCGAGGATGCCATACCTCCGTCCGGACGCGAAGTCGCAGTTCACAATCGAGTATGACGGTCAGACGGGGAAGCCGGTGAGGGTGCACACCATCGTGATTTCCACCCAGCACGACGAGTTCCTTCCGGACGACTTTTTCATGCAGTCGAAGATACGCAAGGATGTGGAGGAGATTCTCATCCCGGAAATGCTCTCCGAACTGCACCCTGACACCGCCGCGCTTTTCCACGGCGTGTTCGACGCCAATGAGAACCCGCAGGGCTTCATCCTCCACGTGAACCCGACCGGAAAGTTCGTAATCGGCGGCCCGCACGGGGACACGGGACTCACCGGGCGCAAGATCATCGTCGACACCTACGGAGGACGCGGGGCGCACGGCGGTGGAGCGTTTTCCGGGAAAGACCCGTCCAAGGTTGACCGCTCGGCAGCGTACGCGGCACGCCACATCGCGAAGAATCTCGTGGCGGCCGGAGTGGCGGACGAGCTTCTGGTTCAGATTTCCTACGCCATCGGGGTGGCCCGGCCGGTCAGCATCTTTGTGAACAGCAACGGCAGCGCAGCAATCGATGGTGCCGGAGTACAGGGTCCGGAGTTCAAGGGCAAGCCGTTCAGCGACGCTTTCATAGCGGAGAAAATCGGAGAACTGTTCGACCTGCGCCCGGCGAAAATCATAGAGAAGTTCGGCCTGAAGAACCCGATTTACGAGCCGACCGCAGCCTACGGGCACGTGGGACGCAAACCCTACCGCGCCGAAGTGGAGCTCATCCGTCACGGAGTCCGCTCCCGCAAGGAAGTCCAGTTCTTCGGCTGGGAACTGCTCGACAGCGTGGATCTCATAAAAAAATCTTTTAAGCTATAAGTAATCCTTACTATAAAGGATGAGATGCAAGGCGGATGGTGAAGATGAAACCGCAGCAACCTGATGGTTGTGAGGATTTCATCAAGACATCCAACGCAGCAGGTCGCCTTTTCTGCGCCCCGTCAGACTTCGGTCCAGTGGATGCAGATGCCCTTGCGCTCCATCCCCCGGAACCAGGTCATCTGACGCTTGGCGAACTGATGGATGGCTATGGCGAGACGGGACTTCATCTCTTCGTAAGTCAGTTCCCCCTTTATGTACAAAGTGACGAACTTGTATTCGAGACCGTAGTAGATGAGGTCTTCGGCGGGAATCGGAGCGCGGGCGGGGATGAGTGCTCCGGTGAGCGGGTCGGTGTGCTCCGGGATGCCGTCGAGAAGGCTGCGGATTTCCTCGACCATACCCTCCTTCAGCCGTGCGTCCAGACGCGCGTCGATGCGGGCGTTGCGGACTTCGCGGGTGACGAGCGTTCCGATGTAGTATGCCTTCTTCGGGAGATATGCCGTACGCTTCACCGGGTGTTCCGTTTCATAGACGGCGATTTCAAGAGCCCGGATGAGGCGCTTGCGGGTGTCGTAGTCGGTGCTGTTGTGCAGCGGCTTCAGGGCGGCGAGCCTTTCAATCAACTCTTCCGTAGGAACGGATTCGCACTCTCTGCGGAGTTCCCTGTTCTCCGGGACATCCGGCAGTGAGTAGCCGCAGGTGGCCGCCTCGACATACAGCCCCGAGCCGCCGCAGAGGACGGGCACGCAGCCACGGGAGCGGATGTCCCGGTATGCGGACTCGAAATCGCGCTGGTATTCATAGATGTTGTATTTCGACCCGGCATCGACCATATCCATCAGATGCCACGGAATTTCCTCATATTCAGACAGATCCTTCCCCGTCCCGATGTCCATTCCGCGATAGACCTGACGCGAGTCGGCGGAAATGATCTCGGCAACCGGTTTCCCCGCGAGACGGTTGATTTCCCTTGCAAGCGCGACGGCATATTTCGTCTTCCCTGAAGCCGTCGGCCCGATGACGCAGATTATGTCGATTTCTCCGGACACATATCTGTCATATATGTCCCCGACATCGATTTTCTCAGCCTCAGGAAGCGGCGCAGGTTCAGGTATGGGAGTGAAGTTCTTTTTCATGCAGGAGGGGGACAATGTTCGGCAGGCATAATCTCTTCATCGGAAACATTGCCGATTGCCGACAAATTTATAAATTTGCGGGCTGTTACGCAAGGAATTATGCCAAAAGCCAAGAGCAATATAGAGATAAAGAACCGCAGAGCTTCGTTCGATTTCGAGTTCATCGAGACCTATCAGGCGGGAATTGTGCTCACCGGGACGGAAATCAAGTCAATCCGCGCCGGCAAGGCGTCGCTTGTGGACGCTTTCTGCTACTTCAACAACGGGGAGCTTTATGTCAAGAATATGCATGTCGCGGACTACTGGTGGGGTTGCGCCTGGGGTGCACACGACCCGCGCCGCGACCGCAAACTGCTGCTGAACAGGCGCGAACTCGCGAAACTGAACCGTGCTGTCAAGGAGAAGGGGCTCACCATCATCGCCGTGAAACTCTACATCGCGGACAACGGCTACGCGAAGCTGCTCATCGCCCTCGCACGGGGCAAGAAGGATTATGACAAGAGGCAGTCTATAAAGGAGAAGGACCTCCGCCGCGAGATGGGGCTTGCATAAAAGGCGACCTGCTGCGTTGGATGTCTTGATGAAATCCTCACAACCGTCAGGTTGCTGCGGTATTCATCTTCACCATCCGCCTTGCATCTCATCCTTTTATGCTTCGCCCCTCCCTGATTTTTATGAAACTTTTTAACCGGAGCAACCTGACATCGTGAGGTTTGAAAAGTTGAGTATAACGCAGCTATTTACCTCTCGTAGAGTTTTTCATCCCAGTCGGGACTCAGATACGCCCCCTCGTGGTCGATGGTGAAGGCGAGGTAGGTTATCGGAAGCCCCTGGGCGAGAT
>CAVDEO010000121.1:0-6833 GCA_963607915.1 bacterium
ATCCCCGGAAGGAGTCCCGAGAGAATCCCCGAAAGGAATCTCGGGAGAATCCCCGAAAGGAGTCCCGGGAGAATCCCCGGAAGGAGTCCCGGGAGAATCTCCGAAAGGAATCTCGGGAGAATCCCCGGAAGGAGTCCCGAGAGAATCCCCGAAAGGAATCTCGAGAGAATCCCCGGAAGGAGTCCCGAGAGAATCCTCGGCGGAATCCCGGAAAGAAATCCCAGCGGAGTCTCCGGGTGACTGGGCTGCCGCTCCGCTGAAATCAAGCTCAGGCAAAGGGAAATCGGAAAGAATCTCGCCCCTTCCCTCGCCAATCATCGGACGGTTATGGATGAAAAACGGGCAGTCGCTGCCCAGTTCGGCGGCAAGCGACGCGAGTTCCGCCTCCGAAAGCCCCACGGAGAACATCCCGTTGAGCATCTTCAGGGTGAACGCCCCGTCGGACGAGCCGCCTCCGAGCCCTCCGCCGACAGGATTGCGCTTTTCAAGGGAAATCGCTACCGGAGGTATCCCGTACCTGTCCCGCAGAAGCCTCCACGCCTTGGCGCACAGGTCCGACTGGGGATTCCAGTCCGGGATTCCCGGTTTTGAGGAAGTGATTTCAATCGAGAAGGACTCCGCAGGGACAATCTCAAGGACATCCGTCATCCCGAAATAGGGAACGAACAGGGTCTCGATGTCGTGATAGCCGTCCGGACGCTTGCGGAGCACGTTCAGGCCGAGATTGATTTTGACGTTTGGGTAGGCGGTCATTGTGACTTGATTCTTCAGAGTCCTGTTTTTCGGGTAATATGCCAGTTGTGCCAGGAGGGCAGCCTACAGACTCATCTTCCGAATAGCCGCCTCGACCTCGGTTTTCAGCCGCTCCCTTTCATCAGAGTCCGGAACGATGTCGAAAACCGGCGACACGAACGAAATCATCTGGAGGAAGCGCGCCTCTTCAAGGGAAATCCCGCGCGAACGCATATAGAACTGCTCGTCCTCGTTGAGTTTGCCGACCGTCGCCCCGTGGGAGCATTTCACGTCATCGGCGTATATTTCCAGCTGCGGCTCAGTATCCACCCGTGCCGCGTCCGAGAGCAGCAGATTGTGGTTCGCCTGATAGGCCTCCGTCTTCTGCGCATCCTGAGCCACGACTATGCGTCCGTAGAAATCCGACCGGGCGGAGCCTCCTACAATGTTCTTGAACAGCTGTGACGATGAGCAGCGTGGAACATTGTGATGAAGTTCCACACGGAAGCCGACACGCTCATCGGAAGGCGAAATGCACACTCCGTTGAGCGAAAATCCCGCTCCTTCACCGTTCAGATCGACCCTGAGACTGACCTCCGCGCTCACTCCGGGCAGAGCGACGAGAAGCACGGAAAGTTCCTCCCCACGGCCGAGGGCGACTGCCTCCGGAATGGAATCGCGGCCCACGAAATATGTCCTAAAACTTGTCATACCCGTTCTCCTCAATGAAATCCACGAGTTCGCGTCCGGCGGTCTTCACGATGCGGCCGTCCTTCAGCACGTGCACGACATCGGGCACGATATATTCCAGAAGACGCTGATAGTGAGTGATAATGATTGACGCCTTCTCCGGTGTGCGGAGCGCGTTCACCCCGTTCGCCACAATCCTCAGCGCATCCACATCCAGTCCGCTGTCGGTCTCGTCAAGAATCGAAAGCGTCGGGTCGAGCATCGCCATCTGGAAAATTTCGTTGCGTTTCTTCTCGCCTCCGGAGAAGCCCACGTTCACCTCCCTCTTCGCAAATTCGGGCTTCATCTGCACGAACGCCATCTTCTCGCGGAGCAGTTTCAGAAATTCACCGGCCTTCATCGGTTCAAGCCCCATCGCCTCCCGCCGTGAATTGACGGCAGTCTTCATGAAATTCGTGATGCTCACCCCGGGAATCTCCACCGGATACTGGAACGACATGAATATCCCCGCCCACGAACGTTCCTCCGGAGACATCGCGAGCAAATCCTTCCCCATATATTCGATTGTGCCTTCCGTAACCGTGTACTGCGGTTTCCCGGCAAGCACCGAGCTGAGCGTGCTCTTTCCCGCCCCGTTCGGTCCCATGAATGCGTGAATCTCCCCTTTCCTGATTTCGAGATCTATTCCCTTGAGAATTTCCTTTCCTTCGATTCCGGCCTTCAGACCTTTTATTTTGAGTATGACGTCAGACATATATATCTATATTCAAAATTATATATTCATAACTATTTGATTCATCATATTTTACCATAACTCCGAAAATATCCCGTCCACTGGAGAAGAGTTATGCGTTCCTGCGATAAAGTTTCATCCACGAGACAATCGAAACTATGCCGTTGATGAGGTAGAGGACACAGATTATCGGCATAAACACGTGACCCACGGAAATGTGTAGGGCAAGTTGGGTTATGTTGACGAGCAGCCAGGCAATCCAGCAGTCCCATTTCTTGAGAGCCGAGAGGAACTGAGCCACAAGTATCAGCACAGTCACGCAGGCATCGAGGTACGGAACAGGATCGGCGGGGAACTTGTCCGGCGCCCAGACCGTCCCGAGCTGATGCAGCAGCCATCCCCAGACTCCGGCAAGGACGAATACGGAAACGATGGCGGCCGCCCTCTGCGTCCAGTTCAGCATTGAGACTTTCAGCGCGCCGTCGCCCTTCGACGACTGTTCACCCTCCTTAGGATGCGTCCACCTCCAGTGCCCGAGCACATTGATTCCCAATGATATGGGTTGAAGAATCAGGGAGGCGTAGAGGTGCTTGTTCCAGAACATCAGGAACAGCGCCGCCGTGTAGAGGTAGCCCACCCAGAAATTGTACTTGCTGTTGCGGCCCGCCAGGAAAACGCAGGTCAGCCCCAGCACCGATGTGATGAGGTCGATGAGCAGCACCGGCCGGTCGCCGCCTATCGTAAACAATGCATAATTTATCCAGTCCATCCCTATTTCTTTCAACATTATCCCACAGACCCTTCAAGCGACACCGACAGAAGTTTCTGGGCCTCCACCGCGAACTCCATCGGCAGCTTGGCGAGAACCTCCTTGGCATAGCCGTTCACAATCAGCCCCACCGCGTCTTCCGGGCCTATCCCCCTCTGGTTGCAGTAGAAAAGCTGGTCTTCGCTGATTTTCGAAGTCGTCGCCTCGTGTTCCACCACGGCAGTCGGATTCGCGTTCTGAATGTCCGGGAACGTGTGCGCCCCGCAGCGCGAGCCGATCAGCAGGCTGTCGCACTGGGAGTAGTTCCTCGCATTGTCCGCGCCCGGAAGCATCTTGACGAGTCCCCGGTAGCTGTTCTGACTGTGCCCGGCGGAGATTCCCTTGCTGACGATGCGGCTGCGGGTGTTGCGCCCGATGTGTATCATCTTCGTGCCCGTGTCCGCCTGCTGGAAGTTGTTGGTGACGGCCACGGAATAGAACTCCGAAGACGAATTGTCTCCCCTGAGTATGGTTGAAGGGTATTTCCATGTAATCGCCGAACCGGTCTCGACCTGAGTCCAGGAAAGATGGCTCCCGGAGCCACGGCATATCCCCCTCTTTGTCACGAAGTTGAAGATTCCTCCCCTGCCCTCGGCATCGCCCGGATACCAGTTCTGGACGGTGGAATATTTCACGTCGGCATCCTTCTCCACGACAATCTCCACCACTGCGGCGTGCAGCTGGTTCTCGTCCCGCATCGGAGCCGTGCATCCTTCCATATAGCTCACATACGAGCCCTCGTCCGCGACGATGAGCGTGCGCTCGAACTGCCCCGTACCTTTTGCGTTGATGCGGAAGTAGCTGGAAAGTTCCATCGGGCAGCGCACTCCCTTGGGAATATAGCAGAACGAGCCGTCGCTGAACACCGCCGAATTGAGCGCGGCGTAGAAATTGTCCCCCGACGGAACGACCGTGGCGAGATATTTCCTGACGAGTTCAGGATATTCCCGCACCGCCTCGGAGAACGAGCAGAAGATGATTCCCTTCTCCTGAAGCGCGGCACGGAAGGTCGTCTTGACGGAAACCGAGTCGAAGACGGCGTCCACCGCCACTCCCGCGAGTGCCTCCCGTTCGTGGAGCGGAATGCCGAGCTTGTCGAAAGTCCTGGCGAGTTCGGGGTCTATCTCTTTCGGCCCGTCGCCGTCCTTTTTCGGCGCAGCATAATATATGATATCCTGGAAATCAATCTCCGGAATGTCCAGATGCCCCCACTTCGGAACGGACATCTTCTGCCATTTGCGGAAAGCGTCAAGGCGGAAATCCAGCAGCCAGCCGGGTTCCTCCTTTTTCGCGGAAATCAGCCGTATGATATCCTCGTTCAGACCTTTGGGAATGAATTCCTGCTCAAGGTCCGTCACGAAACCGTGCTCATATTCCTTCCCTGCGATGTCTTCGATTATATTTTTTTCTTCCGTATTTCTTACATCCATATATATGTCGCATATATGAGGGTGACCAAAAAGTGTTTTGTTCACCCTCCTTCGGATTTCCTAACCCCCGCAGACTAACGTCTGCGACCCCTATCAGGGGTATTTCGCGCCTCCGGCGCGATCCCTTCGGGACTTTTTAGCCAGCCCTATGTTCTGTATATCCTTTATGTCGCGCAAAAGTACGAAATTTTCGCAATATCGGGACATTTTGTATTTTTGCGTGTTATTTAGTAATCATTAACGCTTACTTAGTAATCCTTAACGCTTACTTGAAAGTTTTTAAATTATTTTAAAATATGTCACATTTTACACTTCCGGCGAACGGCGGTCTGATTATGGACGGTATTCCGGACGACATTCTCCACAGTTACGAAAAAATCCCGACGAAGGTATTCGATGAACAGACTGATGCGAGCGAGGCGATTGCGGATGTGATCGTCGGTTCCATCAAGGAGAAAGGAGGGCGGTTCAGGCTTGGTCTGAGCACCGGTTCGTCTCCGAGGACGCTTTACAAGATTCTGGCGGAAAGATACGCCAAGGGGCTTGTTTCGTTCAAGGATGTCGAAGTTTTCAGCATAGACGAGTATTACCCGTGCAACGGAATCGAGAAGACCAGCCGCAATGCCGTCCTGCATCAGGAACTGATTGACCTTGCGGATTTTCAGGAGGAGAACATCCACTTCCCGGACGGCACTGTGGAAAGGGACAAGGTGGGAGAGTACTGTTCCGGATATGACAAGATGGCAAGAAATCTCGACCTGCTCGTGATGGGCATCGGCGAACACGGACAGATTGGCTTCAACGAGTCCGGTTCATCGGAAAAGACCCGCACGAGAGTGGTTCTGCTCAGCCACAAGTCGCGCAACCGTCAGGCGAAGAATTTCAAGGGGAATGTGGATCTCACCCCCCGCACGGTCATCACGATGGGCATAAGCACGATGCTCTCGGCGAAAAAGATCATCCTCATGGCCTGGGGCGAGGACAAGGCGGAGGCGGTGAAACACATCGTCGAGTGCGATATGGACAGGTCCTACCCGGCTTCGCTGCTCCAATTGCACGAGAATGTCACCTTCTACGCCGATTCCAACTCGTCAGCCAACCTCACGCGCTTTGTCGCTCCGTGGCTCGTAGGCCAGTGCGACTGGACTCCGAAATTCATCAGGAAAGCCGTGGTGTGGCTCTGCCAGCAGGTTCACAAACCGATTCTCAAACTCACGCATAAGGACTATCTCGACAACTCCCTCGGTGAACTGCTCGAACTGAAAGGGCCTTACGACAAGATCAACATAGACGTATTCAACGACCTCCAGCACACGATTACCGGATGGCCTGGCGGAAAACCGAACGCGGATGACAGCACGAGACCGGTGGCTTCGACGCCGTTCCCGAAGAAGGTGCTCATCTTCTCCCCGCATCCTGACGATGACGTGATTTCGATGGGAGGAACTTTCATTCGTCTTGTACAGCAGGGACACGACGTGCATGTCGCTTATGAGACTTCCGGAAATGTGGCCGTTCACGACGACGTGGTTCTCCAGCATATGGACGCAATCCACGAACTCGGCTACGGCGATGATTTCGACAAGGTGAAGGCAGTCATTGCCACGAAGCGTCCGGGAGAGCCTGAACCGCGTGAACTTCTGGATATCAAGGCGGCCATACGCCGTTCAGAGGCGCGCGCCGCAGTGCGTTCTTTCGGTCTGAACGCCGACACGAACGCGCATTTCCTCAACCTGCCGTTCTATGAGACAGGAGGAATCAAGAAAGGCGAAAGGACGCAGAAGGATATCGACATCATTCTCGACCTGCTCCACAAAGTGCTGCCCGACCAGATTTATGTCGCCGGCGACCTTGCCGACCCGCACGGGACGCACAGGGTCTGCACCGAGGCCGTCCTTGAGGCTCTGCATCAGTGCGAGGGCGAGGAGTGGCTCAAACACTGCCACGTATGGCTCTACAGAGGCGCGTGGATGGAGTGGGAGATTGGCCGCGTGGATATGGCGGTTCCGCTCAGCCCTGACGAGCTGATCAAGAAGAGACACGCGATTTACAGGCATCTCAGCCAGAAGGACATCGTGCCGTTCCCGGGCGAGGACAGCCGCGAGTTCTGGCAGCGGGCCGAGGAGCGGACGCAGAATACGGCTCGGCTTTATGATGAGATGGGGATGGCGGAGTATCAGGCTATTGAAGTCTTCGTGAAACTGTTTTGACCGCCAAACCTACCGGCGGATTACCTACTTGAACCGCTGAAATAATTCGCTGAAATAAGAGAATGGATAAATATAAAACTTTGGAAATATGAGAGTAATTATTGAAAATACGGATGCGCAGGGGGCTGTCTGGGCTGCGCGGTACATCGTTTCACGGATCAAGGCCAAGGCTGCTGTGACAGACAAACCTTTCGTGCTGGGTCTGCCGACAGGCTCGACCCCGATAGGAA
>CAVDEO010000122.1:0-6783 GCA_963607915.1 bacterium
TTCTCAAGATGCCGGGGCGGGATTACTCCGCTTCGACGACTTTGTAATGCGGGACGAAGGCTTTCATGAGCAGCCAGCCGATGAGGTAGGCGAAGGCGCAGATGCAGAAGACGATGAAGTAGCCGGCCGGTTTCCCCTCGAAGCCGAAGAAATGCAGGCCGACCTTGTCCGACCAGACGAAAAGCTCGCCCGCGAACTTCTGCATGATCATCGAACTGATGCCGCCCGCCATCCCGCCGATGCCCGTGACTGTGGCAATCGCCGATTTCGGGAACATGTCACTGACCGTCGTATATACATTCGCAGACCAGGACTGGTGCGCCGCGCATCCGAGTCCTATGAGAACCGTCGGGAACCACGGGGATATGGTGCCGAGGGGCTGCGCGAGAAGCACGCATATCGGGAATATGGCGAAGATGAGCATCGCCTTCATCCGGGCGGCGTAAGGGTCGAACTTGCCGCCCTTGCCCATTGCCTTGTTTATGAATATGGTCGGGAGCTTCCCGCCGACGATTGAGAGCATCGTGATGGCGTAGAGGGTGAAAATCAGCGCCATTCCGAGCGGTTCGGTGGTCTTGATGCCGAATTGGGAGTTGAGGTAGGACGGAGTCCAGAAGAGGAAGAACCACCACACACCGTCCGCCATGAAACGCCCGGCGATGACCGCCCAGGTCTGACGGAATCCGAGCGCCTGACGGATGCTCATCTTTTTCCCCTCCGTGCCAGCCGCAGCCGCTTCTGAAGCCTCGATGAGCTTGTCCTGTTCGATGTAGGCGAGTTCCGCAGCATTCACGAAGCGGGACTTCTCCGGCTTGTCATAGACAAACACCCAGATTCCCATCCAGATGAATCCGAGCACACCGATGATGATGAACGCCATCTCCCATCCGCAGGCCTTTGCGAGCAGCGGAATCGTGAGCGGGGCTATGAGAGCGCCGATGGACGCGCCCGCATTGAAGATTGAGGTCGCGAACGCACGGTCTTTTTTCGGGAAATACTCCGCCGTGGTCTTGATGGCCGCCGGGAAATTGCCGGCCTCGCCGAGCGCGAGCACGCTCCGGGCCACAAGGAAGCAGTACATGCTGACCGTTGAAATCAGCACAGCCACATCTCCGGTCGCCTGAACGAGTTCGGCCGCGCTGTGAAGTCCGACGACACTCTCGGTGATGACCCCGCAGAAGGCGTGGAGACAGGCTCCGGCCGACCATATCCCGATTGCCCAGAGATAGCCCTTCTTCGTGCCCATCCAGTCGACGAAGCGTCCGGCGAAGAGCATACACAAGGCATATACTATTGAAAATATGGACGTTATCGTTCCATAGTGGGATTCGTCCCAATGAAATTCCGGTTTTATGAACTCGTCCCAGGTGAGGGAGAGAACCTGACGGTCGAGATAGTTGACGGTGGTCGCGAGGAAAAGCATCGCGCAGATCACCCACCGGAAATTGGTCATTCTGTTTTTGTCTGTCATCTTTTATGTGTTCCTGTCTCTATGTGTTCTGCCGATGGGTTCTGGCCATTATATGTCAGGCCAGTGTGTTCAGGCCAGTGTATTCTGGCCATTATGTGTCAGGCCATTCCGTCCCCGGACTGCGATGTTCTCCCGCCCTCATCTCTTTCTCCCGGCCGTGCGCTATCCGCGCACCTCCGCGATGATTTTCAGCGAATCGGCGCAGAGTTTCGTGACGGCCGCCCAGTCGCCGGCTTTCACGACATCCTTCGGGAAGAGGTTGCTGCCCATCCCCACGCAGGAAGCCCCTGCCTTGAACCAGCCCCGGAGATTCTCCGCCTCGGGTTTCACTCCGCCTGTCACGAGAAGCTGAGTCCACGGCATCGGAGCCTTGACCCCCTTCACGAAAGCCGGCCCGAGAACGTCGCCCGGAAAAACCTTGCAGATGTCGCAGCCCGCCTCCTGAGCCATCCCGATTTCAGTCGCCGAGCCGCAGCCCGGAATGTACGGCACGCAGCGGCGGTTGCACACCGGAGCGACGGCCGGATTGAAGAGCGGACCCACGATGAAGTTCGCCCCGTTCTGAAGGTAGAGGGCCGCAGTCGGCGCGTCTATGACAGAACCTGCCCCGAGAATCATCCCCGGCAGTTCCGCATTCGCATATTTCACAAGTTCCGCGAACACCTCGTGAGCGAAATCGCCCCTGTTCGTAAACTCGAACACCCTGATTCCTCCGTCATAGCAGGCCTTGAGCACCGCCTTTGACGTTTCAGCGCAAGGGTTGTAGAACACCGGCACCAGCCCCGTGGAAACCGCCGCCGAAATCACCTGAGTTTTGCTATATTTTGCCATATTCAAATTGTAGATTTAGTAATCAAGACATCCAACGCAGCAGACCGCCTTTTAGATGTCCCGTATTATCTTGAAACTCTTCCGGAGCCGTTCCCGTTCATGAGCGTCTCCACCTCCTTGACGCCGACCCGGTTGTAGTCGCCCTCAATGGTGTGCTTCAGACAGGAAGCCGCCACGGCGAACTCAAGCGCCTTGCGGTCGTCGCCGGCATAGTTCAGCAGACCGTAAATCAGCCCGCCGCCGAAAGAGTCGCCGCCGCCCACACGGTCCACAATGTCCGTGATGTCGTAGCGCCTTGAGGCGAAGAGCGTGTTCCCGTCGTAAAGAACCGCGCCCCAGGTGTTGTGGTCGGCATTCACCGAGCCGCGCAGGGTAATCGCCACTTTGGACGCTTTCGGGAACTTTTCCATCAGCGACCTGGCCACGAACTCGAACTTCGCGGTGTCAATCACGCCGGCCTCCGCGCTGAATCCCTCAGGCTTGATGCCGAAGACCTTCTCCGCGTCCTCCTCATTGCCGATGATGACATCGCATCCGGCCACGAGAGCCGGCATGACTTCGGCCGCCGTCTTTCCGTATTTCCAGAGGTTCTTCCTGTAGTTGAGGTCGCAGGAGACTTTCACCCCGTGACGGGAGGCAGCCTCAATCGCCTCAAGGCAGACATCCGCCGCACCCTGACTGATTGCCGGAGTGATTCCGGTCCAGTGGAACCAGTCCGCACCCTCGAAAACCTTGTCCCAGTCAATCATGCCCGGCCGGATTTCCGAAACTGAAGAATGCGCACGGTCGTAAATCACCTTGCTCGGCCGCGAAACCGCGCCCTTCTCTATATAGTAGATGCCCACCCTGTCACCGCTCTCGATGCAGAATTCCACACCCACGCCGAGTCCTCTGAGTTCGGCGAGGCAGGCCTTGGCGATGTCGTTGCCCGGAAGCGCAGTCACGAAATGCGCGTCTTCCCCGTAGTTCGCGAGCGAAACGGCGACATTTGCCTCTCCCCCGCCGAAAGTGGCCTCAAATTCGTGTGCCTGCGAGAAGCGGAGATGTCCCGGAGTGGCGAGTCGGAGCATGATTTCTCCGAATGTTATAACTTTTGCCATATTTTACGATATATCAATAATTTATGAATATATATCCATCAAATCCGGCCCGATGGTTCAGATGGATTTGATTTTCGCCGCAAAAATAGGTATTTTTATTCAATTTCCGTGTGCGTGCACGGAATATTTTTTCTATTTTTGTGGAAACTTTGTAAAATATGGAACATTTCATCAACGACGATTTCCTTCTCGGAAACGAATATTCCCGCGAACTCTACCACGAAAGTGCGGAAAATCTGCCCATTATAGACTATCATTGCCATCTTGTCCCGCAGCAGGTCGCCGAAAACCGCCGCTTTGCGGACATCACTAAAATCTGGCTCGGCGGCGACCACTACAAATGGCGGGCGCTCCGGGGCAACGGGGTCGGCGAGGAGTACATCACCGGCGGCCGCAGCAGCTGGGAAAAGTTTGAGAAATGGGCGGAGACCGTGCCCTACACGATGCGCAACCCTCTCTACCACTGGACGCATCTCGAGCTGGCAAGGGCTTTCGGGATTTACGACATCCTGAAACCCGAGACTGCACGGGACATCTATGACAGGTGCAACGCCCTGCTCGCGACCGACGATTTCCGTCCGCAGGCCCTGATGCGCAAATTCAATGTGGAGACCGTCTGCACGACCGACGACCCTGTGGATTCGTTGGAGTGGCACAGGCAGATTGCCGGGCATCCTTTCGGAGTGCAGGTGCTGCCGACTTGGCGGCCGGACAAGGTGACGGGGGTGGATGAGCCGGAAAGCTTCGCGGCCTACATCGCCCGGCTCGGGGAAGTTTCGGGAGTCGCAGTCACAGGCTATCAGGATCTGCTCGATGCGCTGCGCCGCCGCCACGATTTCTTCGGTCAGATGGGATGCCGGCTCTCGGATCACGGACTCGACACGTTCTACTCCGAAGACTGCCCCCGCGAAGAGGCGGACCGGATTTTCCGCAAGGCTCTCAAGGGGCAGCGGCCGGGCGGGTGCGAGGTGGCGAAATTCAAGAGCGCGGTGCTGTTCGACCTTGCCGCCATGGACTGCGAAAGCGGGTGGACGCAGCAGTTCCACATAGGTCCCAACCGTAACAACAACCGTAAGATGTTCGAGAAACTCGGTCCGGACACGGGCTTCGACGCGATTGACGACAAGCCGGTTGCGGCTGCTGGACACAAGTTCTTCAGCAAGCTCGCCTACGAGGACAAACTCGGCCGGACCATACTCTACAACCTCAACCCGAAGGACACCGAGGTTTTCGCCACAATGGCCTATACATTCAACGACGGGACGGTTCCCGGAAAGATGCAGTACGGCGCGGCGTGGTGGTTCCTCGACCAGGAGGACGGGATGCGCAAGCAGATGAACGCCCTCTCGGCGCTCGGTCTGCTCAGCCGCTTCGTCGGCATGCTGACGGATTCCCGCAGTTTCCTGTCCTACCCGCGCCACGAGTATTTCCGCCGCATCCTCTGCGCACTGCTCGGCGAAGACATCGCCTCCGGCCGTCTCCCGAAGTCCGAACTGCCGTTCATCCACAAGATGGTCGGCGACATCTGCCACCACAACGCCAAAAACTACTTCCGCTTCTGATTAGTAATCCTTAAGCCGATTCGCCGGTGTATTCTGTGCCGTCAAGGTTTGAGGCTATATTCCGCTAAACTTAGAGCCAGACAAATATCTTTATAATCAAGAGTTTGTGCAATAATTCGGTGAAATATGAAAAATTTTTCGGTGAAATGTGGATTTTTTTTCGGTGAAATGTGGATTTTTCGGTGATTTCCCGATTTATGTGGATCTGAAATTCTGACAATTTACCTGAGTTTGTCAAAATATGCCTGAATTTTCCGCCTTTTTCCGGACATATTGACGAACTTTGTCAAGTCGTGAAGCGTTGCGGCGGAAAGGCCGGGGAGTGAACCGTAAAAAGCGTAAAAACCGTAAAAGGCGGGAAAGAATCTTGAACACACAAAATAAAACACTGAAATAATGGACAGAAAAGAATTTCTCAAAAGTCTGGGCGCAATCACCGCAGGAGTCACTTTCCTCGGCGCGGAAGACCGTCTCAAGGCGGCGGGCAAGATCGCCGGAATCGATATGGATTCATCTTCGGAGAGGGAGTCTCCGATTTCCACTGACCCCGAACTGGATTTCCCGGTTAAGAGCCTGCGCGCCAATGTCAAGAACGGCCCGGTCAAGGTCATAGTCATCGGAGCGGGAAACCGTGGAAGGACATATTCCTCCTATGCCAGGAAATTCCCGGAGTGTATGCAGATTGTGGGCGTTTCCGACATCCGAGGGAGCCGCAGGAAGGCTATGGGCGAGAGATTCTCCATCCCGCAGGAACATCGTTTCGGCGACTGGAGCGAGGTTTTCGAGGTGCCCAAGTTCGCGGATGCGGTGAT
This sequence comes from bacterium, assembly GCA_963607915.1. Lineage (GTDB taxonomy): Bacteria > Bacteroidota > Bacteroidia > Bacteroidales > UBA932 > Cryptobacteroides. The sequence continues at coordinate 5,777 of CAVDEO010000122.1, forward strand.
CATCTCCACTCCCGACGACACCCACTACGGACCTTGTATGAAAGCCCTCGAGATGGGCTACGACGTGCTTCTGGAGAAGCCTGTGGCGCAGAGCGAGAAGGAATGCAAGGACATCGCGAAACAGGCCGGCAAGTACGGCAGAATCGTTGCGGTGTGCCACGTCCTCCGCTACAGCCCGTATTTCAGGGCTATGTACGAGACCCTCAAGTCCGGTAAGATCGGCAGGATCATAAGCATCCAGCATATGGAGCCGATAGAATGCCGTCATATGGCCCATTCCTATGTCCGCGGCAACTGGAGGGACTCGAAAGAAACGACCCCTATCATTCTCGCGAAGAGCTGCCACGACCTCGACATACTCCGCTGGTTTGTCGGCAAGCCTTGCAAGAGCATAGTGGCCGACGGCTCGCTGACCTGGTTCAAGAGTGAAAATGCGCCTGACGGAGCGCCTCTCCGCTGCACGGACGGCTGTCCGGTGGAAAGCACCTGCCCGTTCTCCGCAATCGACGTCTATGTCCGCCGCAAGGCGCATCTGGGCGTGTTCGACCTCAAGGACAGTAACGACGAGAACGAGATTATGAGCAAGATTTCCGACCCGACCAACAACTGGGGACGCTGCGTATATCACTGCGACAACAATCAGCCCGACCACTTCGTGAGCGAGATGGTGTTCGAGGACGGCACGACGGCTTCCTTCTCGATGGAGGCGTTCACGCCTTACGGAGGCCGGCGCACTCGCATTATGGGCACGACCGGATATATCGAGGGAGACGGGACGCAGTTCACTCTCTATGAGTTCCGCAGCAACAGGAAATATGTCTGGGACAAGAAACTCTCCGACATCGCCGAGTATAAGGGTTCGGGGCACGGCGGCGGAGACCTCGCTCTTGTCTGCGACTGGCTTGAGGCGGTTTCCTATCAGGATCCGGACAAGCTCACGAGCACCATCGACGCTTCAATCGAGAGCCACGTGATGGGCTTCAGGGCGGAGAAGAGCCGTCTTTCCA
>CAVDEO010000123.1:0-2925 GCA_963607915.1 bacterium
CACCCTCTTCAGCCGTTATTTCGTCGTTCTTTCGTCGATGAATTTCACCGGTTTGCGGGACTTCGCCGGGAAGTTCACCGCGCGGATTTCATCTGCGGGACAGATTTCCACAATCGGGGCCACTCTCACACGCGAACGGAAGCGGTCCTTGAGATCCTTGACCACATCCTCCGAAGGGCTGCCCTTCAGCCCGACGCGCACCACCACCTCATCGGTCCCGGCATCGCTGTCACGCACCACCACGACATAGTTCTCGACATAGTCAGTATTGTCCAGCACGTCGTTCAGCGCCGGCGGATAGAGCGTCGTGCCCTTGAGCTTGATCATGTTGTTCTTGCGTCCGACAAGCGGAGTGAGCCGGTAGGAATTGCGCCCGCAACGGCATGGCCCGACAATTTTCGCCGCGATGTCCCCCGTCCGGAAGCGGAGCAGCGGCATGGCCTCCACCCCGAGTGTCGTCACCACGACCTCGCCAGGCTGCCCGTCAGGCACGGGAAGATTGTCCTCGCCGATGATTTCGACGATTATCAGCTCCGGATGCACATGTCCGCCGCAGCCGTACTGACATTCCGCGAAAGTTGCGCCCATCTCCGTCGAAGAATAGGTCGCATACAGTTCCACATCCCATTTCTCCTTGATTTTCCTCCCGAGCAGGTTCAGTTCGAAGTTCTGGTCGCGCAGCCCCTCGCCTATGCCGATAATGCGCCGCACCGAACTCCCGCGCCAGTCAATCCCGTGTTCCTCGGCATACTGGAGCAGCCGCAGGATGAACGACGGAACGCACATCAGGGTGTCCGGTTTCAGCCGGCGTATCGTGTCCCACTGCAGTTCCGGGATTCCGTTGCCGACCCTGATGATGCTCGCTCCCAACTCCCTGATACCCAGAAAGTAGGCAAGCCCCGCCATAAAGCGTTTGTCAAGCGTGGTCATCAGCTGGAGTATGTTCCCCGGCCCGAGACCCGCACAGGCGAACGATTTTTTCTCATTGTAGGCAAGTCTCTGGAGGTCATGCTCCGAGCATCCGAAAGTCACCGGCTCGCCGAGTGTTCCCGAAGTCGTGATGTAATCGACGATCTTCTCCTTCGGACAACAGAGAAAATCTTCGTTATATAGCTGCAAATCACGCTTTTCCGTGAACGGGACGTGCACAAGGTCATCGATTGTCCTTATGTCGCCCGCATCTGTCCCGTTTTCGCGGAACATGCGCTGATAGTAGCGCGAATGCCCGGCGAGATACTTGACTGCGTCGCGCAGGAGCCCGTCCTGAAAGTTACGGATTTCGTCAGCGCTGCGAAATTCGACGTCATCGGTCATTTTTCTGAAATCTTGCATATATATTCCTGATTTTCAATCGTTCATTATTGTTTTTACCGTCATGACCGAGGACATCGTGACTCCGCAGAATCCGTGTAGAAAAACACTCTGTCCGGTCATATAGAGATTGCTGAGATATGTCCTCGGCCCGAAACGGGAATGCAGGGGCGAGGACGAGTCTATGCGGAATCCGTAGGCCGCGCCGTCCGGGTCTCCGAGATATCTGGCGAGTGTGAGCGGAGAGGCCGGCCAGCAGCCTTCGATGCGGCTGCGGAATCCCGGTTCCGCCCGTTCGATGCGGTTCAGCAGCAGTTCCGTGCGCTCCGCAAGCCATTGCCCATATTCTTCCGTGCGCTCTGCAGGCTCTTGTCCGTATTCTTCCGGATGTCCTGCAGGCTCTTGTCCGTATTCTTCCGGACGCTTGCACGAAGCCGTTCCCTTCCATCGGGCGACCTCTTCGCAGGACATCGGGGCCATGACCGTAACTGCGTTCCCCTCACGGACATACATGACCTCTCCCCACGGCTGCCATGCGGAATCTCCGTCCATTATGAACTTCGCAACTCCGGGAGAAACGTCCTGCCCCTCTTCCTTGAGCTTTATATAAAGGCAGAACATGGAGATGCCGGGCTTCTGCAAGGCAAGGCGGCGACGGAAAGCCTTCGGGAAAGCACCAGGCGGGCAAAGGGCGGCGAATGCGGAGGGATGGATGTCGGAGATGTAGACATCCGCAGCATAGACATTTCCGTCTGAGGCTCTCACTCCGGTGACAGCTTTGTCGACAAGAACCTCCGTGGCCGCACAACCGGCCCGGACAGCGCCGCCTGAAGACTCTATGATGCGTATGAGCTGCTCCGATACAGGCTTGGCTCCTCCGACAAACTGCGAAGTGCCGCGTATGTAGAGGATGTTGATTATCGCATGGACATACGCCGGAGTGACCCCGGGAATCACGCCTTCGAGAGGACTCATCCATCCGAGCAGCCTCCGCAGACGGGGGTCGGAGACATATTTCGCGACGAAGCCGTCAGCCGGCATAAGCGCATCTCCTTCAGGGATATAAGAGGCCATCAGACCGTCGGAGGACATGGAATCCGGATTGAGTCCCGGCGAAAAATCCGGGCCGTCTGAGCCGATTCTCAGAAGCGGGACACTGTCATATATTTCCTGCATCCGGTCGAGATAGCGCCTCAGCTCCGCCGCGCTCCCGGGAAATTGTTCCGACAGATAAGCATGGAACGCCTCCGCTCCCTGCGGGATATGATATTCCCGGACTTCTCCCGCATACCCCTCCGGACCGGCAGCGCTTCCGCGCCCGTAACCGGAAAGTTTTTCCCCGCCGGCCGGCTCCGGAATGACGACGGTCATGTCACAGTTTTCAAGCCGCAGCTCCACCCCGAGACGGCGCAGCAGAGTCGCGGCAGCACCCCCGCCGAAGCCTCCCACAAGGTGCATCCCCGGGCAGAAATCCGCCCCTCCGCGCCGGAAAGTCTGGAGTCCCCCTCCGACATTCCGGTTCTTTTCAAGCACGGTCACGCGCCAGCCCAGGCGGGAGAGCATGGCCCCCGTAATCAGACCTCCCATACCGCCTCCGATGATGACGGCCGTCCT
>CAVDEO010000123.1:3125-6640 GCA_963607915.1 bacterium
CCGAGATAGTGAAGATTCTCCGGAACGGCGGCGCAGTTCACCGCAACCGCAAGCTTTTCCGCGTCAGCTTCGTTCGCATAGACCTGAATCTCCGGACGGCTCAACGCAAGCGCAAGCGCCCCCGCCCCGACGCCGCAGTTTCCGACGACATATTCCCGTGTCCCTTCGGGAATTTCATATATCCACCTGAGTTCACGCAGCTGCCTCCGGCATTCCCGTTCGACATCCTTCCCCTTGTAGGCATATTGTAACTTTATGTACGGAACGAAATATTCCGGTGTCTCGCGTTCGCGGCAGAGCCGTTCATATTCAGCGACATAGAAATTCCTGAACCATTTCGTTCTCGATTTCAGGTCCGGACCGGCCTCCGGAAGCGCGATTCTCGGCAGCACCTCGCCGTAGATTTCCCCCTCCCGGAGCATGAAATCGCGCTTGGGAAGAACATGACCGAAACCGTGAATCACGACCGGAAGCACATCGAGACCGAGCTTTTCCGCTAGTTCAAAGGCGCCTCGATGGAAGCGTCCGATCGAGCAGTCGGCGCTGCGCGTCCCCTCGGGGAAAACCACGGCGGAATAGCCTCTCGCGACAAGTTCTTCGAGCCTTTTCTCATTGGCTTCCAGACCGTTGGAGACGGGATAAAACTCGGCGGCACGGATTATCGTCCGGTAAAAGATGTTGTTCCACACCCAGTCGTTTGTCAGAATCACGATTTTCGGTGAAAGTGCCATCAGGAACATCACGTCGAGGTGTGACTGGTGGTTGCAGACAATGAGGGCCGGCTTGTCGAAACTCTCTTCCGACGCGTTCTTCCATGAAAAATTCACGCCCGGTATGTGCTTGATTATGAAGCGGCTGAGCCTTTGGAGAAAGCGGTGGTAGCGCAGGCGTTTTTCTTCGGAATGTCCTGTCAGAAACCAGAGTTTCGTGCCTGGAACGAGCAGCAGCACCGCGAGCAGGAAGAAGCTTATGGCTCTCAGCGAGTTCCAGAGCCGGCGCAGGGTCACGGGACATTCGCGCGGCTGTCCGTTCCCGCTTGTCAGGCCGCGGAAGACGAACGGAGGAATGAGGTAGGCGAGCAGCACGACGGAGAGCATCCCGATGATGGTCACTTCCGCGAGCGAGCGCATAGCAGGATGCCGCGCGATGATGAGCGTGCCTATGCCCACGAACATTATCATCGCCGAGAAAGCGACGCTGCTGCGGTAGGAGTCGAGGATTTTCCGCCTCGTGGCATACTCGGACATGAGTCCTTCGGTGATGAATATCGTGTAGTCGTCTCCCTGTCCGAAGATGAATGTGGCGAGGATGATGTTGACGATGTTGAATTTTATCGAGAATATGCCCATGAGTCCCAGAATCCACAGCCAGCTGACGGCGAGCGGAAGGAATGCGAGGATGGCGAGTTCGAGGCGGCCGAAGGAAATCCAGAGGAATATGAAGACTATGAGCCCGCAGACAAAGCCGATGTAGTCGAACTCTTCCGAGAGCATGGAGACGAGCTGAGAACCGAGGTCAGCTGCGCTGAAAAAGAATGTGTCCCCGTCGGAAAGTCTTGTGTTCCAGTCGTTTTCCATGGCGGCGCGCTCCGTTGCCGGGACATGGATGTAATTGACGAGTGTGACGGCGTCGGAGGCGGGGCCCGCCCCGGCGGCTGTTTCCCCGGTCTCAGCTTTCAGTACGAACGACCTGCCGAGGGTCTCGGTGAGGGGTGAGAAATAGTAGGCAGGCTGCGGCTGCCAGTCGGCGCAGGCACTTTCCATGAACGGGCGGAATGCCTTCGGGGTGAAGCCTTCTGCGGAGGCCGCCGCACTGATTTCCGATATGAGGTCGGGATGCCTGTTCCAGAAGTCCCGCCAGAGCGCGAGCCGTTTCTCCTGTGTGGGCCGCGACGGGATGATTGTGCTTATCGTGCTGATTTCCAGACCGCCCGGACGCTCCGCACAGCATTCCTCAATCTCCTTGAGCAGGCGTTCATTTTTAACGAGCGCACTGTCCGGAGTGGCCGCCGAGGTCACGGCATAGACCACTTCCGTGCCGTCGTGTCGGGAGCCGAGTTCCGAAAGCGCGGCGAGGTCGGAGCGCTGCTGGGGAGTCATGTAGTTGATGGCGTGCAGATCCGGGTCGAAGCCGGTGAGCCGACCCGTGAAGACGAAGACCGCGGTCAGCAGCAGGAAAGCCGCCGCGAGCGCGCTCCTGAGCCGCTTCGGGACACTCACGCGTCCGAATCTGAGCCTGATGGCCTTATCGCTGCGCCGCTGCCCGTCAGGCATGAGCACAGGCAGGAATACAAGCACGAAGACAATCGTTCCGATGAGCATCAGAGCGCCGACGAGTCCGAAATCGCGGAGTGCCGAGGTCTTCATGAAGGCGAGCGAAAGGAAGGCGAGCACGGTTGTCAGGTTTCCGACGGTAAGCGGAGCTATGATGTCCCTGAGCGCCTTGCGCGTGTCCGGCTGATATTTCAGATAATCGACATAATGCAGAGGGTAATTGACTGCTATGCCGAGGATTATGCTTCCGATTCCGAGGATTATAATCGAAATCGATGACTTGAAAAGGGCTATGAGTCCGAGAGAAAAGAGGCTTCCGCAGAGTATGGACAGCCCTATCCAGAGCATGTCGCGGAAGTTGCGGAACTGGAGATAAAGCAGTGCGAAGATGAGCAGCAGGGCGATTGCCACGGCCGTTATGCTGTCCCGCCTTATGGTCTCCGCGTTCTCCACGGCAATCACCGGCCCTCCCGTGAAACTGATTTTCACCCCGCCGGACTCCGCCGCAGTTTCATCCGCCACGCCTTCAAGCAGGCGCAGCAGAACGGCGTTCCTCCCGCTCTCGCTTCCGCCGTAAGGGGAGCTGAGAAATGCGATGCCGGCGCTCCCGTCAGGGAGGAAAATATGCCCGTCAATGAGATTGCCGTTCCCGGCGGGATTCAATCCCGAAAGATTCCGAAAAACCGGCGTAAAGAGGTTCAGCGGATCATATCTGAGATTTTCGGCGGTGAACGCGGAACCCGGATAGAGCATGGACTGACGCGCCTCGGCGAGCCTTCCGCGGACATAGTCCGGAGCCGCCAGCAGCGAATCCGCCCTCCGGTAGTCCTCCTCCGTGAGGAAGTATGGCCAGTTGCCCCTTATGAAATCCATCACGTCCAGCACGGCCTCCGCATCTGCACTGACCTGCAAATCCCTCACGACCCGCCCCGTGTCGGCCTTCTCGAGAATCTCCCCGAAGCGGTCCATTGCCGCGCATATCTCCACGGCATCCTCTCCACGGAAAAACACGGCAATCTTCTCCTGCCCTCCAAGCCTTTCATACACAGAGGAATATTTCCGGCTCATCTCATTCTGCGGAAGAAAAGAAGCGATGTCCTCGTCCCCTCCCAACCGCGTTATCCCCAGCACGCACAGCCCCATGGCGACCAGCAGCACCGCCACTGCCAGAGCTTTCCGGGGTTTCAGGAAATCATATATTTTCAGAATCAGTTTCAAGGCGTCATCCATAATTTCGCAAGA
>CAVDEO010000124.1:0-6474 GCA_963607915.1 bacterium
GCTATGGTGCGGGCGATACGGATGATTCTCATGCAGGCTCTCGCGGAGAGTCCCATCGACTCGACCGTGCGGCGCAGGAAATCCCTGCCTGCATCGCTCAGAGGGCAGTACTTGGCAATCTGACGGTTGTTCATCATCGCGTTCGTGTAAATCCCCTCCCCGGCGAAGCGCTCCCGCTGGATTCCCCTTGCCCTGACCACCCGTTCACGCACACTGGCGCTGCTCTCGCATTCCGCCGGGGACGTGAGCTTCGAGGCGTCGACGGAGTGCATCCAGAGCTGGATGTCTATGCGGTCCATCATCGGGCCGGAGAGGCGCGTGAGGTAGTTGAGCCTCTGCCCCGTGGTGCAGCGGCAGCGGTCGCCCTCGCCGTAGTAGCCGCAGGGGCAGGGGTTGGCGGCCGCGACGAGCATGAACGATGCCGGATAGGTGACTTTCCCACGGAGACGCGACACGGTGATTTTCCCGTCTTCCATCGGCCCGCGCAAGGCCTCGATGACCCTCTTGGGGGCTTCGCAGAACTCGTCGATGAACAGCACGCCGTTGTGCGCGAGGGAAATCTCGCCGGGCAGGATGCTGTCCGAGCCGCCGCCTATGAGGGCGGGGATTGACGCACTGTAGTGCGGCGCCCTGAAAGGGCGGACGGTCATCAGGCCCTGATGACCGTAAATCCCCGCCACCGAGTAGATCTTGCTGGTTTCGAGCGACTCCTCCTTAGACATCGGAGGCAGAATCCCCGCAAGAGCCTTCGCCAGAGAGGACTTACCCGAACCCGGAGGCCCGACCATAATCACATTGTGCCCGCCGGCGGCAGCAATCTCGACTCCGCGCTTCGCCCCCTCCTGCCCGATGATGTGCGCGAAATCCACAGACTCCCCTTCTGAAGAACCGCCGTCATCCTCCTGCGGAGAGGTTCTGTTCCTGACGAGCAGATTGGAGACATCCTCCCCGCCGGCGACAATACGAAGCACCTCCCTGAGGTCGCGGACGCCATAGACCGTCCCGGAATAGTAGTCAGCCGTGTCCAGAGCCGACTCAAGCGGCAGTATGCAGCCTCTGCGCCCCTCGGTCACACTGAGTTCAGCCACCGGAAGGGCGCCCGGAACAGGGCGGACTGTCCCGTCAAGCCCGAGTTCTCCCATGATGAGGTAATCCCCGAGAGCCCCCTTCTCCACCTGGCCGGACGCGGCAAGAATGCCGACGGCAATCGGCACATCGTAGCCGCTCCCGTTCTTGTGGATGTCCGCCGGAGCGAGGTTTATCACGATGCGTTTGCCCGGAATCCGGAATCCGAGCGACTGCAGAGCCGTGACCGTACGAAGCAAACTCTCCTTGACGGCCGCGTCCGCAAGTCCGACCAGATGGATTCCGATTCCGGATGAGATGTCAACCTCGACGGTGACATGGACCGCCTGCACTCCTATGCATTTGGCGCTGTGAATGTCAATCAGCATAATCCGCTCTTTTAAAGATTTCCCGGAGGGTGGTCAAAAAGTGTTTTGTTCACCCTCCTTCAGACTTCCTAACCCCCGCAGACTGACGTCTGCGACCCCTGTCAGGGGTATTTTGCGCCTCCGGCGCGGTCCCTTCGGGACTTTTCAGTCAGCCTCGTCGTCACCGGCAGCGCTCCCCTCTGCAACAGTCTCTCTGTAAACCCCGGTCACGATTCCCTTGAACCCGAGGCTGTCAATCTCTCCGTTGTCCCAAAGAATCGCACGGCCTCCTCCCGTCCTTGATGTCAGCCCTATCCTGATTCCATCCGCCCCCGCACAGAGCGCGTCTCCGTTCATCACCGTGTAGCCGGCCGGGAGAGTGTCCCGGCGGGAGCCATGGCAGAGTATGTCGCGGGATTGTCCCTGCATGGATTTCCTTATGCCGACTACGGAGTCGGCGACATGGCGGAAACCGACCGGGATGTCATCCGAAAACCATGTGCTCCGGATGCTCTTCCCGGAACAGAGAAGGTGACAAGGTATTCCCCGGGAATTGGAGCAGGAGCATACGGCAAGCATCGGCTCAGTGTTGCCGAGCACTGTCCCGCCCGTGATGGTGAACAGGAATTGATTGGACAGGGGCGTGAATGAACCGTCCCTGCAGTACACCGTCCCTGTCGAGAGACATTCATCCTCGTCCTTCCAGCGGCACAGGGCGGCTATTCCCATCGTTCTCGAAACTCTCGCCTCCGGTTTTCGCGGCACTGCACCCGCGCGCGGGAATGCCAGCCCGTAAACTTCGGCGACATTTGAAGGAAGTTCAATCCTGAGATTTTCAGAACCAGTCACGGCACAGTATTGCCACAGATAACCGGCCGTGGAATTGACGCGCATCCTGTAGAAAAAGCACAGTTCTCCCGACCGTGACAGCCCGGCATTCTGGAACACCGTTCCCGTCAAACCGAGAAACAGCGGCGTTCCGTCTGAACGGGAAGAGAATCCCTGCCCGTCACGTGATTCTCCGAGAGTGAGGACATGTCCGCCACTGACGGCAAGGAAGACAATCCGTTCCCGGCCGGAATAACGGAACAGTTCCCTGCCGTCGCGTGAGATGACGGTTTCATTGTCCGTACAGAAATCCGTGTACAGATGCCCGTCAGCATAGCGATGCATGTCGATGTCTTCCGAAACCAGCCCGTCCCCGCTCACGGGAATGTCAATAACCTTTTCGCCGTCACGGAACACCACAAGCGAGGGATTCCCCTGTCCGGAGGAATTCCAGGCATTCCAGTCATTGCCGTCGGGATACTCGATGCCGGTCACCACCGTCACCATGCGGGAACTCGCGGCATCTTCGACATAGTCCGGCACGGGCGGACGCGGGACAATCTCGCCAAGTTCGCGGAGTCCGCAGGAGGCTGCGGCGGAAAACAGCAGAAGAAACGCAGCTGCCTTCAGCGCCGTTCCTGCCTTCTCAATTCTTTTCATTTTCATTCCGTTTTTGTCCTGCAAGCGGAAACCGATGCCCGGTGCGGTTCGATGTCCGGAGAGACCGCTTCCCGACGCAGGATGATTGTCACAAAGGAATGAAAATGTGTGGGCTGTGGCAAAAAAGTGGCGGCTTATAGAGCCGTTTCGCCACAGTTTTCTTTTTTTATATGTTTTTTCTTTTTTATGGGAGACTGCTCCAAAAGGCGGATTGCCGCGTTACGCTCCTCGTCAAAACCCTCACAACCATCAGAACGGCAATTCCGGGCCATAGTAAACTTCCGGTTCTCCGAGAACCCGGATGCCGCTGTCCCGAAAGAGTCTGGCCTGCTTCTCCAACTTCTTGAGAATCTCTTCTCTACGATTGACGCTGTCCAATTCCTCGCGACGGGCTTTGCTCATTTCGAGAAAGTTTCTCTCCTGATCGATGCCGAGGAAACGCCGCCCAAAAAGGTTGGCCGCGATACCGGTGGTGCTGCTTCCGGTGAAAGGGTCAAGTATCCACGCCCCCGGTCTGGTGGATGCCTGAATAATTCTCGACAATACGCACAACGGCTTTTGAGTAGGGTGCTTGCCGCAAGACTTCTCCCACGGGGCAATCGCCGGCAATGTCCAGACATCACGCATCTGGGTGCCGCCGTTGATTTCCTTCATCAGCTCATAATTATAGTAATGAGCCACTTTCTGCTCTTTACGCGCCCAAAGTATATATTCCGCAGAGTAGGTGAAGTATCTGCAGGAAAGATTGGGAGGTGGATTGGTCTTCACCCAAGTAATGCAGTTGAGTATCTTGAAATCCAGTTCTGTCAGGCAGCGGGCGACCGAAAAAATGTTGTGATATGTTCCGCTTACCCATATGGTGCCGTCTGATTTCAGATGCTCCCGACAGGAGGCCAGCCAAGTCTTGTCAAACTTGTAGTCCTCCTCGAAGCCCCGGGACTTGTCCCATTTGCCCTTATTCACTGACACGGGCACACCGCTCTGTACGCTGATACCTCCGTTTGACAGATGATATGGCGGATCGGCAAAAATCATATCGAACTTGAAATCAAATGAATTCAGAAGTCCGACACAATCTCCCTGCAGGAGCGTGAAGTTTTTGTCCTGTGATTTGTAGTAGGCGGTGGGCATCGTCACTATACCAGTTTCTTTTCGATTACTCCTTCTTCGAGATCCCTGATGTTGTACAAGTTGTCAAGAACATCAAAGGTCTCTTTAAGATTGTTTCTGGCAGAATCCCATCCGCGACCGTCGGTAATCCAGACAAATTTGAAATTCGGATGGTTCTTGGTCTCCAGCGCGATGGTCTTGTAACTGCGGGCTGTCTCATTCAGTTTTGAGCCGCCGCTTGCGTAGAAGTTTGTCTCGACACCGTATATCACATCCGGGCGCCTGATGACGAAATCAAAGCGTTTTTCAGTACCGCCGTCATTAGATATGCAGGACAGGTCGACTCCCCATTTCTGCTCAATCTCGTGGATGTACATCTCCTTGAAGTAGGTTTTGTCCTTGACCAGACCGGCCTTGACCAAATACCCCTCCACCAGATTTTCCATGACGTGGCCCCCGCGGTTCTTGCGGGCATTGGAATCCAGACCTGTTTCCACACCGGTGACATAGTCCACCAGATTGTTGATGTGTTTATTCTGCATGAGGTCGAACAGACCGGTTTCACGCATAAAGACCGTGTACTCTTCAATATGGTAGCTGGCCTTCTTGAAATTCCAGACATGCTCGCCATCAAAGTCCACGGTAAGAATGTCGGATTCTCGCTTGGCCAGCAGGATGGGGATGCACTTCAGGATTTCCGGATAGCGCCGGTACAGGGCGACAAACTCCTTCTCGATGTCCCTGCATCCAATCAGGGAGTTCAAGATGTTGAGTTCCACCTTTATGGCATCTACATTCCTGTAAATCTTCCCAAAGTCGGTATAATACTTATAGCCAGCGATGGAGGAACGGAAGCCCGCCAGCCAAGTTGTGAAATCTTTCATACCTATGCGTTGACTATGTTGGAAATCATCAGTTCAGAGATTGCTCCGCGCCCGGAGGCGTCCGAATTAATCATTCTGGCGGCGGATACTCTCTTTATGAAGAAGCGTTGATATATGGTGTCGAAGAAATTCTCCTGAGGATTGACATCCTTCGGATCGGAGTTGCTGGCAATGAACATGGCTTTATCCCGGCTTATCCGGTCGCAGAAGTCACGGAGTCGGAGCTGCTCGCCGTCATCGAAGCCTTCCTTGGAATACGATGTGAACGAAGAGGTCTCCGTGATGGGTTTATATGGAGGGTCGAAGTAGAACAATGTGTCAGGACCGGAATAACGGCCTGTCCCGGCGAAGTCTCCGCAAAGGATTTCTACCTTCCGGAGCACAGAGGAACATGCACGGAGATTGTCGGCGTCACAGATGCGCGGATTGGCATATCTGCCGTGAGGCACATTGAATCCGCCTTTTGAATTAACCCGGTAAAGACCGTTGAAGCAGGTTCTGTTCAGGAAGATGAAGAGAGCCGCCGTTTCCACCTCTGTCGTCTGCTTTGTGTTGAAACGAGCCCTTTTGTTCAGAAAATAGGTCTTACGGTCATCCGCGTCCAAAGGGATATATTCGTTTTGGATGCGTGAGAGTTCGGCAATCAGGTCTTCAACATCCTCCTTGATGACGCGATAGGTGCAGATGAGTTCCGGGTTTATGTCGTTGATGACGGCATGTTCAATATTGGGATATGCCTGAAGAATCCAGAACATCACGGCTCCTCCCCCGACAAACGGCTCCACATACGTAACATGCTGATGATTGGCGAAATCGCACGGAAGCGATTTGCGCACCTCATCAAGCAACTGTGTTTTCCCGCCCACCCATTTGATGAACGGTCGCGCCTGTACCATATCTTCGGACAACTTCATAAGCGACTTCACATTTCTACAAAGATAATGTCTTTGAGTGTATTCTCCGCGAGAAGGACATTGTTTTTCAATAAAAGCATAATCGCTGACCCGGAGGGTGAATTGCGACTTATGCTAATCAGAAAAGGCGGATTGCCGCGTTATATTGACCCGGAGGGCGGATTGCCGCGTTACGCTTCCTGGCGGATTGCCGAGATGTGGAACACGGACGGGCCGCTGCCGGACATTGCCGCGTAGATGCAGCCCTGTGCATAGCAGGACTCTATGGTTTCGCGGACAAGCGGATGTTCTGCGGAGATTACCGGTTCAAAATCGTTCTTCAGAAGACCGCGCCACTGCGTGATGTCGCGCGAAAGCACATCGCGGAGTCCGACGGCGGGAACGGAAGGCGTGATACGGCGGTAGGCCTGCGCGGTGGAGACCTTGAGACTGGAGTCGAGAGGGATTACCCCGAGCCTGTACCGGGCGGGCGAGCCGTCAGAAGACAGGGGCTTCGGCGAAAAGGCGCACACGGGAGAATCCCCGGAAGGAGTCCCGGGAGAATCTCCGGAAGGAGTCCCGAGAGAATCCTCGGAAGGAGTCCCGAGAGAATCCCCGGAAGGAGTCCCGAGAGAATCCCCGAAAGGAATCTCGGGAGAATCCCCG
>CAVDEO010000125.1:0-6464 GCA_963607915.1 bacterium
CATACATCATCATCTGACCGAGATCCTGATGCGTCAGCTTGTCTATCTTAAGGTCAACGAGAACGTAGCACTGCAGCAATCGGTTATAGAACACCAGGTCAACGTAGAAATTGTCCTCATCGAAGGTAAAGCGCTTCTGCCTGGCTTCAAATAGGAAGCCCTTGCCAAGTTCCAGAAGGAAGGTCTGCATCTTGCTGATGATGGCAGACTCCAGCTTGGTTTCAGAATATGCAGCCTCCGGCTTCAGTCCCAGGAATTCGAGGGTGATAGGATTCTTGATGACATCAGAAGGTTTCTCGATTATCTGGCCTTCAGTCGCCAATCTGGCCACCTCGTTCTTGTCTTTGCTAAGCGCAATCCGTTCATACAGACTGCTGCAAACTTGGCGTTGAAGCCAACGGACACTCCAGTTCTGCTTCGCACATTCAATCTCATAGAAACTGCGGGCGTTCTCATCCTCGATGCGCATCAACACAAGATAGTGAGACCAACTCAAAACGAACTTGTGGGGCGCTGCAGGGGCGTTTTGAATTTGGGCAACAGTGTTGCCCGAATCTTTCGGAAGATTGTTCGGCGACAATTTGGGCAACGGTGTTGCTCCAATTGGAGGATTGGAATATGCCGTATAAAAGAAGCGGCACCGCTTCAATGTATCAAATGACCATGCCGGCCCGAATCTGTCAATCAACTTCCCGGAAAGTGTCTCAAGCACTTTCTTTCCGTATGTAGCCCTGTATTTTCCTTCCTGCTCATCCTCTACGATGTAGCGGCCAATCTCATACTTCGTATAGACCTCTGCCACATTCACAGCGGCAGCCACCTTCTTCCTGGACTCCTCAATCAGAGCGGAAATCCTCTCAAACAATGCGTCAGTCTTGACGGTATCAATCTCTTTCGTTTCCATAGACTTCTTTCGTTGAAAGCAAATTTAGCAAATATTCACGGACGGGCTACTTGAAATAATCGTACTTGTCCGTAATCTTGTCCACAACCTCCAGTTCGTCGGCCTTGATGTACTTCTTCAGCATCACAGGCGTGGAATGACCGGTGATCTTCATAATGTCGTAGATGTCCATACCGGCAAGATACATCAGAGTGGCCCCGGTCCTGCGGGCCGTGTGGCTGTGCACCAGTTTGTATTTCTCCACCCATTCCTCACCGACACGACCGCCCTTCGTGGTGGTCATCCTCACCTTGTCCGTCAGACCGGCCAGCCGGGCAATCTCCTTGATATTGTCATTGATGTTCTGGTCGCTCAGGTGCGGGATGTTGAAATCATACTTCTCCAGAATCGCCTTCAGCTCGCTGGAGCACGGAATCGCCACCCTCGCACCGGTCTTCTTCTGCTTGATGTTGATGACAGTGATCTCCTTCTCCTGCACAATAGGCTTCGTCTTCCCCGGATTCTCCGGATCCGGCACATCCACGATGGACCGTTTCGTATAAGCCTCGATGTCCTCCCTATGGATATTGTTGTAGTCCGACACCCTCTGCGCAGTCCACACTCCCACAAAGAAGATGTCCCGCGCCAGATCAAAGCCGTAACCGCGATTCCGAAGGTCCACCTTCCGGATGGCCTCCAGATCCTCCTTGGTCAGATAGATTGAATCCACCTCCACACGCGTTCCCTTGAACCTCTTGTCCTTGTACTTTCCATTGGAATGAAACCCCTCGCTCTCCGCCAGCGCCATAATCGCCTTCAGCTGCTTGATGCACTTGCCAGTAGTGTTGATGGCATAGCCCTGGGCATTCAGATAGGCCGTGTAGTCCTTATAGAACGCCATATCAATCTCGTCGAAATCATACACGTGCTTCTTACTCTTCTCGAACTTCTTCAACCTCTCGCACGCCTGATTGATGGCATTGATAGTGCCCGGAGCATAAAGCGTTCCCTTGTCCGTCATCCTCCTGCCTGCGGCAATGTCCGCCCGGAACTGGTCAATGAACTTGCGAAGAGTCATCCTCTTCGCCTCGGCCTCCTCGGCAGCCTTCGCCGCCGCGGCCTCTTCCTCCGCCTGCTTCTCCTCTCGATAGACAATCGCCTGAGTCATCTCCCGCACCTCATCCTTGCTCATCAGATGCCCCGCCTCGAACTGTGCATTGATAGCCCTGCGGATTTCCGTGCACGCATTCAGAGTCCTGGCAAGATCCGGAATCTTCATGAACTTGTCCAGAGCCTTCTCGTCACTTCGCTTCTCCCAAACGGAAGGAGCGATGAGAAGCCCCGTCTTCTGCTTGATCTGTAAACCTGATTTGAAATCCTGAACCCTCAGGAAAATCGGCGCAAGTCCGTCATCACGGACCGGGCCCAAAAGTAGTGTAGCTGCCATAATTTTTTATGTTTCAAATACCGGATACAAATATAGTAATATTTCTGAAAACATTACTATAACCTTACTATGAAAATGAAAAACTATGGGAATTTATGAAAATCGTTTTTATCTTTGTCCGCTGATATTCAACGCATTAACATTTTTACCACCTCCTACCATTCCCCAAATTTAGGTCCCTTCCGCACCGCTCAAATGCCTCTCAGTTATCTGAGGGGCATTTATCGTATCTGAATTTGCCCCAAATCTGGTATAATTAAGTTACGAAATTTTCGGCGATTTTCAAAGTAGAAAAATCCGCATCCCCCTCCGGTCAACTGTCACAACCTGACAAAACCGCCACATACCTTTGCCGCCGTTAGTGATACGTGTAACTAACTGATATTTAATATATTAAATTATTATTTCAGTTTAATTTTATTACAAAATCATTATGGCAAACAAATCAAAAACGGAAGCCGTATCCCCATTCCCTATGACGGCAAAAGTCCACGGCGGTGAGTACACTGTCAGCATCTCTGGCACCGACTACTATTCGCCTATCACAGTCAGCATATCAGACAAGAGCTTCACCATCCCCTTTGGCAGGTTCACCAACTATTTTTCTACAAATGACCCGGCTGAACTGATCGACAGGATGCAGGTTTTTGAGAAGATGACCTACTCCGAATTCCAAGACTATTTCGAATCAAACGAAGAGCAGGCCGCACCTTACGCCGCCCACTATTTATGTACGAGGCCGACAAAGCCTTGGTATCGTGACGGCATCCGCAAAAAGTTCAACGACCTACTGGACCTCTTCAACAGCAAATGCAATGATCAGCGAAACTCTCTGTAATGTAGTGTACTTCTCGAGCCTTCTCCCCGAACGCTGTCCAAAGACGTTCGGGGGGCTCAAAGACGTCCTCGAACGCTACGGCGTTGAATACCGCTTCCTCCACGGCGCCAAAGACATCTGGTGCAGGGATTATATGCCCATCCAGATTTATGGCAATCACTTCTCCCTGTTTGGCTATCATCCCGATTATCTGCTGGACACACCTGAGCACCGGGAATCCATAACCGACAACCTGCAAGTCAGCCGGCAGTGCAGCAACACATTCATATCAGATCAAAGAGGAATCTTGCTTGACGGCGGCAATGTCGTTCACAGCGGAACCAAAGTGATAATGACATCAAAAGTCTTCGAAGAGAATCCGGGCTTTAGAGTACGGGAACTCTCCCGAATGTTGGAAGACAGCTTCGGAGCCAGAGTCATCTTTCTTCCCTGGGACCCGAACGAAATTTATGGCCACACCGACGGAATTGTCCGGATTATTGATGAAGATACAGTCCTTCTCACTAACTACGCCCAGTTCGACATCCGTATGGCAGACAGGTTCAAGCGCTGCCTGAAGCCGCACTTCAAGCACGTGAAGGAGTTGCACTTCAAAGTCAGCAAGTTAAATAAGAACAGCTGGGCCTACATTAATTGGCTCCAGACGGACAAAGTCCTCATTCTTCCGAAGTTCAATATTCCTGAAGATGAGCAGGCCTTCCGTCAGATTGAGAAGCTGATGCCGGACTACAAAGGCCGCATCGAGATGGTGGACTCCACTGACCTCATTTGCTATGAAGGCTGCCTGAACTGCGCGAGCTGGACGATACAGGAAACTACCAACCTCGAGATTCCGATTGTCAAAAACTGACAAACTCCCTCCATACCTTTGCGTCAGATCAAGACGAAAAAGCATTATGGAATACTGGGAATTCTACAACAACGGTAGCGACAATGACAACGACGATTCAGAAGACTATCGAGCAAACTTTATCAAAAACAACAAACCATGAGTATGCAAATAGACCCCAACAATAAGGAATTCCTGGATGCTTTGCAGTATGTTCAGGATTCAGACGATTTCATTTTCCTGACAGGAAAGGCCGGAACCGGAAAAACCACTTTCTTGAAGTACCTCAAGGAGGTTACGGAAAAGGAGATGGTCGTCCTCGCTCCTACAGGAGTGGCTGCCATCAATGCCGGTGGCCAGACCATCCACTCTTTCTTCCAGATACCGCCATCGATATACACGCCAGACGATCCCCGTCTCAGTACGAAAATCAATGACGAGAACGACGAAGATAGCGGGAAGTCAATTTATGAGACGTTCCGGTATCGCCATGAAAAACTGAAACTCATCAATGAGATGGAGCTGCTTATCATCGATGAGGTGTCGATGGTTCGTGCCGATTTGCTGGATGTCATAGACAGAATCCTCCGCGTCTACAGAGACTGTCCTCTGCCATTCGGCGGCGTACAGGTTCTCTTGATTGGTGACGTTTTTCAACTTCCCCCCGTTGTCACATCAAACGAACAGAAGATTCTATATCGCTTCTATGACAGCGAATTCTTCTTCAGCGCACGGGTAATGGGTGAAATCCCTCTTCGCTATATCGAATTGAAGAAGATTTATCGCCAGAGTGACAACACCTTCATAGATCTGCTCAACAGAGTCCGGGAGAACAAGATGTTGTCATCTGATTTCCAATATTTCAGGTCAATCTACAAGCCCTGTTTAAGCCCGGTGAACAACAGGAACTACATTACTCTTGCGACTACCAATGCGATTGTGGACAGCATCAATAGAGAACATCTGTACGCCATCCAAAGAGAAGAACAACATTATCAGGCCAGAATTACCGGAGAATTCTCCGAAAAGGACTATCCTACAGAAGAGAACCTAACCCTGAAAGTCGGCGCCCAAGTAATGCTTCTCAAGAATGACAATGAGAGGAGATACTTCAACGGAAAAATCGGGACAATAACACGTCTTGAAGAGGATGAGATATATGTTTCCATTGAGTATGACGATGACTTGCCCGAAGATGTTATGATAAAGCGGGGGGACTGGAACAACGTCCGGTACAAATATAACGAAGAGAAGAGATGCATAGAGGAAGAAATAATCGGCACCTTTTCGCAATTCCCCGTTCGGCTGGCCTGGGCCATCACCGTACACAAAAGCCAAGGACTGACCTTTGAAAAAGTTATTGCAGATATCGGGGATTCCTTCTCCGCCGGACAAGTATACGTAGCATTGAGCCGATGCACTTCATTGGATGGGCTGATTCTCACTTCGATGATTACCCCTGCATCCATCAAAACAGACCCGAGGGTTATGCGATTTACTGAGTTCTTCACATCAAATGACTATTTTTTTTAATAAATAATAGTCGCCATTTTGTAAAACGTTTCTGCAAAGGTACGGTGGCGTTTCGTCAGGTTTTGACAGTTGAAATATATTTGTTAATACTGCAATCTGAAATCAGACTCTTTCTTAATCCGGTCCTTGCGGCTAAAACTCCACTTGTAATCCCATCCCACATTATTGTTCTTTATTCCCTGTCTCTTTGATTGAATGACTTCGCCAAATACCGGATTCTTGAAATCTTTCCATACGATACGGCTGGGCTTCCCATCAAGATTAAAGCCATTCAGATAGAATTGAAGATAAGTTGAGCGCCTATCCAGAACCGGATTAGGATTAACTGTATAATCTCCAGGATGCTCCTTTGTTGTGTTCTTTGTGCTCCAATCCGCGAAACCTCCCGCTTTAACGTCATAAACAGAATATGCTCGAATCAATGCGGAAGCCCTAAATTTTCCTTCAGGGTCCTCAAACGTAATGTCGAATCCAGACCAATGAGAATGCAAAGTCATTGTCGGGAAAAACGGCACTGCACGCCCAGGGAATTTTTGATTTCTATGGTACACAATCTCATCACAGAAACTGTCGTCTTCCATATGGAAATAAAACTCTACTGTACGGATATAGATTTCATATTCGTCGCCAACTTTTATAAATCCGCCATAAAGGAATGTCTTTGACAGTTCCTTAAATGTTTCAGACAGGTCAACGCCTTGTATATGACCATGAAATTGCCCAAGCTTTTGTTTCAGAGTGCCCATGTTATCAATAAAATTATTTAAGTTTCGCAAGTAATATAATTTATTATTATTCAGCAGGGTTACCCTTTCCCTAAATCCCTTCCCTCGGGGCGTTCTCCTTTTCAAGGACTTCCTTCAGTTTGGGCATTTCGTGGACGCTGAAAATTTGGTTTGTTCTTTTGTTTCTATGGGTTTGTTAAGCAAAAAGT
>CAVDEO010000126.1:0-6327 GCA_963607915.1 bacterium
GGAACGACGGTCAGAAGAGTGTGAACTGGCAGTTCAAGACTGCCGATGCTCGTACCAAGTTGAAGCACCTATATCCTATATTGAACTTTTAAGTGTTACAAAGTAGTAGAGCCTCGTTCAGCAGCACGGCAGTGTCCCTGGCGGCCTCGATCTTCCCGGCCTCCATCGAGCCGCTCTCATCCACGAGTATACCGGCTGCCATCCTGTCGGCCCTCGCCGTCGTTTCCCGCCTGTATATGCTCTCCATTCCCTGCACGGCCTCGGCGAGCTTTCCCGTGTCGAGGCTTCCGCTCCGCAGGCCCCTCAGCTCATGGCACCTGTCGGAGCCGTTGCACCGGAGTATGCCGGACATGGCGGGGACGTATCTTCTCACCCTTGCGAGTGAATCCAGATAGACCTCCTTCATCGGCGCTGGGCGGCGGATGTTCACCCCCGGCCGTCCTGCCGTATTCGAGGTCTCCCGCGAGGGCCTTGCCGAGGCGGCCGTTCTCCGACCGAATCTCGCCTGACATCCTGTCCGGACTCATCTGCGAGCGTCCCAGGCCATCGGAAGGAGACTGCGCGACATCCTTCTCCAGTGAGTCCAGCGTCTCCGCGAGGCTATCTTCGAGTTCCTGCGCCAGCCGCCGCTTCTGCGAATGCGTCATCTCAGGCCCGGTGTCCTCCCCGGCGCTCCAGGAGTCGCCGGATGAGCCGCCTCCCTGAGGCCCCTCTACAGTTCGGCCTGAGGCCACGTCTTGCCGCTGCCGGCACCCGTTCTCCGGAGTCGTGGAGTTTTTCCTTTCCGTCACCTTCTTCTCCTGCTCAAAGAACTTCCGTATCACCGCGTAGATGGCCCGGGCCTTTTCGAGTGCCTCCCCGCATGTCTCCGGATAGGGAAGGATGATGTCCCGGACTTCAAGAGGAGGGTCGGCGAACTCCGCGGCAGCGTACTCGTCCATGGATCCCGGGGAACGGATCATGGAGATGATGGCGTTCAGCAGTCTCGCGGTCTTGGGAAGCCCGTCGCCTATTCTTTTCTTCATCCGCGACGAGTGTCTGTCGAAGTAATAATGCTTGGCGCGCCCGAGGAAGTTCGAAAGACCCGGCCTCTCCCTTCCAGTCAGTGTCTCTATCCTCTCGTTCTCGATGATGTTGTGGGGCGTCGCTATGGTGCGGTTCTCCGCCCGGGACAGATTACGGAAGTCCGTGTAGAGCAAGTGGCTGCCCTCGTGGACGGCGAGTCCCGTGAAGATGTCGACTTTCTGGCCGGGAGTGAGCGTACCGTCGTCGAACATGTCCGTCGCCACGCTGACGGTCCTCCCGTCGGTGCAGGAGGAGTTAGGAGTTAGGGCGATCTTCACCTTGAACGGCGTGTTCATCGCGATGACCATCTCCCTCGCGTGGTTGCATGCAATGCGGTGAAGGTCCGCGTCGTCCTTCGGCGCGACCAAAATCGATGAGTATGCGTCCCCGTCGGAGAGTCCCTTCTCCCATCCGAGCCGGCCGTCGCGGCTCGCCGATGTGTAGTTCTCGCCCTCCCGCCGGAGGATGTCCTTCCTCAGAAGGCCGACCTTTTCCTGCGTCGTCATAGCGTCTCCTCCTTCGCATTGTCCGTATGCTCCTCATCCTGAGGCTGTCCCCTGAACATTTCCTTCGTGTCGCGGACGAACTGCCCGCCGAAGGGAATGATGATGCCTTCCATGGCCACCGTATACGCGGTCCAGTAGGCGATCTGTGATAATAGTTCCATAATGTAATATGTGTTTTCTGGCCCCGGCCGGGGACTTCGTGACGCACACGCTGGAACGACCAAGGGCAAGGGTAGACCGAGGAACCGATGCGGACGTGTTCGTTCCGATGGGAAAGGCGGAGCCGTCCCTTGGGGGAAGAGCCGTCCCCAACTTCGCGGAACGGAAGGAACCGACCGGGATAGTGCTGCCTGAACCTCGAAAAGACCAAAATATCGATAAAGGCCAGTGGCGGCGGCATTCTGTCATTGAATCCGGCTATAGTAGATAAAAGAATGAATCAACCATTTTCGGTTGATTTCACAATCATTATTTTGTTATTACAAAAACTATTTTCAATCTTTGCGAAAACATTTTTGTATGACAATATCAGGAACCATCATAGCATATTCCCTCCCTTCAACACAGAACACCGAGGAGTTGGTATCTGCTGTCGTCGAATCCATCAAGAAGAAGATAAAAGATATCTCTTATGATAGAATGGAGGATAACAATGCAAGGATTGTAATTGACGACCCTCAGCAGACGATGGATGTTTTTATGCTGCTCAAATCCGGGCTTAAAGCGCAAGGGGTAGCCTTCCCCGCCCATATCGATATCTCAGACAATGCATTTGACCCGACTTCAAGCACCTGCGGATGCGACTTCCGGTCCGCAAAAGATATGTCCACATCTGTTTCTTCACTCTGGAAAGATGTCAAGGAGGAAATCCTTTCCGGCATATCGTTCACTGATGACATAGTTGAATGCTGGACGAAACGTCAGGCGACTATGTTTTTCAGTTACTGTCTGAATGATTGTTCACAGAAAGATGTCGCCAGAGAATTGGGCGTTTCCGTCCAAGCTGTAAGTAAAGTTTTGGCCTCTGCCAAGTTGCGACCGATTACAACCTTCCTGCAGCACGTCAGAAATATCGTGTCAAACAAGCTCAGGGTAGTTCCACATATCCAACACTTCATTGATGAGATTGAAAAGTTGCGTGACAACGGCGAGTACGAGCGCGATGACACTTATGATAGGCGACATAAGGTATCGACAGGCAATCATGTGACCTACAAGTATAAGGTGATGCCCTCATCGAGCGATCCATTACGTATAATCAGCGAAGACGGCTCGCTCGCTTATGAATTCCTCATAGAATTCGACAAACAAGATTTCGGGTACGGCTTATATTTCGGTTGTAGATGCCTGATTCTCAAAGGAGACTTTGACGCCCAATGTGCTTATCTGGAAAAAGAATGGGAGACTGTTAAGTCATCGGCCGTCAAAATCCTTAACGACACTTTTCAAGGTAAAGATTTCACAGAGCGGTTTGAAGCCTCACAAAAGAATGGGACTGTAGCCCTGTGGCCATTCTGGATGAAATTAAGCGAAGGGGAAGATATATCGGTAGCGGCCCTCGCGACAAAGCTGATAGCCTTAATTTACATTGAATACATTAAATCATGTGCTTTGATCTTCGAATCGAAGCAACACCGCAAAAGTAAGATAACGGAACGGGTGAACGAAAAATGGTTTACTAATGACAGTTTCAATCAGGTTAAGGATAAACTGGAAAAGATTGGACAATGGAAACCGTTCAATGATTTCCTCAATTCGGCAGAAAAGAGCCAGGTCATCTCGCAAGTCCCTCAATATGAGAGATGCTTTCGATTCAACAAACTTAATAAAGTGGAAGTCACTTACTTTATATGCTCCCTTGTAGGTATGGAATCGACAAATAATAAGAAGTCATATTATGGGCCTTCTATCAACAAGCCCCTCCTGCAACTTGAAATTGGGGAGCGAGAGAAAAATGAATATTGGAGTTATTTTTCACCGGTTTTTGTCGACAAAGACTGTAAAACTCTTGGTAACCTCAAATCCGTTATGGCTCAAAGTCACAAGAAGAACGAAGATGACATCGTAAAGCATGTGACAGAAGAGTATTCGAAATTACTCAATCCCGTCAGTTGAAGAACGTAGGGTGAAGACCCTCGATGAATGAACTACCTTTGCAGCCGTAACCAGAAGTTATGGTTGCTTTTTTATTAATTAACAGTTCTGAAAGGACACAAAGTTCTTGAGGGACACAAATTAATCTCTATGAAAAAGAGGTATACAAATCTTGTCGCCCGCTGTATTGGAGTCTCCGCCACTGCTAGTATTTTGGTCGACAGAAAATCACAGGAACGGTGCGTCGTGAAGAACGACGATATCGAGAAATTCGTCGAACTTCCTTCGAACATTCTGGAGGAAGGGCATTTTCGTGTGGGTGCGGATGTGGCACTCTGCGGTATCTTCTACGACAACGGCGGAGTTAAGTGGGTGCCGGATCAGAAGGTCTACCCGAAGAAGGAGATCATCTCGTACATCTCACTCGGTGAGGAGAACAGCAGCACGGAATTCAAGCGCTCTCTTATCCATATTGCAGACCGCGAGCTCGACGATCCCGTCATCGGCAACAAGCCGGCGCAATACAGGGTCATCGCCAGGGAGATTGCCGGAATGGTGACGGCAAAGAGTCCCAACGCCCAGATAATAATCGGTTGCGATGACAACGGCTGTCCGCTCGGATTGAACAATGAGGTAGGCAATAAGACTGTCGCTGAGAGCGACCTTCGGAACTATCTTTCACAGTGCTTCGGAAACATCGCCTTTGTAAGCCAGATACAGATGCGCTGGGAAGAGATTGAGGAAAGGCTTATTCTGCGCATCCTGATTCCGGAGTATCACGGCGACATTCTTCTCGTAGGTCAGACGGAAGCCTACTATCGCAACGGCTCCAATACGGCCCGCGTAAAAGGCACTGAATTGATTAACCTGATCAGAAATTATAATCTTTAATATCATGGGAAAAAAAGAAAAGACTGTTATTGCAACAGGAACAGTAACGACAGCGGCAGGCACAGCCGCGGCATTAGGCGGGAAGGCGGCTCTGTGGGCTGCGTTTTCGGCAGGACCGGGAGCAGCCTTGACCGGAGCAGCGGAGACATCGGCATTCCTTGCATGGGTCGGCGGGGGGTCGCTCGCCGCCGGGGGTGGCGGAATGGCAGCCGGGGCAGCAATACTCGGAGCCCTCGGTCCAGTCGGTTGGACCGTGGCGGGGATCGGGGCGTTGGCCACCGGAGTGGCAATCCACAAGGCGCGCAAACGCCGCAAGGGAACGGGGGAACGACAATAATAGAAGCAAGCGGATGAAACCGGCAAGAAGTCTGGAGTTTTTTCGCAAGATCGGTCATCTTACCTAGCAAATTATTTTAAACCAATTTATTACAGCTATGAATATTACTGACATTCAGCCGTACCAGAGCTATTTTACCGACAACGGTTTCTGGAACAAGTTAAAGAGGGTCGCCCTCAAGGCCGGCACCAAGCTCATCTACATCGCACATCCTCTACTACGAATTGAAGGATCCGACCGTCTTCATCAAGGAGAAGGGCATAATCATCGGGGCTCTCGGCTACTTCATCCTGCCGCTTGACCTCATCCCGGACACTGTCCCGGTTGCTGGTTACACCGATGACTTCGCTGCACTGATGGCCGCATACGGGTATGTCCGCGCACATCTGACCCCGGATGTCGTCCAGCGTGTGCACAAAAAAATGGTAGAGTTGTTCGGAGCCATCGACTTCGACTCAATTGACCCAGAAGCACGATAAAACGTCAGGCGTGCATTCCCGCTGCCAGAATCTTGCAACGGGAATGCGTTCCTTTGCACAAACTGATAGGATACAATCATTTATCAATGAGGAAAGATTGGAGTCATAAACTAATGGGCAGTATCGCCTCCTGCAACTGGAAGGAGTACTACGCCAAGGCTGCAGCCCTCGCGTCCAGCGACAATCCGCAGATGGTGTTCGCCGCAGCGGAGATGCTGCATGAGATGGTGTCAGCCACATTTGACAGGTCAGACGAGTTCAAGTTCTGGAAAGGCCAGGCAGCAAAAGTGCTAGGCGATATCTTCGCGCTGGGCGTATCCGGGCCTGCATCTGAGGAAGACGGGCGAATCGTAGCTGAATCCTACCTTGACTCTGACCTGCTCAAGGCTCAGAAGTACTACCGGATTGCCGCAAGGTACGGCTGCTATGACGGCGTCATCTTGATTGGCGACATATATACGGCTTTGGGCGACTACTACCACGCATCTAGGATCTACGCCGGGGTCTTGCGCCACGGCTATGCCGGCAAGGAGGACGCGGAGCACATCCTTGAGATGTGGCTGACGGAGGGCAGGATAAGGTGTATACCGGACGAGGATGATAAGTGCGAATCCTCGCTCAACGGATTCGGCGAGTATTTCCCGTCCCTTAAGATTACACTCGTCAGGAAAAAGGCGATAAGTTGAATTACGGTTTAATATAAATATTTAAAAAAGAAATTTATGGAAATTATCGGTAAAGAAAACGGATCAATCCTTGACCGCGGTCTGGACACTCTCCGCGACCCGTTAGTCCTGAATTACGCAAAGATTGTGGCCGTAGGTGTCATCGCAATCGGCGCAGTGGTCTATATCGGAAAGGCTGCCATTGATGCAATGGAAAAGTGTGACTAAACAAGAGCTATGGTAAGATACATCGGAAAATATGTCTGCAAGGACTGCGGACACGAATTCAT
>CAVDEO010000127.1:0-6244 GCA_963607915.1 bacterium
GTGATCCGTTCGGGGCTCGAACCCGAGACCCCAACATTAAAAGTGTTGTGCTCTACCAACTGAGCTAACGAATCGAACCGCGTCCCAAACTTAGTGTCTCTCTCGATTTGGGATTGCAAAGGTAGGGCTTTAGTTTCAATCCGCCAAATTTTTCTATACTTTTTTTGTAACTTTTTTCGCCTCCGCAATCACCGCCTCCCAATGCTCAATCTGCCGCGTACGACCCATAGAAAGCAGTTGTTCGCGCAACGAATGCCAGCTGCCGAGATCACTCCAGCCGAGGTTCTCCGCGATGACATATATGTTACGGGACTTCTCCATCACAGCATAGTCTATGGAAATCTTGTCGCAGGTCGGGAAAAGTTCAGTCAGCGCGGCCTGCTCCCGAGGAGTGTAGAATGCCGGTTCGAGACAGTCCATCACAGACATAATCTGCGGGGCATGGACACGGAGTTCTGCGTTTATCGTCCTGACATTCCACACGAATATTCCCGCGTTCCACACAAAATCGCCGGAGGCGAGATAACTTTCCGCCGTAGCCAGGTCCGGCTTTTCCTTAAACTGCAGAACCTTGTGCAGCTCCCCGTGAACAAATCCGGGAACATTGATGTAGCCGTAACCCGTGTCCGGCCTTGTCGGGACTATTCCCACGGTAACAATCGCAGAAGAATCCGCCGTGAAAGCGAGAGCCTTGTCGATGACGGCGGTAAAACTGTCCGTCTCGGTGACGAGCGCGTCAGCAGGAGTCACGACAACATTCGCGTCCGGATGATGTGCGGCAATTTTCCGGCAGGCATACGCGATGCACGGCGCGGTATTCCGTGCCACAGGTTCAAGCAGAATGTGTCCGGAAGGAATCTCGGGAAGCTGTTCCCGAACAATTCCCGAATATTCGGCGGAAGTCACCACCCAGAAGTTCTCCATCCGGACAGACGGGAGAAAACGTTCCGCCGTCATCTGGATCAACGACTTCCCCACTCCGAGGACATCAATGAACTGCTTCGGCCTCTCGGGAGTGCTGATCGGCCACAGACGGCTGCCTACACCGCCTGCCATAATCACAACATGAGCATTCCTGTCTTTCATCGCAAATCAATAGTTATCAGACCCGGACTCCGGAATCATTCAGAATCAGCGGTCTTCGCCTTAAGCCTGACCGTCAGAGCCTTCTGAAACTCCCTCGCATTCCGCTGATGCTCCGTATATGTGGAGGCGAAGCGATGAGTCCCGTTGAAGGCGGGATCGGCGCAGAAAAAGAGATAATTGTGAGTATCCGGGTGAAGCACCGCCTCCAGGCAGGCCTTTGAGGGCACATTAATCGGCGCAGGAGGCAGCCCGGCATACTTGTATGTATTGTACGGGGAGTCAATCTGAAGATGTTTCCGGAGCACCCTGTTGAGAGTGTAGTCGTAGCAGAAGCATACCGTCGGATCCGCCTGAAGCTTCATCCCCCTGTGCAGACGGTTCAGATAGACCCCAGCAATCAGAGGATACTCAGACTCCTGCAGAGTCTCGCCGCTTACTATCGACGCGACCACCGCCGCCTCCATGGGAGTAAGCCCCTGAGCATCGGCGAGCCGCACGCGCTCCGGTGTCCAGAACGCGTCATACTCCTTCTTGAAACGGTCAAAGATATCCTTCACGCTTGCGGTCCAATACATCTGATAGCTGTCCGGAATCATGAGGGCGAACACGTTCTCCGGAGTAAAGCCATATCCCGCAAGAAAGATTTCGTCGTTCAGGGCATTCATCACCGACGCGGAATCCACCATCATCTGCGACGAAATCCGTCGGGCTATACGGTCTTTCTGCCTCAAGGTTCCCGAAAGAGTGAGGTTACACGGTTCCTGCCATCCGAACGCGAGCATACGGGCCACATACACGGGAGGACAGTCCGGCTTCACCGGATAACGGCCCGGCTTGAGCTTCTCCTCGACCCCGATTCTCCTGAAGCAGCGCTCAAGGCTTGAACGGCTCTTGGCGCGTCCGTCCTCGCACAGGGCGTCGAGAACCTGTGAGGCCCCGGTGTCGGGATAGACAAAGAGCACGAATTCCTTTTCAAATCCCGGCCGTCGGTTGTCGATGAGCCAGAGCGATGCGAATGCGATTCCGACGGCAAGAACAGCAGCGGCAACCGATGATATGCAAATAATGGCGATATTCTTTTTCTTCATATATGCAGAACTATTTTCTCAGAGTAATCAAATCCCCCTCGGCAAGGTCAGAATCCGACTTGACACCGTTCATCTTCATCAGCTTAGACAATTTCACGGCATACCTCTGCGACACGGACCATAGGTCATCATCCTTTTCCCAGACATGTTTTTCCAGCCCTTTCGCCGCCATGGACTTCTTCGGCTGAAGATACACTACAGTCCCGGGAAGAAGTTCGCGAG
This sequence comes from bacterium, assembly GCA_963607915.1. GTDB lineage: Bacteria > Bacteroidota > Bacteroidia > Bacteroidales > UBA932 > Cryptobacteroides. The sequence goes on from CAVDEO010000127.1 coordinate 2,397, forward strand.
ATTCCGTCAAATCGTTGAATTTCAATATTTCCCGAAGGAAAAGATTATAACTTTTCGCTATCGAGGCATAAGTCTCCCCCTCCACGGAATAGACAAACGGGACAGCGTTGAGCGAATACATCTCACGGGAAAGGCTGAAACGGAAAGTTTCGCGCTGTTTTTCATCAAGAGGTCTCGGAGTCCCGATTTTCGAGGGGGATTCCGGGCGGGCGGGCGGAGTGGCCTCACCGACAGCCGTCTTATCCGTCTTCCTTGAAACAGAGCTTCCGTCCTCCGAAGAACAGGCAGACACGGTGTCATATTCATAGAGCTTATAATCCTCGATAATCTTAATCAGTTTCTTCGGATAATTCGGATCGGTCGCATAGCCGGCCTTCTTGAGGCCGTACGCCCAGCCCCGATAATCCGTAGGATCGAGGTCGAAAAGAAAACTGTAGCGATCCTTATAACGCAGAAAATCCGAATGATCCCGATAGGACTCCTCCGCCGAGGCGTATTTCCGGAAACACTCGTGTCTGCGGTCATCATCTTCATGGATTTTCTTCCCCGCCCAGTTATGGCACTTGATTCCGAAATGGTTGTTGCCCTCGACTGCCAGCCTCGACTTCCCCGCCCCGGATTCGAGCAGTCCCTGGGCCAGGGTTATGCTGGCCGGAATGCCCGAGCGGTACATTTCCGAAACCGCAGTCTTCGAATACCTGCGGATATATTCCTCCTGCGTCGTACGTACGTCGGAAAACGTCGTCACGGAACAGAGCAAGAAGATTGCGGATGTTAATAAAACCTTATGTTTCATACAGTTACACTGGATATGTCCAACGGCACATCGAAAACATCGCCGTCATCAGCCGCGAAAGATTCCGGGAACACGGAACGGAGTTCGGCAAGCAGCGGGGCGGTGTCACGATAGCGCGAAGAATAGTGCCCTGCAATAAGTTTGCCGACCCCGGCTTCAAGGGCGCATCGTGCCGCCTGAAGAGTCGTCGAATGGTAGCGCGCGGCCGCCTCTTTCTCCATGTCGGCCATATAGGTCGTCTCATGATAGAGCAGATTCACACCCCGCACCCATCCTGAAAGTTCCGGAAACGGAGCCGTGTCGCTGCAATAGGCGAATGACCTCGGCACATACGGCAGGTACGTCACATCCCTGCTCAGAATCCGCTGTACAGCGGCGCCCCCGTCGGAGAGACGCACGATGTCCTCCCCGTTCTTGAGCGAGCATATTTCCGCTATTCCGAGTCCATATTCCTCAATCGCAGACTTGCGCACATTCAGAAGGGGCATTTTTTCACGGAACAGATAGCCATAGGTCTCGATACGGTGGTTCAGCGGGAACGCCTCGACTGTCAGAAACCGGTTTTCAAAAATCACCTCGGGAGCCTTGACCTTGACAGGAATGAATTCTATGGCCGTCCCGAGCTGTTCGCCGAAACAGGAGATGAAGAGCTTCAGCACCGTACCGAGGGCCTTCGGGCCGAATATGCGGACGGTCTCCCGGCGGGTCGCAAAGCCCAATGTCGAGAGCAGTCCGAAAAGTCCGAAGACGTGGTCTCCATGGATGTGGGAGATGAACACGGCGTCAATCCTGTCAAACGACAGGTGCTGACGGCAGAACTGGCGCTGCGTACCTTCCCCGCAGTCAATCAAAAACAAGCGCCCACGTACATCCAGTACCTGGGCGCTTGAATTCCTATTTGCCGAGGGCTTGGCCGAAGCCGTGCCCAGAACATTCAGTGTAAAATTCATTCCCTGAAGGAATTACTCGCCTTTCTCGAACTTCTCCTTGAGAGCTGCAAGAGCATCGATGTCGCCGAGAGTGGTCTTCTCGACATTTGAATTGATCTTCTTGACAGCCTTCTTGGTGTTGTCGGCTTCAGTTGCGACTCTCTCGGCCTTGGCCTCAGTATAAGTCTTCACGTGAGAAAGGATAATCCTCTTCATGGAGCGCCTGAGTTCCACAACCTTGAACGGAAGAGTCTCACCTGCGGCCGGCTGAGTGCCGTCTTCCTTGACGAGTTCCCTGTTGAAACAGATTGCCTCGACAGCCGGATCGAGAGAAATCACCGCAAACTTCTCCTTGAGTTCCGCAATCTTGGCCTCCACTACCGTCCCGACACCATATTTCTCCTCAATCTCATCCCAAGGGTTAGGGAGGAGCTGCTTGTGGCCGAGACTGAGCTTGTGATTGTCCTCGTCGAAATCGAGGATGACAACGTCAATCTTGTCTCCCGGAGCGACAAGCTCTGAAGGGTGCTTGATCTTGTTCCATGAAAGGTCGCTGATGTGGACGAGTCCTTCGATTCCCTCCTCAAGTTCAGCGAACACGCCGAAGTTGGTGATGTTGCGGACATTCGCGGTATGCTTTGAACCCACAGGATATTTCTCGCGGATGTTCTTCCAAGGATTTTCGACGAGCTGCTTCAGACCGAGGGACATCTTCTTAGCCTCCCGGTCGAGGGTGAGAACCTGAGCCTCGACCTCATCTCCAACCTTGAGGAAATCCTGAGCCACGCGGAGTCTCGGAGTCCATGACATCTCCGAAACGTGGATAAGTCCCTCCACGCCAGGCTCGATTTCTACGAATGCACCGTAGTCGGCGATGAGGACAACCTTGCCCTTGACCTTGTCTCCGACCTTGAGGTCCGGATCAAGAGCCTCCCAAGGATGCGGCAGCAACTGCTTGAGACCGAGCGCAATCCTCTTCTTGTTCTCGTCGAAGTCGAGGATGACGACATTGATTTTCTGGTCGAGTGAAACGACCTCCTCAGGATGGTTGATTCTGCCCCATGAGAGGTCTGTGATGTGAATGAGACCGTCCACGCCGCCGAGGTCGACGAATACGCCGTAATTGGTGATGTTCTTGACTGTACCCTCAAGCACCTGACCCTTTTCGAGTTTGCTGATGATTTCGGCTTTCTGAGCCTCGATTTCGGCTTCGATGAGAGCCTTGTGGGAAACGACCACGTTGCGGAACTCCTGATTGATTTTTACAATCTTGAAATCCATTGTCGTGTCAACGAACTGGTCGTAGTCGCGGATTGGCTTCACGTCTATCTGTGAACCCGGCAGGAACGCCTCGATGCCGAACACGTCGACAATCATGCCGCCCTTCGTGCGGGTCTTGACGTAACCCTTGACAATCTCGTTGTTGTTGAATGCCTCGTTGACCATATCCCAAGAGCGCAGCTGGCGTGCCTTCTTGTGAGAAAGGACGAGCTGTCCCTTCTTGTCCTCGGTGTTCTCGACATAGACCTCCACAGTGTCTCCGACCTTGAGGTCAGGATTGTAGCGGAACTCCGGAGCCATGATGACGCCCTCGCTCTTGTAGCCGATGTTGACAACGACCTCCCTCTTCCCGATTGCGGTGACGGTGCCTTCGATGACCTCGCCCTCGACGACCTTGGAAAGGGTCTTCTCATACTCTGCGGCAACCTCTTTCCTGTCGCCGTACTCGCCCTCGCTCTCGAATGCGTCCCAGTCGAAGTCCTCAGGCTTCACGGAAGCATTGCTCACGACGGGCTGCTTCTTGGTTTCTTCTTCCTCCACACGAGCCTCCGCAGCCTCGACTGCCGGTGACTCCTGCTCGGTTACTTTAATTTCTTCCATAATTGTTTCTCGAACTAATTAGGGGTTTAACATTATTACAATAACTTATGTCTCAAGAACATGCAGCCGAAGCCACATACCCTTTCCGACAAAAAGTCTGCAAATATAGACAAAATTATCGGATTGACAAACATCCGGGCAGCCCGAATGAATCGCTCCCGTCAAGCAGGGAAATTCAAAAAGAGTGTGACTGTCAGCTCGGGGATGATGCTGAATTACGGAAAAAGTCTTATATTTGCGCG
>CAVDEO010000128.1:0-6196 GCA_963607915.1 bacterium
AACTAATCAATCTTCTTTGCGTAGATGCGTCGGCGCTTATGCTGCTCCCGCTCGAAATACTTCCACATAGCCTGTATGCTGTCGTTGGTCTCAAGTTCGGAGGTCGTCTCCGCATATTTGAAGCCCATAGCCTTCAGGCGCGGGTAGAGGTCGGTCACAAGCACCGCAGGCAGCCCCTTGCCGCGATAGTCCTCGCGCACGCCGATAAGCAGCATGTCGAGCGTGTCGCCCGGCTTCCAGAAAATGGCCTTGAGAAGATGATACCATCCGAACGGGAAGAGTTTGCCGCCGGATTTCTGAAGCGCCTCCGAGATGTCCGGCATAGTCACTCCCGCAGCCACGAGTTCTCCCTTGTCGTTTTCGACGAAACTGATCATCCTGGTGTCAAGAAGTCCGAGATAGAGCTTCGTGTAGGCGTCAATCTGCTTGTCAGTGAGCAGGGAGAAGCCATAGAGCTTGTAATAGGTCTCGTTGATGAGCTTGAAGAATTTGCGCCCGTAGTTCTCCCTGTTGATCATCTTGCGCGTGACCTTGCGGACATTGAGCCTGTACTTTTCAATCACCAGGTCGGCATAAATGTAGTAGCGCTCCGGGAGTTCGTCAGGAATGGTGATTCTGTACTCCATCCAGTCGGTTTCCTTCGTATAGCCGAGTTTTTCGAGAATCTGCGGATAATAAGGATAATTGTAGATTCCCGCCATCGTCGCGAGGCGGTCGAATCCCTCGACAAGCATTCCCTCGTGGTCGAAATCCGTGAATCCGAGCGGTCCTGCGATGTCAGTCATCCCCCGTTCCCTGCCCCAGGCCGCGACCGCGTCCAGAAGTGCCTTGGCGACCTCCTCGTCATTGATGAAGTCAATCCATCCGTAGCGGACCTGCTTCACCTTCCAGCTTTCGTTGGCGCGGGGGTTGATGATTCCCATGACCCTTCCGGCAAGTTTTCCGTCCTTATAGGCGAGGAACATCTGGGCTTCACAAAAATCGAAAGCACCGTTCTTCTTGGGGCTGAAGGTGTTGTATTCGTCCGCGATGAGACAGGGAGCATAGTATTTGTCACCCTTGTAGAGATTGTTCGCGAAATGCACGAAATCCCTGAGTTCCTTTTTTGTCCGGACCTTGCGTATTTCTACTGCTGACATGTGATTTTTATCGTTATTTATTTATGTTGTTGTCTGTGTTGTTTCCATATCCCCGATTCATCTGAAAGATTCCGTCCGGGCCGTGGAGATTTTTCTATCCGGCCGAGTACCGTCCGCGATATTTCCCGAACATTATGTTTATTCCCAGAGTCACGGAAGTGTCGAGCCGGTTGATTGGGATGAACTGCGGCGACACGTTGAGCAGCGGGATATATGAATCCGTACCCAGGAAGAAATTGAATCCCGTGAGATGGAAAGTCAGAGCGAAACCTGCCGAGTGTCCGAATGTCGAATAGGCGTAGTTCGTCGCCACACTGAACCAGTCAGTCGGATTCACGTTGACGGAGAACCGCCCTTCGCTCCATGTATATATTCCCGCAATCTTCGTCGTCGAAAGCAGTCCGACTGACATTCTCCGGTAGAACGGCATGCGGTATTCCAGCCCGAGATACACGGTCGGGTCAAGCATGAGAGCCTTTTTCGTCCTGTCGTCCGTCACATTGAAGTCCAGAGCGTCAAGGAGTTTCTCTCCCATTTTGCTCAAATCGTTTTCCTCGCCGCTCCGGAGTACATAAGTCCGCTTCGGAGTGCCGTCGGCGTTCCTTGCTGCGGAAGCGGAAGACCAGTTGTTCCAACTTATGACGCCCAAGTCCGTGACTGAGGCCGACACGGTGAAGTCCTCAAGGAAATCCACGGTCACGCCGAGGTCAACGGCACCGCCGAAATTCCTGCAGGTTGACGCAATCGCCTCAGCATCCGTGCCCAATGTCTCGGGAAATTTTTCCCAATCGACATAATCCTGCTCATCCACAGGAAGATACATTCCGAGAGGGAAACCGCCTTTCAGTGAACCTTCGGTCTCGACATACCAGCTGTCGGCTCCGGTGGCGACTCTCGTCCCCCTGAGTGAGGCCTCCGCATTTGCGATTCCCATCAGGAACTTGACCCTCGCGCCGATGTGTACATGTCTGCCTATCGGAAGCGAAATCCCGTAGGCCAGAGACAGGTGCGAAGCCAGTTTCACTCCAGTATCGCCCAAATCAAAGACATTCCCGTTCACGGAACCCTCCTTCGCGAAGCGGAAGAGATCGTAGGGGAGTGACGTGGCGACATCCGCTTTCATCGAAAGATCCACGCTGTGGAACATCCTGCCCTTCTTTCCCCAGAACCCGAAGGCAATGAGCGAAAGGTCAGTATTCAGATTCATATGGTTCCGGCTGTCGAACTTCTTCAGCGCCGTGACTGCATCAACCTCGGAATTGAGGAAGGTCGTGAGACCGCTCCCGTCCTGCTTCGGATAGAGAACCGAACTCATCCCGAGATTGGACTCCACGCCCATATTGAAGTTGCCGAGTACGGGAAGTGCGATGAATCCACGGCTGGAACCCATTGCCGGGTTCATCTTGTACTTGAACGCATAGCCGTCCATGAAATAGCCGGTTCTCATATTCTGGGCATCCATTGAAAAGCCGGACATAAGCAGCAGGGCGAAGCCGGCAACCGCATATTTCAAAACATTCTTTCCCATAGTCCTTTCATTTTGTCGGTTCTTCAGTGCCATTCCCGGAAGTTTCTCTGTCAGCGTCGATGAACACTCCTCCCGTCGTGCCCACAGACATATTTGAAATCGATATGGACTGCTTTTCGTTCAGAGTGACTGTCTTGCCGTCTGGTGAGGAGGCGTTGATGTGAACCTTGAGCTTATCCACTCCTGAAATGTGCGCCCCCTCTGCCGCCCTGACGACAATCTTCATGACTTTCGACGACGGGGCGGACAGTTCACCCGCAGGCAGAAAGACGGCATCGGTTTCATTGCCGTTTTCATCCTCGCATTTCAATGTGACATCCTTCATAGCCACGCCGCCGCTGTCCGCAGGTATGAAAGTCAGATTGGCGTCAAGAGGAAGCGTGCTCACGAAATCCGCCTTCAGGTAAAGGTCGTCGAGACCTGCGTCATTCCCGAGATTCAGATTTATGTCTATGACTTCATCCCTCTTGAACGACAGCGACTTGAACGAAAGCGGGGCTTCAATTCTGTAGGAAAGCCCGAAGCTGTAGTTCTCCGCAGCGTGGAGCGTCACATATTCTTTCGCCGAACTTCCGTGGACTTCAGTTCCTGACAGCAGAATCCTGTCAGGAACAGGGGACATGAGCGCCGCCAGTCCCTCCAAAGCAATCTTCTTGTCCGAGGCGGCTCCGCATTTTCCCGATTCGGAAATGCAGAAACCCTGATTTGCCGCTCCGGCGCTCACCGTGACTCCGTCGTCCGCACCGAGTGCAACATTTTTCAGTTCACCGCCGCAGCTGGCTGAAATCTCCGTAATCACAGAGAGGTCGAACGGAGTACTGTTGTCTGCCGTCACATACAACATGATGTCTTCGAGTTCGAAATCCATACTGCCGTCGGAGAACGCCGCCGGAATCTCGCCGATTGCGATTTCCTGCGGGTCGCATTCCAGAAGAGGGGAGGACTTGAGGGTCACAGATGTCGCCCTGATGTCCGTAATCTCTGCGGAGGCGCTCAACCTGAACTCGTCTCCGGCCGGAATCGACGCGCTCACGAGCTGAACCGGACCCTTTGCCGAAGCATCGCTGTCAATCACGATTTCCTTGTCGGTTTCCCTTGCGGTCAGAGTGAAGCCGCTCATATCCAGACGGTTGATCTTGCATTCGAGCGTGAACTCCGAATTTGCGGATGGCCGGTCGCCGTTTATCCTTATGATGTTCCGAAGTCCGGAGTTTTCGACGAGTGCGGCATAGGACGGAAGACTCTCAGCGTCCACATACATATATTCGGGAAGAATGAAAGTGAATCCGTCTTTCATATTGAAATCCACTTCGGTCGCCGTCGTTCCGAGGGAAATCTTCAGCCCGGCGTCGAGCACAACTTCCCGTATAGCGTCCACGCGGCTGTCGATTCCGAAAATCGTGAGATTAAACGGTATCGCGGCATCTACCTCCTTGACAGCGTCGGAGAAACTGCCGCCAGGGCCGGGTGAAACATAATAGCTGTCCGTCGGATACAATACGGTCCGGCTGTAGTCGTCCGCGCTGATTGTCGGGAAATCATAACTTTCGTCCAGCCCTGTGTCCGGTTCAATGACGAAAAGGAAAGTTCCGTCGGCCTGTTTCCTTATGAACCCTCCGGCATTTTCACCGTCCGGAAGGATAATGTCTCCGAGATTGCAGGAGTATTCCGATTTACCGGGAACAGGCATTTCAAGCTGTCCCCCGAGATTCATCGTCAGGTCAACCGGTTTGGTGATGTCATATTCCTTATTGACGCAAGAAACGGCAGCAAGGACACCAAACGCGAGCAAAATGTTTTTTCTCATCTTCGTTTTGTCGTTAGGTGTTGAGTAAGCACTTACGAATCAGCTCTTTCCGTTTTCTGCAAATGCTGAAGACGAATGCACAGTAATTGCAAAGATAAGCAAAATCGGATAATTTTTGTATTTTTGCTCCACTTTTCATCGGTTGCGGCGGCAAGGACTGATGTCCTCCGGCCGCAACGGTTTTGACTTACGCTTGATTCAGAACAGTTTTCGTAAATTATGGACTTCATCACTCTGCTCCTGCTTGCCGCAGGACTTTCAATGGACGCTTTCGCCGTGTCGGTGTGCAAAGGCATATCGATGAAGAAGACGGGACTCCCGCAGGCTTTGATTGTGGGACTGTGGTTCGGCGGATTTCAGGCTCTTATGCCGGTTCTCGGCTATTTCCTCGGCATCCAGTTCATCGGACTCATAAGCGCCTGGGACCACTGGATTGCCTTCGGCCTGCTCGCGCTCATAGGAATCAATATGATACGCGAAGCCCTCGGGGAGAGGAATGAGGGAGGGGAGGATGACGGAAAAAAGGGAGCAGACTGCGGGAACGGTGACAAGCGGGCGGCGAAGTCAGAAAAGAGCGATCTCGCATTCAAACCGATGCTGATGGCGGCCGTGGCGACGAGCATTGATGCACTTGCCGTCGGAGTGTCGTTCGCCGCTATGGACGATGTGAACATATGGACTTCGGCCGGCACGATAGGCGTGGTCACGCTCGCATTTTCGATGGTCGGAGTGAAGGCTGGTCACCTCGTGGGCAAGGGTCTCGCCTCGAAGGCCGAAATCATCGGGGGAATCATACTCATAGGCATAGGAATCAAAATCATCGTCGAACACATGGTTCTCGGGCAGTGAGAGCAGTTTCCGCTCTGATTATTTTCTGACAATCACGCTGCTATTTTCTGACAATCACGCTGCCGCCGGCCTGATGGGTGGCCAGTATCAGAACTTCCGCAATCTGCACGTGCGCGGGGGCGTTGGCTGCATAGACGGCCACGTCGGCGATGTCGTCTCCGGTCAGGGGAGTGATGCCCTTATAGACATCGGCAGCCCGGTCACGGTTGCCGCGGAAACGGACATTGCTGAAGTTCGTTTCGACAAGTCCCGGCTTAAGATTGGTCACACGGACGGAAGTCCCGGCGACATCGATGCGCAGTCCGTCCGAAAGCGCCTTGACGGCGGCCTTAGTCGCACAATAAACGTTGCCGCCGGCGTATGCCGCATCCCCCGCCACGGAACCTATGTTGATGACGTGGCCGCGATTGCGCTCGACCATACCCGGCACGACAAGCCGCGTCATCGTCAGAAGTCCCTTGATGTTGGTGTCAATCATCGTCTCCCAGTCATCGAGGCTGCCTTCATACTCAGGCTCAAGCCCGAGCGCAAGCCCGGCGTTGTTGACAAGCACGTCTATCTCCCGCCAGTCCTCCGGCAGCTCATTCAGACACTTCACCGCCTTTTCCCGATCTCTCACGTCGAAGTTCAGAGACATCACCTCAGCCCCCTCCGCAGAAAGTTCCCTGCGGATTTCTTCCAGATGCCGCCCGTTTCTGCCCGTGACAATCAGCCTGTCCCCGTTCTCCGCGAATTTACGGGCGCACGCGAGACCGATGCCGCTCGTCGCCCCGGTTATCAATACGATTCTGTTCATCTTGTCCTGTCTGACTTGGGTTCCCATATCTTGTCGGCATTGGCCGCCTCGGGAGTTCCGGACCTCCTCGGACGGCA
>CAVDEO010000129.1:0-826 GCA_963607915.1 bacterium
TTCAAATTCTCCATAATCTGTAACTGATGAGCAACAAAGATACGGCTAAAAACATGCAACATCAACCATATCGACGGGACTGCCACTCGAATCTTAACTGCGTCCCGGTCCCGTTTTATTGACCTATTTGCTGGCATTGGAGGGTTTCGCTTGGCCTGTCAATCTTTAGGAGGGAAATGTGTATTCTCTTCTGAATGGGATAAGGCAGCCCAAATGACCTATGCCCATAATTTCGGAGAAACGCCTTACGGAGACATAACCCTGGAAGAGACTAAAAAGGCTATTCCAGAGGGCTTTGATCTGCTTTGCGCCGGGTTTCCTTGCCAAGCATTTTCCATAGCTGGATATAGACGCGGATTCAATGATACAAGGGGCACATTATTTTTCGATGTCGCTGAAATCATCCGACGCAAACAGCCAAAAGCGATATTTCTCGAGAATGTAAAAAACCTTAAAGCTCACGACAATGGCAATACGTTCAAGGTCATAAAGGCAACTTTAGAAGAGTTAGGATATTTTGTATACGACAACGTAATGAGTCCAGACAAATACGCTAACATCCCACAAAATAGAGAACGAATCTTTATTGTCGCATTTAACAAGCTCAAAGTCGCTAATTATAAAGAATTTAAATATCCCGAAAGAGTCACACTGACTAAAAGCATTCACGACTGTATTGACGATTCTGTTACTGACCCTAAATTCTTTTACACAAAAAGAATGAGCCATTACGATGAACTATCCGATGGCATTAAATCTAAAAATTCAATTTATCAGTGGCGAAGAGTCTACGTTCGTGAAAACAAAAGTGGAGTATGCCCTACAC
>CAVDEO010000129.1:890-6189 GCA_963607915.1 bacterium
CCTACACTAACGGCTAATATGGGTACAGGAGGACACAACGTTCCACTAATTCTTACAGACCTAGGAATCAGAAAATTAACGCCACGAGAATGCCTTAATTTTCAAGGTTATCCTAGCAGTTATACTTTTCCTGACTCAATATCGACTTCTGCTTGTTATAAACAAGCCGGAAATTCGGTAGCTGTGCCTTTAATCAAGAAAGTTTGCGAACAAATATGTATGGTAATCTTTCAGAATTCCTAAGTAGTTGGAAAAGCAATAAAACATATTTTGAGATGCTACAATTGATGGCGAGTCTCTCACGATTATTTTCAGAAAGCCACATTCCCTACTTAGACTATCGCCTCACTGAAAATCTGTTTTGTAAATACTATAATGCACAGAACGATGCTCGCGCCTGCACTGCATACGATGCCAGATTATCAAAGTTAGGCATCGGAATAAAGACTTTTGGCATTGACTCAGGATTCTCAATGGAGAAAATTGCAGAATTCAATAAATTAAAGCCTAAACTCAATGGTTTGTCAGGAATTGATTTAGCAAGGCAAATAGCAAGATTCAGAAATGAACGTATGCAGTTTTCTAATGATGTATATGGGGTCACAGAAACTCAATATCACATCGTGGGCAGACAAAAAGAACGACTTAAAATTTTCAACACACCATATAACGAAGTTAGTATTGACGATATAAAAGATGTAGCTGACAAAGAAGCCTCAATTTCATTTAACGATGGAATCAATGAGTACTCATTCAACAAAAGCAAGAGCGTACTCCAAAAAAGATTCATTCTGCCTTCTGATTTCGTTGAAATACCAGTAAATATTATTGAAGAACCACTTGAGCTTTTGGCTTCTCTGCTTAAAGGAGATCCTAAAAGTCTGAATCGCTCGCAATCCATATTCACTGAAACACTTAACTCAGATATCAACGAAGAAAAGGGTTATGACTACGTGATTCTACCGCTGTATAGTAACCGCGGGGTACCGCACGTACCAGAAAGAAGCGGACTGAATCAATGGAATGCCAAAGGACGCCCAAGAAATCCTAACGAAGTATACATTCCTATACCTAAGTCTATTCATAATAATTATCCTGATTTCTTTCCACCAAGAGATCAACCATTTGAATTACTTCTTCCAAATGGCGAAAAAATGTCGGCAAAAGTATGCCAAGATGGAGGAAAAGCCCTTATGTCTAATCCGAATTCAGTACTGGGAGAATGGATCTTACGCAAAGTACTTCGCAAAGGTTATGGTGAACTTCTTACTATCGACGATCTAAATAGATATGGAATTGATAGTGTTAAAATCATATCTACGCATAAATGCGACGAAAGCGGAGAAGCAATCTACAAGATAATCTTCACAGAATCCTCGTATGAGAACTATAGCGTTTTCAATGATATAGATGAATAAAATCCATAGCTCGTGGATATAAGTACTGATGTATTAAATTTCAATCAGTTTTTTCAGTGTCGCATTAAAGTTATCAAACGCATATTTAGTGATTCCCCGAGAAAGACAAAAGAGTAATTGGTAAATTTGCCAATTACAAAAATCTTATCTATCTTTGCAGTAAGTTTAACCCTTAAAGGTGGCGGCAACACCTACAAATACGGCAATCTTGATATGGACAAGAACCTGAAAAAATTTATGGAGACCCCGACAAAGTCGAGGGCTCAAATCTTAGATAGAAATACTGTCGAGGTGCAGACACCGGACGGCGAACTGTTTTCTATCATTTCAGACCTTGCGAAGTACGACAGCGATGAGTACAAGAACTATGTCCTGCATCTCATCGAATTCATCTTTGACCGGAACTATTCCGAAGACAAGGAAACGATGATTAATCGGATTCAGAGAGAATTTCTTTTGAATGCTGTCCCTTCAATGGGGATGAATTCTGGAAACCGTCAAGACGAGCGCGTGAGGATTGGCCGGAGAATCCGGGAACTCAGAGAGAGAAAAAGGATGGAAGCCAGAGACCTGGCTCTCTTGACTGGAATAGATGCGGCCAACCTGTCCCGCATCGAGCAGGGCAAATACTCAACAGGAGTTGATATTCTTTCCCGTATCTGCGTCATCCTTGATGCTCATCTGGACTTGATTCCGAATCACGAAAACGCTCAGTAGCATGGACAACAACAGCTTACTCAATACATTCGACCGTGAAGCACGGTGCGAATACAAGGGTCGCAACTATCTGGTCCGAGATAATGGTTCGATTCGCCGTCTGCCTAAAGACGGACAGCACCCGAGCAAATATGACAATGTGTGGACATTCGGGATTAAAGACCAGAGAACAGGATATATGCTTCTGGCAGGCACAATCAGAGTACATCAGGTCGTGTGTACCGCTTTCAACGGCCCGGAACCTGCGCCCAATATGGTCGTTGATCATATAGACACGAACCGCTGCAACAACCGTCCTGAAAACCTTCGTTGGCTGACACGTCTGGAGAATGTCCTGAACAACGAAGCGACGAGAAAGAAAATCGTCTTCCTTTGCGGAAGCGTCGATGCGTTCATCGAGAACCCGGCAATTCTCCGGGATAAAGCATTACCACCAAATATCAGTTGGATGAAGACAGTGACAAAAGAACAAGCCGCAGTCTGCAGAAAACATATGGTAGAATGGGCCAAGAGCGACAATAAGCCTAATCCAAATAGTAAAGGCATCGGGGACTGGATATTTAAAAAATCCGATTTAATAGAGTCTTGGGATAAAGACTGGGTAAATTATGACCGTAAAAGTGATTACCTTAATAGCAATGTAACCATTGAAGAAATTAATCAGCGCATCCGTGAAGAAGAATATGGACTAAAAGACTCTCTTACCCCAGGAGCAATGCAATTGAACTGGAAAACCCCAACCGAATTTCTATTGTGCCCCAAAGAAAACTCCACACGTACCCTCCAAGCATACCTCAGCAATCTTAAAAAAGGTGAAACTTTCACCCGAACACAATACGGCGATGGCGGGAAAGTTCTTGATGCCGGCTACAACGAAGCGGAGAACGCTGTTATTGTCCTTACAGAAGGCGGAAACCCTATGAAGCCTTGGTGCCTCACCAAAATAACTATGAAAAACGGCGATTTTGTCCACTCTAACGAAGGGTCTTTCTTTCTTGAAGATGGAGGCGAAAAATACTTCACACTCGCTATGGGCCGAGAATGGACCGGCGGAGATGTATTCGATGACGGCTGCATATAAATACTCTCTAAATCATCTGATTACGAATAAAAATGTCTACATTCGCAAGACAGTACCTTATAATTAAAAACACCTGATATGAAAAAGTCTATATTCACGTTACTCTTATTTCTTATCGCTATCGTAACCTTTGGTCAAAACAGCAACAGCGGACCTCTCAAATTCCTGGGAATTCCTATCGATGGGACGAAAACTAAATTCGTTAGCAAACTTAAAAGTAAAGGCTTTACATACAATTCATTATTAAAAAATTATGAGGGTCAATTCAATGGCAAAACGGTGGATGTATATATTCATACCAATCACAATATTGTTGATAGGGTGTATGTCGCATTCCCTTGTACTACTAAAGAGGATGTACGAGTCGATTTTAATAAGCTTCTTAACCAACTTAAAGATAATAGGAAATATAGGAGTTTTTGGGTTAATAATGAAATTCCTGAAGACGAAGACATTTCCTATGAAATATCCGTCAACAATAAACGTTATCAGGCCATCTTCAGTTATTTTGACGAAGATAGGGATAAACTTGAACTCACCGACAATTTGATAAACGACATGTCGGATTGCTTCACGAAAGAAGATCGTAATATCATCAAAGAGAATCTGAAGTTCCTTATTACAGCTTCAGAAGAAGAAAAAGATGGAATCACTAATCAATTAATTTCGGAGACACAACTAATCAAAACAGGAGATACAGAAAAAGCATTTAATTTGTGGGTGCAAGCACTCGGAGCGATTATGTCTTTAGTCGACGGTGAGGTCTGGTTTATGATTCACGAATTCGATGGCAAATATTATATAGGGCTATATTACGACAATCTGCACAATCGAGCCCACGGAGAAGATTTATAACCTACATATAGATTTTCAAACAAATGTCAAAAGTCAAGTACCACTATGCTATTGACGAAAGCGGAAATCTCATTAATATCTCTGCTATAACCGAGTCCTGCAAAACCAAAGTATTTCGCTGTCCAGGATGCGGGGAACTGATGCGTCCTAGATTGGGCGAATGTAGAGCTCACCATTTCGCTCACAAGAACGATGTTTTCAATTGCACTCCTGAGACCTATATACATAAATTAGCGAAGCAAAAGATAAAAGAATGGTTCGATTCCGACATTCCATTCAAAATAAGTTACTACCAAGACACCATCTGTTCTGATGCTACGACCTGCCCTTTTTATAAAAGCGAAAAATGCCATGATAGACAACTAAGAGATTATAACCTCAAGGAGTATTACGACACCTGCTCCTGCGAAAAAGCTATCAACGATTTTGTCGCTGACCTTCTTATATCATCTCAAAAAAGACCGTCCGCACCCCCGATTCTTATCGAAATTCAAGTCTCTCATAAAAGTGAACTAGCTAAACTGGAATCTGGTCACAAGATTATAGAGCTCAAGATAAACTCAGAAGGCGACATAGAACATTTATTGGAATCCGCAGTTATCGAGGAAGATGATGATTCCGCGTATACTGACAATCCAAAACAAATTTCGAGTATTAAGTTCTTCGGTTTCAAAAGAGAAACATTAGCCTCACATCTTGAGATGCGCGATATCTCTAAATTCTATCTCTACAGTAGCGGAAAAGCATATGTTACAAATATGGATTCAGTTCCTTCTTGCCGAGAGGTAGTAAAGAGTGACAACCCTTATGCCATTCTGGAACTCGCCATTGACAGATTTCACCTGGATTACATTTCGATATACGACATAGGTTATACTATAGCAAAGCAACTTGGCTATAGCGCAAAAATTTGTCAGCAATGCAAATACTGGAAAAGGGATTCGGAATTTAACAGCATCACAGGCATCTGTTGTCTTTATAAGAGATATAATACGCCCCGCTATCCAGAAGACACCGAAGCTATGAGTTGCCAATACTACCGCGAAGATCCTGTTATCGCGAAAGAAATTGGGGAAGCCATAGCTCAAACGCCTATTGTCATCATTAAACAGCAAGTTATAATTCCGTAAGCTATATAATAAGCACCGACTACCAGAATTCTATATAAAGATATGCGACACAGATACGGATCAATGATGCAGTTCCTCCGGGGCAATCGCATCTGCTC
>CAVDEO010000130.1:0-6109 GCA_963607915.1 bacterium
CCCTGACCTGTTAATAGAATCTTGCGCGATTGTCCGTCACCACATTCTCATTCATCACGCCGAGCAGCATCTGAGCCATGTACTGGTTCATCTGCGCGGTCTTGGAGTTGGCGTCGTCCTCAGTGTAGAACGCTCCCGTCTCCTTGGCGGTGACATTGAACACATAGATGCCGTAACTGCCCTTGACCGGCGCTGAAATCCTGCCCTGCTCTGCGGAAGTCACCGCTCCGATGAACGCAGGGTCGAGTCCCTGTGAGGTGAGAGAAGAGAAGGTGATTCCGTCCTTCGTGCTGACTGTCGTTCCGAGAGCCTCGGCGATTGCGGCCATGTTGTCAAGACCGGCAATCTTCGCGGCGACCTCTGCAGCCTTGTGGTCGGCAAGCTTCTCCCGATAGATAATGTCCTTTATTACAGGGGAGACTTCCTTGAAATCCTTGTAGCCTTCCTTGTTGATGTCGGTGAGGACGGCGACAACGAAATAGTCCTTGTTGATGTCGAAGATGTCGGAAACCTTGCCCTTCTTCGCCTCGAAAGCCCAGCGGGTGATTTCCTTGGCGTTGTCAATCGAACCTACGCGGCCTGCTCCCTCGATGAGGTTGGCGGAATGTGCATAGACCGCCTGAGAATCGACGGCTGCGCGGAAATCCTTGTAGCCTCCGTTCGCCTGAGATGCGAAAGCCTTGGCCTTTGCATAGATGCCGTTGACAGTGTTCTTGCTTGCGACAGCCTCCTTCTCAAGAACGGCAACCTGCTTTTTCACCACTCCGTCCTCCTTCTTCGAGTCAAGGATGCGGACCACATAGAAGGTGTTTCCGTGTGAAAGAACCGGGGAAATCTTCTCCCCGCTGTTTCCGAACACGAATTCGTCGACTTCCGGAGCAACGCTCTTGAGTTCTCCCTCCTTGTAATATTTCTCGTCATACTTGCAATAGTTGGACAGGAGGAAAGACTTGACGTTTGAAGTATGCGCAAACTCATTTACGAGTGAAGCGATGTCCTCGTTTGTTGAAGCTATGTCCTCCGGAGAAGGAAGTATGTCATAGACGACATACTCTATGTCGCGGCTGGCCTTCTGGGTGAAGAGGGACTTGTAGGCGGACATTTTCTTGTGCGCCTTGTACCATTCCTTTATTTCGCTTTCGCTCACCACGACTGAAGTGTCCTTCGCGAATCCGAAAGGAACCATCACGAACTCCGCGTCCACGGAATTGTTGTTGTCCGCAATCTCATTCTCTATTCCGAGTTCATTGACTATGTTGCTCTCGGAGAAGAGGGAGAAATACTTCGAGTAGTACTGCTGCGAGATGGCCGTGTTGCAGAGGTAGTCGAGAAGTTCCTGATACCTTCCGCTCTGGTCCTGACGGCAGTAGTTCACGAAATTGAGGAAAGCTTCCTTGTTGAAGCCGTTCCCGTCCGAGAACACCTGGGCGATTATCGGGGAGATGTTGTCTCCGGAGATGAGGTCGAGAGCCTCCTGATTGCCGACATAGATGCCGGCGTGCTCAGCGTTCGGAATGAAATAGTAGTTGTCGAAGAGTTCCTTCCACGCCTCATCCCTGACATAGGACTGAGCCTGCTCCGAATTGGCCTGAAAACCGAGGAGTTCGAGCACTCCCTTCGTCTTTTCGACATCTTTCTGGAAATCGACATAAGAAACCGACTTGCCGTCAATCTCACCGACATCGTACTTAGACGACATTGAGGAGGCGACGTTCTGAAGCGTGGTCGGGTCGATGATGAACGAGAGCAGCGCAATTGCGATGAGCACCGTTATCAGGACTCCGAACTTCACGCGGATTGTTTCAAGTACTGCCATAATTTATAATCTTTTAATTTATTTTCATGTCAGAATCGGGGAGTTTGACCCGGATTGCCGCAGACAACATGTCCGCAATGGGGTGCGAAGTTAGTAATTTTCCCTCAATTACACCATCAATTACGGCAGGATTTTTCATAATCGGCGCATTTTGCCTCTATTTTCCCGAAAGACTGCGCTGAACCGGACCTATGAAATTGACCGAATCCACGTTCACCGCAGTGCTGTCCTGCGCCACTATTCCGTAGCTGTTGAACGGCCGGAAAATGATGGAATTTCTCGCCCTCTGGTCCGATTCCATTCCATAGCCCTGCATGAAACCGTCAGGAGAATACATCTTCACATAGCAGTCGGTCCATATCTTCTCGTTCTTCTGATCCCAGTGGAGCGTGTCGGTTTCCATAACCTCCCGCTTGATGAGATTCTTCACGACGACATTTCCGAAAGCCTCCCACGACTCTCGGCCGTCGGAATATTTCAGATGCCTGGCATTGTCGGCGACTATCGATGTCTCAAGCAGCCCCCCTTCAATGTAGCCATAGACCGCGAATCCCTTCGGGAAAAGCTGGGTGGAGAGAGTGTCAGTCTCGTAGCGTTCCATCAGCGGAGCCTCCATCCGCATCTGAATCTGGCCGTTCTCGGTCTGTACGGAAACTATGCTGTCTGCGGTCTGGACAGGCATCAAAGTGATGTCAACGGCATCCTCCTCCGCCAGTTTCCCCTTGCAGGAATAAATGACGAAAGCAACCGCCGAAGCGGTTGCCAACCTTATCATGATGTTTCCGAATCTTTTCACAAATGACTTGGGAACTGTACTGAAGACTGCCTAATTCTGCGTCCTGACAGTTGTCACGGCTCGCATTCCTCCGCAGTTCACCGTGTATGACTGTCCGTCGAGCAGGTCGTACATGAAAGCCTCGGCCTTCATCGGGAAGTACTTCGCGTACTGTGCAATCATATTGTTCGCCTCGGTCGTAAGGCTCTCATCGGCATTCTTCGCCCTGTTCATGTAATCCACTGCGACCCAATAAGGGGCACGGGATTCGATTTCGTTGCCACGGCATACCTGAGAACCCCAGATGGTGCCGATCAGCATGTAGGCCTTGCCTGCGAATGAACTGTCAAGTTCAGCCGACTTCTGCGCGGCGGAGTAAGCTTTCGCGGAGTGTCCCGTCTTGTAGCAGTAGGTCGCAAGCTCGTAATAGTAGGAAGCGTCTGTGGCATTATCAGATTCAGGATATGCGATTGCCTCTTCCATGCACTTGATGGCCTCGTCGTCATTACCCCTCGAAGAATGGAGCTTGAAGAGATAGTAGGCGGACTGGTAGGAAGGCTCAAGCCTGTTCATCGTGCTCACCGCACTGAGGAACAGATCCGTGTCAGTCCCCTCCTCGGTCTTGCTGAGCATGTTCACGATGTTCTTCGCAAGCTGGAGATCGTCCGGTGCAGCCTCGAAGCGCGGCGTAAAGAGCGCGACAAGGTTCTCGCACGATGCGACCTTGCTCTGGATGAAGATGTTTTCGATGTCTTCGGTCACTTTCGTCACATCCTCCTTTTCCTTGTCGTTCTTGCACGGGGTTTTCTCAAGATTCTCGACAGCTTTCTCATATATGTCGATTACCTGTTCCTCATTAAGGACACCGGACTTGTAGAGATCCACGGCGGCGTTGAGGTCGAAGAGATAGAGACTCGGCTTGGTTTTCACCCCGTTCTTCGCAATGATGTCCTCAAGACCCTCGAAAAGCCTCTTGCTGTCCCCTTTCACATAGTTCACGAGGTCAAGACCCTTGTTGTTGAGAGCCGTAACGGCGTATTTAGGGAAATACTCCGCCCTCTGGTCGTGAAGAAGGAGAAGAGTGTCGACAAGTTCCTCCTTGTATATCGTATTCTTCGCATTCTGAGAAATCAGACGGCGTATGATTGCAGTTCCGTTGATGAGCATGTTCTGGTTCGCGGAAGGAGGGCAGGCTTTGTAGGCCTTGCGCCAGTTCGGAGTCGCGTCGTTATAGTTCTTCTGCTTGAAATATTCCTGATAGTAGGAAAGATACTTGATGCAGTTCGCACTGTCCGCACCGTATTTTCCCTGTGCGGAAAGTTTGCTTCCGAATCCTGCGGCCAGCACTGCGATAAACAGGGTTATAATCTTTTTCATATTGTGAATTTTATATTTTCAAACACTTGAATCAGGAAGGTACGCATCAGTTGTACCGTGGTTTTTGGAACCATACGTCGTGGATGTTGAAGCCTATGACAAATTTGAAATATGTCTCGCTCACAAGCATTCCGGACGATGAACCGCGCCTTCCCATATCCACCCCGAGGGTTATTCCGTTGTACCATCTGAACACCGGGAGCGTCACGCCGAAAGTCACGCCGTAGGAATCTATCCGGCTGCCGTTCATCAGGAAGTAGTCCTGATCGTAATAGATTCCGCCCCTGTATGCCACGCGCTTCATGTAGTAGCGGATGTCGTTCCTGTTCGGCACAATCTCGAATCCGGCTCTGAAAGACTGTGAGACCGTAGATGAGAAATTCGCCTTTCCCGTTGCAGCGAAGCCCTTTCTCGACTCGAAGTTTGAACTGCGCCAGTCCGAACGGAGGTAGTTGAACTCGGCCGACCAGCGGTCGCCTCCCCTGAACGAAATCCCCACTCCGAGTTCATCGGCTATGCGCGGAGCGTTCGAGGCGCGCGCAAGAGTGTCGGTGTATGTCATTGAACTTATCGTATCGACGACGCTCGACTGGCTCGCATAGGCGAAATGGTTTTCGTAGCCCCTGAGTTTGGTTCCGAGCCTGTAGGTGGCCCCGAGCGTCATGAAAACCGACGGAGAAAGCCTCTGGTCGTACTGCACGCCGAATTTTCCCGTATATCCGTGAAGATTCAGCCTCGTTCCGTAATTGATTGAGCGGTAGGTGGAGTTTTCGAAGGTTTCGTTCGAGTTCCTGTCAAGTTTTCCAAAGTAGTAGATGAACTCCGCTCCGACGGAAAGACGCTTCCAGAAAGTGGCTCCGGCGGAAGCGTAGAGCTGGTAGAGACTGCCGTCGCCGTAGGAATCGTAGGTTATGTTCCCCACATGGGCAATCTTGTCCTCGTCCGTCTCCTTCGAAGAGAAACTGTAGCCTATGTCGCTGAACGGGGAAAGTCCTACAAGGAACGCAGATGATCTCCAAATCGGGAAAGAAAGGACTATATTGTTGATATTGAATGTATTCTCCGCGCCTTTCTTGCCTGACTGGGCGTAAATCTTGTTATCCTCGTATATTCCGAAATCCGCCATGAAGGCGAGAGTATCCCTGACTGCGACTGCTGCCGGATTGGCGACATTGATGAACCTTCTGTTGCGCATAGCCACACCGACTCCCCCCATGCTCCTCGACTGTGCGGTGCCTCCTCTCGAAATCTCACCTATGCCGTAGATGGAATATGGGGAAAAAGAGCCGTATGTTCCCGTCGTAGAGGTCTGCGCGAATGCGCAGACAGCAGGGAGCAACAGCGCCGCAGCAACAAAAAATATCCTCAAGTCATTTTTCACCATATCGCACAGCTATTAGAGCCAACCCCATCAGCACGAGATTGCAAACTACAAAGATGGAGTTTTTCATCCTTTTTGCAAAATAAATCGCATCACCGCCCGTGAAAACCATGATATTTTCAGGGTGACGCGCAAAATACCCCTCGATTTCAAATATTATACCCGATATGATTCCTGAATCAATCGATGACGGCAGGGAATCACCCGTTTCCGCCACGGTTTCGGGAGTGTCCTGAAGGGGGAGCGACTTCGAGTAACGGTTCACGGACTTGAATCTTGTGCGGCATCCGAGCGATATGTTTCCGCCGCAATAGCGTCCTTCCGAATCCATGAAATCTATGGTAAGTATGGTTCCGAAGTCGAATATGGTGCATCCTCTGCCCTTGAACAGGTACTGTGCGGCAATGACGGAGGCGGCGCGGTCCGGGGTGAGGAAAGCGGGCAGCGCATTGTCCTCAAGAATGGAACTGTGCCCCGAGTCTATGAGTATGAATTTCGTGCAGCATGATTCGAACTTGCATAGGGCCGACTGCGAAAATTCTTTCACCGTGCTCAGAACCATGACGTCGGGCCTGTTCTTTCCGACAAGCCCGAGTATGAATTCGGCGGTTCTCTCCCCCTGATAGCGGAAAGTCTTTCCGAGCGTTATCCCGTCGGCCCACGATGCCTTGAGAGCCGTGTAGCCCACATCAATCAGCAGATTCATATAATCTCATTTGTTCCGGAAAATCGTACATATCAGAAAATTGTTCCGGAAAAA
>CAVDEO010000131.1:0-2962 GCA_963607915.1 bacterium
CGCTCGACCCGACCCTGTCCCCGGACAGCCGCCACTTCCTGCCGCAGACTTCAATCGAGGGAGTTTATGCTCAGATAATCAAGGATATGCAGGAAGCGGAGGAGACAGTCCACGAGATTGACGAACTCCAGACCAACGAGAGGATTTCCAAGACCGGCGTGCAGGCTATGCTCGCGAGGGTCTATATGTCAATGGCCGGCAAGCCGCTTCTCGACACCGAAAGATACGCCGATGCGGCCGATTGCTGCGAGAAGGTCATCAAGTCCGGAAAACACTCGCTGAACCCTGACTACAAGCAGATTTTCATCAACCACATCACAGGGGTCTCCGAACCGGAGGAATGCCTCTGGGAAATCGCAGCGTTCGGAAACAACCTCGACGGAACGACTCAGGCCGGAATGCTCGGCATCGAGAACGGAATATCCTGCATCGACGAAACAATTGGCTACTCCGCAGGTTCAATACGCGTTTCCAAGAAACTGTGGGACAGCTTTATGGGGGACAATGACCTCCGCCGTGACTGGTGCGTCGCCTCCTATTACTACAGGACGATACCGAACACCCTGAATGTCGAGAAGACCGAATGGGGCGCGGACAACATCCGCGAGCGCAACTGCGGGAAATGGAGACGGGAATATGAGACCGGAACCAAGGCGAAGTCATTCAATGCGACCAACTTTCCGGTTCTGCGCTACTCCGATGTCCTTCTGATGAGAGCCGAGTCCATAAACGCGCAGCGCAAGGGGCCGAACTACGAGGCCTATCAGCTTGTGGACCAGGTGCGCCGCCGTGCTGCGGGTCTCCCGGCCGAAACTCCGGATGCGGGCGTGGACTTGCCGGAGACTATGGACGAGTCCTCCTTTCTCAACGCCGTCAAGAATGAAAGGATGGCGGAACTCTGCTTCGAGGGAGTGCGCAAGACCGACCTCGTGCGCTGGGGCGAACTCGTTGAGAATGTCAAGGCGATGGGTAAGGATTTGGGGACATATTTCCCTAACAACAGCTACAAACTCGTCGGCGAGAACATCTCCGACCGCAACGTGCTCTTTCCGATTCCGGTTTCGGAATCTTCGATGAACAAGAACATCATCCAAAACGAAGGCTGGTAAAAATTCATTTCCAAGTATATGAAAATCAAGAATATATTTATATGCTTCGCGGCTGTTCCCGCTCTCTGCGGATGCTTTGCGAAAGAAACCCCGGTCTGCGACATCTCTGTCTCGACCGACAAGGACACATACGCAGCGGGGGAGAGCGTGGTCTTCCGGTTCAGCGGAAATGCCGACAACATCGTATTCTATTCGGGCGAACCGGGACACGTTTTCGACCGTAAGTCGGCGCATTTCGCGGACAATCCGCTGAAAGTCAAGTTCCGCACGGCAACCGACGGAACGCTGGTCTCCGGCAGGCCGGACAACAACTTCCAGTTTCTCGTGTCCACCGACTTCAACGGTGTCTTCGACGCCGAGAATGTGAAAGCCGCGACTTGGAACGACTTCACGGACGATTTCGGAATGGCGACTGAAGGCGGACTCGTGAACACCGATTCGAAGGAGCTTGACCTCAAGACACTGCTCCCGGAGACAGCCGAAGTCGACGACCCTGCATTCTGCCTCGCTTTCAGATACTTCGACAGAGACCCTGACGCGCCGGTGAAAAACCGCTGGGTCGTGCGTACCTACAGCGTGAAGAGCATCGGCACGGACGGTGAGGAGACGGTTCTTGCAGACAAGTCGCAGACTATGGGCTGGACGACTGTCAGCCTCGGGACCGATATGGGAGAGGAGAAGCTCTGGAGCATCGGCGCCACCCAGATTATGGCGGAAGGTCAGAAAAACACGACCGTAGCCATCAAGGGAAAAGACGAGTGGTTGATATCCAAAGCTTTCCATCCGAATCTGGTTTCACCGGACAGTGGCGAGGTCATCAGTTTCATCAGCATAAGCCCGTCCTCGTACAGCTACACTTTCGAGAAGGCCGGAGTGTATGAGGTCGTTTTCGACTGTTCATCCGTGTGGTACAACGGCAGCGCGGCAAAGGTTCTCAGAAAGACAATCACCATAACAGAAAATACGGACAGCATAACGGAATAGGCTATGAATCTGCTGCTTTCACTTCTTGCCGTAGCCGGCGGCCTGACTCTCAAGGCGGGAAACACCGCTGTCAGTTTCGAAAAAACTGAACGCGGCTACGCCGTCGCCTCCGCATCGTCGGAGAGCCTGACTCTCGCCTCGCCATCGGGAGAGTGTGTCGTGCTTTTTTCCGAGAAGAAGCCCTCGGGAGAACCGATAATGGACAAGCCCTATCCGGACTACCCGGTGAACGCCATAGCCGACCGAACCTACAGCGCAGTCGGTCTGAACACGGCCGGAGACACATTCCGGTTCCTGCCGGAGAATCTGGCTTATCGCGGGGAGGAAATGCTCGTGTTCAGCCACGACTGCGGGGATTTCTCGCTGATTAACAGCTGGTATGTGCACGGAGGGGACATAATTCTCGAACAGAGGCTCACTGCAAAAAGGGACGGCTGGTGGTCGATTCAGTCGCCGACACTCGCCGAATTTGACCGCGACGGCTTCGTCTGGGCCACGATTCCGGGTTACTACCACTCAGACCGCTTCAACCCCGATTTCCACACTGCGCTGAACTACGGGATAGGCATTCCGGAACGCCCTGCGGTGCTCTTCGAGGGCACCTGCACGACTCTGACCGCCCTCATTTCGGACGCTCAGGGTCTCTCCCTCGCGGTTTCCGCCCTTCCGGGGCAGTCCCGCGACCCGTGGAAATGGGACCACAACACCAACGGAGAATGGAAGATCGGTGTCTCGCTCGTGAACCGTGACGGAATCTTCACCCCGTCGGTCCACAAACCGATACTCGGCGAGGAAGGCTCATACCTGAAGGCAGGGGAGAGTACGACGCTCAAGCTGGCCTACACCCTGAAAAGGGCGGACTGGTACTC
>CAVDEO010000131.1:2972-6086 GCA_963607915.1 bacterium
GGCACTCGACATATACCTCCTCGGAGAGCAGCTTGCGATGCGCGAAACCCATTGTTCGCTGAGCCGCCGGCTGTCTATGCTGCGCAATCACGTACTCGATGACGGGGCGTCAAAGTGGCGGACGGTCGAACTCGACGGCAAAACGCTCGGGGCGCAGGACTATCTCGGCTCAGTGAAGGACTCCGACCACGACGCGATGAAAAACGCCGACTACGGCACGATGTGGATGCTCGGACGGCTCACCGGAGATCCGCGCATCACCTCGGAGAGGCTTCCCTACGCGCTGAACTTCAAATTCGCCAACCAGGGAGCGGACGGGGCCACGAAAGGGCAGTACTATCTATGGAAATCCCGGTGTTTCACGGAAGAATGGGGGCACTACACCGAGCCTATGGCCAACACTTTCTATATGCTCTGCGACCTCGGCAACATCAGCCTTTTCGAACCTGATAATCAGGAAATCCGCGACCGCATACGCCTCTCCGCCGACAGGCTTCTGGATTGGATGCATCCGGACGGACACTGGGAGGTGGCCTACGACAACCTCACCGGAGAACCTCAGTTCACCGACATCCCCGATTTCCGCCCGACATTCTACGGACTTCTGGTGGCCTACCGCACGCTCGGTGACAGAAAATATCTCGACGCCGCAGTCAAAGGCGGCGACTGGCTGCTTGAGAATGCGGTGAAACACGGCTCCTATATCGGGGTCTGCGGAGACACCCGCTTCGCCCCCGACTTCGCCACGGCACAGACAGCACAGGCGTTCCGCGACCTGTACGAACTCACCGGGGACAGGAAATATCTTCAGGCATATGTCGATGCCGCTGAAGTATATACCACCCACATCTTCACACACCCGTTTCCGACCGACGACATAAAACTTGCAGGCGAAAAGATTCGTGAATACCGCCGGGATTTCGAAATTTCGCAGGTGGGGATGAACTTTGAGCACGGAGGCACTTTCGGCTCGGCGAACAAGGTCGGGCCAATCCTGCTCGCCTCTCACGCCGGGATGTTCGTCCGTCAGGCCGCACTCACCGGCGACTCCCTGATGCTCGACATGGCAAGGCTCGCCGTGACGGGCAGGGATGCGTTCATCAACAAGTCCACCGGAGGCGCCTCCTACTACTGGTACGCGATGAACCGCGGTCCGGGACCTTTCCCTCACCACGCCTGGTGGCAGATTGGCTGGATTACCGATTATCTGCTTGCCGAGGCATATTTCCGCTCCGGAGGGGAGATTGATTTCCCCGGAGGCTTCTTCACTCCGAAAGTCGGTCCGCACCGTCCCTACGGATTTGCTCCTGGAAAGCTCTACGGAAAGAAGGTCAGGCTGACGCTTGAAGACGGGCTGAGGCTCGACAACCAGTACGTCGAATACATCACGGCACGCAGTCTCGACGGGCGCAGACTCTTCGTCGTCCTGATGAACAATTCCACAGAGTCTCAGGACTATTCCCTTGACTGCGGCGGTCTCTCATCGGCGGAGTCAAAGCCCGGCTCCGCGAAGGATGCCACCATGCGAAAGGGCACGATTGAACCTTGGGGGATGAAAGTGGTCACGATAAAAATATAACATTATGACAAAATTTTATACGAGACGGATTTTCAGCGCATTGTCTGCGCTCTCCTTATGTCTTTCTGTTGTTGCACAGGAAACGGTAGTCAGTGTCGCCGACTTCGGCGCAGTCCCGAACGACGGCAAGAACGACCTCAAGCAGATTCGCAAGGCATTCAGGAAGGCCGAAAAAATCGGGGCGACCAAAATCGTCTTCGAGGCCGGGACTTATGACATTTTCCACTCTGATATAGAGGAGAACGACGCGCTTGTGCTCAGCCACACACCGAACGTGACGATGGAGGGCGCCGTCGATGCTGACGGAGAACCCGCGACGATGCTCCTGCGCCACTATGAAATGGCACCGGACATCAAGGCGAAGAACCTGCTGCGCATCGATGAATGCGAAAACTTCACGCTCAAGAACATGAAGTTCGACAACAGCCCGCGCTACATGACCAGCGGCGAGGTGGTGTTCAACGACGGGAAGCACGTGGTAGTCAGGATTTTCGATGGATGCTCGCTCGTTGACGGAACGCGGCTCTACTGCGCGAACCTGTGGAATCTCAGTACCCGTAACCTCAAGCACACCGGCTCCGTCACTTTCGGCGGCTCGGTGAGCAAGAAGGCCGCCGAATACACCACGAGAGTCACGAACTGGGAGGAGCGCAAGGTTCTCATCAGTTCCGCCGACGCGGCCTCGAAGATTGAGGTGGGCGACGGCATCAGCTGGCACTTCGGTTGGAACGGAACGCAGGTGGATTTCTGGAAATGTGACAATATGAGGATGGAAAATGTCCACAGCTACTCCGCCATAGGCTTCCACTTCCAGTCATCACTCTGCCGCAACCTCTCCGGCTACCGCGTCCGCATAGGCCGCGAGGGAGACGACCTTAACTGCGGAAGCCGTGACGCGTGGAAAATGTGGCTCTGTATGGGGACGGCGACTATGGACAGCATCTATATGGACGGAGTCCGCTGGGACGGGCAGAATGTCCACGGGAAATACCTCTATTTCGTGGATGTCGAAGGTCCGTACACCGCCACTTTCAGCTACAACGGGATGTCGGTCGAGAGAGTCGAGCCGGGCGACAGAATCGGGATGTGGAAAGACCGCGAGAACGAGACGCTGATGACCGTCAGAAGCTACGAGGTCCTGCCCATAGAATGGGGCAAGCCGAGGCTCGTCCGCGTAAGCTTCGAAGAGCCGTTGCCCGACTTCCTCTGTGCGTCAACTCCTTGCAATCCATACTCCCACACCTGCCGCTACACGCTCGAGAACTCCGAGTTCCGCAACATAGCCGGCTGCGCGAGCATCCTCCGCAACGACGAAAGCGTCATCCGGGGCTGCACTTTCGCCCATATAATGTATCCGGCGGTTTTACTCGGAGGAGAACTCAACAACGAGTCAGTAACCGGGAAGATTCTCACCGTGGAGGACTGCGAATTCGAGGACTGTGCCTGGGAGTCGCGAAACGGGGTGAAGGGGGCCTGCGCCGCAGCGGTACAGCCGTTCAAGGATTTTCCGGTTCCGTACATCTATGACATCAGGC
>CAVDEO010000132.1:0-6050 GCA_963607915.1 bacterium
GGAGGTCGCTGCGGCCTATGCAGCCGGCGAACAGCGTGTCTCCGCTGAAGAGGACACTCCAGTTGTCTTTTGTCTTGGCCTCCTCGGGGCTTGCCGAAGAATGGAGCACGGACAGGTCTTCGTTCTTGTCGGCCGCGTTTCTGTACTCGCGGCACAGGTAGCACACCCCGCCGGCCGTGTGTCCCGGAGTGAACAGCACCTTGAATTCCAGTCCGCCCTCCGGAACGGAAATCCTGTCTCCGTCACCGACCCGGACAATCCGCGACGAGAAATCCTCCACGTCGGCATGCCCCACATTCGCGCAGAGCGCGTGAAGCGCGTTGAAAGTCACCTCCTCGCCGCTGTTCACATAGACCGGAATCCCGAACTCTTCGCAGAGGCGGTGCACCCCATAGATGTGGTCCGGGTGGGCGTGCGTCAGCAATATCGCCCTTGGGGCAATCTCGTTGTCTTTCAGTACCTTGTGAAGCGCATCAAACTCCGCGTCGCAGTCGAATCCCGGGTCGATGATTGCGCAGGATTTTCCCGCCCACACGAGATAGGCGAGTTCCTCGAAGCCATTGCAGCGAAATTTTTTAATCCTTATCATATATGTCCGTATTTCAATCGCCACTTTTCTGCATATCACTCTCCTGTCCGGCAAGAAATTTCCCGTCCTTGGCGCAAAAATACGAAAGTAATTGCTAACTTTGTCCGATTATGTGCGCAAAAATTGCGGGAGACAACGCTAAAATAAGACAGACATGCATATAGCAATCGCCGGAAACATCGGCAGCGGAAAGACGACGCTCACCAGGATGCTGGCGGCCAAATATGGCTGGAGACCAAGGTTTGAATCGGTGGATTATAATCCATATCTCGCTGATTTCTACGAAGATATGGAGCGATGGTCATTCAATCTCCAGATATATTTCCTCAACAAGAGATTCAAAGATGTCGTTGAGATTTCCAAAAGTGAAGACGTGATAATCCAGGATCGTACGATTTACGAGGATGCGAGAATCTTCGCGCCTAACCTTCACGGGATGGGACTCATGTCCACGAGGGATTTCGAGAACTATTCCGACCTCTTCGACCTCATGATGTCCCTCGTGAATCCGCCCGACCTGCTGATTTACCTGCGCTCGTCGATTCCCAACCTCGTGAACCAGATTCAGAAGAGGGGGCGCGAGTATGAGAAGAGCATACGCATCGACTATATAACCGGTCTCAATGAAAGATATGAGAACTGGATTAAAGACTATAAGAGCCGCTTGCTGATTCTTGACGTGGACCGTCTGAAATTCGAGAGCAGTCCCGAGGATTTCAGCGAAATTTGTGACAGGATAGATGCCGAACTTTTCGGTCTTTTCAAATAACGTAAGGATTTCCGGAGCCTTTTCCCCTATTGGGAACATGAGGTTCCGGACATTTTGTTTAACCGGGGAAACGAAAGGCAAGACGAGTTTTCCCATAAACCGCGAATTATGGACAAAAGATTGACAATCATTGATTTTGTGGAGAAATACACCCGTCAGTTCGCCGCGAACACGTTCCTTCGCGAAAAGGTGGACGGAGTGTGGACGGAAACTTCATTCGAGCAGACTCGCAAGGAGGCCTACAGGATAGGCGCGGGTCTGATGCAGCTCGGACTGGAGAAAGGTGACAAAGTCGCGCTGCTTTCCGAAGGCCGTAATCTGTGGCCTATAGCCGAACTCGGCATTCTCTATGCCGGTGCGGTGAATGTTCCGCTTTCCATAAAGCTCGAAGAGAGCAACGATCTGATATTCCGCATCAGACATTCTGACTCGAAGTTCGTTCTTACCTCCGCCGCGCAGCTCCCGAAGATACGCAAGATTCTCTCCGACTGCGAGGCTGTGGAGCGCGTGATTGTCTTTGACGAACTTCCGGAATATGGAGAAAAGGAGATATGCATCACTCAGGTGCAGAAGCTGGGGGACGAGTTCCTCGCCGCTTCTCCGGAAGAGTTCGTGAGCCGCTACAAATCCGTCGGCCCGGACGATTACGCCAACATCAGCTATACTTCCGGCACAACGGCGGATCCGAAGGGAATCCTCCTGACGCACCGCAACTACACCGCGAATGTCGAGCAGGCCCATTCTGTCATCGGTATCAACGAGGACGACGTGATGCTCATAATCCTCCCGCTCGACCATTGTTTCGCGCACGTGGCCGGGTTCTACACGATGATGTCCTTCGGTGCGTCAATCGCCACAGTCCCTCAGGGCCGCACCCCTATAGAGTCGCTCAGGAACATCCCTGTCGCAATCAAGGAGACCCGCCCGGCCGTGATGCTCTCCGTTCCCGCTCTCTCCAAGAGCTTCAAGAAGGCCATCGAGTCCGGCGTGAAGGCGAAAGGCCCGAAAGTTCAGAAGCTCTACGACTTCGCTGTGCGCAATGCCATAGCCTACAACAAGGAAGGCTGGAACAAGGGCGGGAAGGACTTCTGGAGACTGCCTCTGGTGAAACTTTTCGACAAGATTCTGTTCAAAAGCATACGCCAGTCCGCGTTCGGCGACAGGATGCGCTTCTTCGTGGGCGGCGGAGCGCTTCTCGGCATAGACCTCCAGAAATACTATTATGCCATCGGAGTACCTATCTATCAGGGATATGGACTTTCCGAGGCGACCCCTATCATCTCCGCCAACTCCAAGGATCACCACATTCTCGGCTCGTCCGGAATGATTGTGCGTCCTATGGAAATCAAAATCTGCGACGGCGAGGGCAAGGCTCTCCCTTACGGTGAGAAGGGCGAAATCGTCATCAAGGGCGAAAACGTGATGGCGGGCTACTGGAAGAATCCGAAATCCACCGCAGAGACCGTCGTCGACGGATGGCTGCATACGGGGGATATGGGATATATGCTCGATGAGACATATCTCTATGTGACAGGACGTTTCAAGTCTCTGCTCATCAGTTCCGACGGCGAGAAATACTCTCCGGAGGGAATCGAGGAGGCGCTCGTGACGAATTCGAAATACATCTCCCAGGTCGTCCTCCACGACAATCAGGACCCTTATGTGATTCTGCTGATGGTTCCGAACAAGGAGGCTCTCAAGGAATATATGAAGAATGAGCATCCGGAGGTCGAGGCCGACTCCGAGGCGGGAAAGAGGATGCAGCTTGAGAAGATCCAGTCGGAGATTGACCAGTACCGCGCAGGCGGCGAATTTGCAGGACTTTTCCCTGAAAGATGGCTTCCGACGGCGGTCTGTGTGCTTCCTGAGCCTTTCACTGAGCAGAACCATATGGTCAACTCTACGATGAAGATTGTCCGGGGCAAGGTGGAGAAGGCTTACGAGGACAGAATGGCGTTCGCTTATACCCCGGAGGGGAAGAATATCGTAAACGAGCATAATCTTTCTTCGCTTTGATGGGCGAGTGAAAGGCGGCCTGCGGCATCGGTATTGAAAAGATTTATAAATACTTAAAATTAATAATCAAATGAGTAAGAAAAACGGTAATGTTTTCGCCATCGCGATTATGTTCTTCCTTTTCGGAATGATTTCATTCGTGACCGGCCTCCAGAACCCGATGGGCGTGATTGTAAAGGCCCAGTTCGGAGCTTCCAACTTTATGTCGCAGCTCGGCAATGCGGCAAACTTCATCGCCTATGCTTTCCTCGGTCTGCCTGCGGGTATGATTCTGAAGAAGAAAGGCTACAAATTCACCGCCCTCGCTGCAGTTACGGTGGGTTTCATCGGTGTTGCCCTCTCCTGGCTTTCCGGAGTTGTCGGGAATTTCGGAGTGTACCTCACCGGTGCATTCGTATCCGGTTTCTCTATGTGTATGCTCAACACCGTGGTGAACCCTATGCTGAACACCCTCGCGGGCGGCGGAAACAAGGGCAACCAGCTCATCCAGCTCGGAGGTTCGTTCAACTCCCTCTGCGCCACCATCGTTCCGGTGCTTGTGGGCTACCTCATCGGTGATGCCGCAAAGGCTCAGATTTCTGACGCCAATCCGGCTCTGTTCATCGCCATGGGAGTGTTCGCCCTCGCATTCGTAATCATCATCTTCTCCCACATTCCGGAGCCTGAACTTGAGGCTGCCGCAGCAGGGAAGGTCGAAGAGGAGGAAAAAATGGGGGTTTCCCTCGCGCACCTCTTCTCACACCGCCACTTCGTTTGCGGAATCATCGCAATCTTCGTGTATGTGGGTGTCGAGGTCGGCATTCCTAACTTCGTGAACCTCTACCTGACTTCTCCGGGTGTCGGCGTGGCCGCTTCCGTGGCAGGAGCAGTCGTGGGAATCTACTGGCTGCTGATGCTCTGCGGCCGTCTTGTCGGAGGCGTAATCGGCGCCAAGGTCTCAAGCCGTACTATGATGGTTGCGACGACTTCCCTCGCGATAGTTCTCCTTCTCCTCGGAATGTTCCTCCCTTCAACCCTCGTAAAGTTCCCGTCAGTGACTTCCGACCTCAAGTTCGCCCTCGCTGACATTCCTCTCAACGTGGTGTTCTTCATTCTCTGCGGTCTCTGCACCTCCATCATGTGGGGCGCAATCTTCAACCTCGCAGTCGAGGGGCTCGGGAAATACACTTCCCTGGCTTCCGGAGTGTTCATGATGCTCGTCTGCGGCGGCGGAATCCTTCCGCTCATACAGGGGGCGGTAGCAGACGCCACTTCAATCATTTCCGGCTACTGGGTTGTGGTTGCGGCGGTGGCATATATGCTCGTGTTCGCGCTCTTCCTCTCAAAACCGAAGGCAGTCAAGGAATAATAAACGGAGAAGCCGTCTGAAGACCTCGGGCGGTTTTAAGAATTTGCATCATATATTATGGAAGATATTTCACAGGCACTGGACAAACAGTATGTGGTCGGCATCGATGTCGGAGGCCAGACCACCAAAATAGGCGTTGTGGATGCGCGCGGACAGGTTCTCGCGCAGACTGTAATACGTTCCGACAATTTTGAGGATGCCGAGCCTTATCTCGACGAAGTGGCGGCGGCCGTAAAGAAGGTGATAGCCGAGGCAGGAGTCGAAGGGCAGGTCCGCGGAATCGGAATGGGCGCGCCTAACGGCAACTACTACACCGGAATGGTCGAATTCGCCCCTAATGTGGTGTGGGCAAAGAACAAGGCTGTTCCCGTCGCTGAGATGCTCAAGGAAAAGATGGGCGGCATCCCGGTGGTGCTCACCAACGACGCGAACGCCGCGGCGGTGGGCGAGATGACCTACGGGGCGGCTCGAGGTATGAAGAACTTCATTATGATCACCCTCGGAACGGGCGTGGGCAGCGGCATCGTCATCAACGGCGAGGTCGTCTACGGCCACGACGGTTTCGCCGGCGAACTCGGTCACGTGAGGGTGGTGCGCAACAACGGCCGTCTCTGCGGATGCGGAAGAACCGGCTGTCTGGAGGCCTATTGCTCCGCCATCGGAGTGGCGCGCACCGCACGCGAATGGCTCGACAACACCGATGAGCCGTCAACCCTCCGCGGTCTGGAGACCATCTCCTCGAAGGATGTCTATGACGCGGCGAAGGAAGGCGATGCGCTCGCCCTCAGGGTATTCGACTTCACCGGGCGCATACTCGGCAACGCTTTCGCCGACTTCATCGCGTTCAGCGCCCCTGAGGCGATTGTCCTCTTCGGAGGTCTGGCCCGCAGCAAGGAATTCCTCACCGAGCCTATCCTTGAGGCGATGAACGGCAATGTGCTCAGCATCTGGAAAGACAAGGTGAAGCTCGTCTATTCCTCACTGAAGGAGTCCGACGCGGCAATCCTCGGCGCTTCTGCTCTCGCTTGGGAGCTGCTGTAAGATTATAGAGAAATGTAAGACGGGGGAATGACCGGCGGCCGTTCCCCTTTTTTATTGTGAAGCAAACCGTGCAACGCAGCAATTCATT
This sequence comes from bacterium, assembly GCA_963607915.1. GTDB lineage: Bacteria > Bacteroidota > Bacteroidia > Bacteroidales > UBA932 > Cryptobacteroides. The sequence goes on from CAVDEO010000132.1 coordinate 5,852, forward strand.
TTCGATAAGTTAGCCTTCTTCTTGAACCTTATGTTCACGGTCCAGTCGAAGGCCTCGGCAATCTTGTAGATGTTTGATATGCTGGTGTCGTCGGTCTGGAAGAATTTCTGCACGGCCCCCGGATGCAGCCGGTCCTCTCCGCGAGCAGGGATGTGAGATGTCGGGATCAGAGATCGATGAGACTGTACGGGCGGAGGTT
>CAVDEO010000133.1:0-6048 GCA_963607915.1 bacterium
AGACAGAGCGAGCCCCAGACGAGCATCCGGAACAGCGACTGCGCCCACATCGGCCGCGCACTTGCTCCCAACCTGTACGAATTTCCGAGTATTACGGCGAAGACCGTCAGGACGAGCCATCTTTTGACGAGTCCTCCGCATATTTCCCCCAATCCCATCCCGGCAAATCGTCCGGAATTAACGACAGTTTTTTCAGTTTTCATAAAATTCAGATGGCTTTAATCATGTGTCCCTCAAGCGCCTGACCCCAAGTCAGGCAAAATACGAATAAATTTTAATATATTTATAAAATTTTGTAACTTTCGGAACGATTTGAATAAATTTTCTTAAAAATAGGGATATGAAAAAGATAATATTGACAATTCTGTCGATTTTTGTGGCGTTGGCCGCTTATGGACGGACGGTGACGGGAACGGTGGCTTGCGAGGGAAAGGGCGTGGCCGGGGTGGCCGTGTCGGACGGGCACAGCGTTGTCGTGACGGACTCTAAGGGCAGGTTCCGCATTGAGATTGCTCCGGAAAGCCGTTTCGTCTTCATTTCTACGCCGAGCGGGCACATAAGCCCTTCGCGCGGGACGGGGTGCTGGTGGCAGAGGATTGAGGCGAAGAAAAAGGTCTATGACTTCACGCTGGAACGCAACCCTAAGGACGACACGCGGCACAACCTGATTGTGATTGCGGACCCGCAGATAAGCGATGCCGAAGAGTTCTCCGGGCTGCGGGAAAACGCGGAATATGTCCGCCAGTGTGCGGGAAAGGTCTCCGGGGACTACACCTTCGGGCTTTGTCTTGGCGACATTGTGGGCTGGAACCACAAGCTCTATCCTGAGTACAACGAGATTATGGACGCGACCGGCGTGGATTTCCGGAAGGTCATCGGCAACCACGACATGACCAACTACGGGCGCTCGTTCGAGGGCTCGACCCGGGACTTCGAGGCGATGTACGGGCCGACTTACTACTCGTTCAATGTCGGGAAAGTGCACCACATCGTGCTGAACGACAACTTCTATGTCGGCAAGGACTGGTACTACATCGGCTATCTCCCTGAGGAGCAGCTGCGCTGGATGGAACAGGACCTCGCCCTCGTGGGCAAGGACAAGAAGGTGGTGGTCTCGCTCCACATCCCGACGACCCTGCGCGAGTGGGACAGGACTGGCTACAACTTCGACTTCAGCAAGATTGCGGACGTGATGTGCAACAAGAAGGCTGTCTATGACCTGCTTGCACCCTACGACGCGCTGATTCTTTCCGGACACATCCACACGGGAAACAACGAAATCATCAGCGACAGCCTTATGGAGCACAATGTCAGCTCGCTCGGCGGCGCCTGGTGGTGCGGCCCGGTATGCGTCGATGGCGGTCCCGCCGGCTTCAAACTCTACACATTTGACGGCACGGACGTGAAATGGGCTTACTATGGCTGCGGAACGCCTGAGGATTACAGGATGAAGGTCTATGTGAACTCTTCCCTCTATCCGGGAGAGGTCGTCGCGAATGTCTGGGACTATGACCCCGAGTGGAAGGTGGAGTATTTCGAGGACGGGGTGAAGGTCTGCGACATGAAGCGTTTCGAGGGCAAGGATCCGCTTGCCTGTGAACTCTACAGGGATCCGTCGTCGCTCAAGCGTGGCTGGGTGTGCGCTGTCCTGACACAGAATATGTTCCGTGCGCTGATGTCTCCGGAGGCGAAGACCCGCGAAGTCCGCGTCACCGACAGGTTCGGAAACGTGTCCTCGGAGACTTGCGAGTCGGCGGATGTGCTTGTCGTGGGCGGAGGAACGAGCGGTGTCGCTGCAGGAATACAGGCCGCGCGTTCCGGGGCATCGGCACTGATTGTGGAGGAAACCCCGTGGCTCGGCGGAATGCTGACGTCGGCCGGAGTCAGCGCGGTGGATGGGAACTACAGGCTTCGCGGAGGCATCTTCGGGGAGTTCTGCGACAGTCTGGCTGCCCATTACGGCGGCTACGATGCCCTGAAGAGCGGCTGGGTGAGCAACATCCTGTTTGAACCCCACGTCGGAAACGAAATCCTGCATCGGATGGCGGCTGGGGAGAGCCGTCTCGGGCTGAGGCATGGATATTCCTTTGAGGGGGCTGAAAAGACCGATGGCGGATGGACCGCTTCTTTCCGCGGGACTGACGGTGCGAGGCTTACGGTCAGTGCCAAGGTCATGATTGACGCTACGGAACTCGGTGACGTCGCGGCCGCGTGCGGGGTGAAGTATCATGTCGGAATGGACGCGCGTTCGGAAACCGGCGAACAGATTGCTCCGGAAAAGGCCAATGACATCGTGCAGGACATGACCTATGTGGCGATTCTGAAGGATTACGGTCCCGATGCGAACATGACCGTCGAGTGCCCGGAGGGATATTCTCCCGATATGTTCCTGAACAGCTGCAAGGGGCCCCGGAGCACCGGAGCGACCCACGGAAGGGTTCTGTGGTCTCCGCAGGAAATGCTGGACTATGGCCGTCTGCCCGGCGGAAAGAAATATATGCTCAACTGGCCGATAGACGGCAACGACTACTATGCGAATGTCGTGGAGATGACTCCGGAGGAACGTCTTGCCGCATACGAGAAAGCCAAGGATGTCACCAGATGCTTCATCTATTACATCCAGACAGAGCTCGGTTACCGGAACATCGGAATCGCCGACGACGAGTTCCCGACTCCTGACGGCCTGCCGTTCATCCCTTACCACAGGGAGGCACGCCGGATTGAGGGCGAGGTGCTCTTCACAGTCAATCACGCCGCGAGACCGTTCGACCAGGACGAACCTCTGTACCGCACCGGAATAGCCGTCGGGGACTATCCCGTCGATCACCATCACTACCGCAACCCGGACTGGGAGAGCCTTCCGGAGCTCCATTTCTACCCGATTCCCTCGTTCAACGTTCCTCTCGGCTCGCTGATTCCCAAAGGCGTGGATGACCTCATTGTTGCTGAAAAGTCAATCTCGGTGACGAACATAATGAACGGCACCACAAGGCTCCAGCCTGTCGTGATGCAGATTGGCCAGGCGGCCGGAGTGCTCGCTGCCCTTGCTGCCGAGCGTGGCGTGCAGGTGCGCGATGTTCCGGTCCGTGACGTACAGGACGTGCTGCTCGCTGCTGGAGGCTACATAATGCCATATCTGGACCTGAAGCCGGGAGACAAGGATTTCGAGGCAATCCAGAGAGTCGGTGCCGCCGGAGTCATTCATGGCGTGGGACGCAATGTCGATTGGTCAAACCAGACCTGGTTCGCGCCCGACGACCCGTCAATAATCGAGCGTGCAGTTGAAATCGACACGAAGGAAGACCCGTTCCACCGGGAGAAAATAGACCTTCACGGACGCACCGTGAAGGAATAGCTGACTCGCCGTCAAAAGCTACAGCAGACCGAGCAGGCGGCTGCGGGAGAGCATGCATGCTCCGATCGGTCCGCCCTTCTTGCCGAGTTTGGAGAACTTTATGTTCGTGTCCTTGCTGACGATAATCAGTGAGTGACGGTTGATTGCGCTTTTGATAGGGAGCATCAGGTAGTCCTTGGCAATGGCGAGGCGGCCACCGATGATCACGAGTTCCGGATTGAAGATGTTTATCAGCCCCGCTATGGCCTGCCCGAGCACCGCACCGATTTCCTCCACACACTCGATGGCCAGCATGTCCTCCTCCATCAGCGCCTCAAGAATGTCCTCGATGTCGATGTCGTCCGGATTGGAGAACTTGGAAGAAAGCGACGACACCTTGCCCTCCTTCATCTTCTCGACGAATATGCGGTGGAGCGCCGAGCCGGAAGCGCCGGTTTCGATGCATCCGATTTTTCCGCACTGGCAAATCTGCCCGTTGTTCAGCATCGGGAAATGCCCAATCTCTCCGGAGAACCCGGACTTTCCGTAGGACAGCTTCCCGTCGATAATCATTCCCATTCCCAATCCCCAGCTGAGATTTATGAACAGCATGTTCTTTTCATTGTTCGCCTCTCCGCAGATGTATTCCCCATAGGCCATCGCCCGCGAGTCGTTCTCCAGGAAAACAGGCGCACCGAGCTCTTTCTCAAGCACTTGCGACAGCGGCTTGTCCTCGCCGAGGAAGTAGGAGAAGCTGTATCCGGTCTCGTGGTTCACGCGCCCCGTGAGGTTGATTCCGTAGGCCAGCACCTTCTCCTGCGCGATGCCGAGCGACTCCGTGTTCTTCCTGAGCAGCGCCGCCAGATTCCTCAGGGACTCCTCCGTGCCTTCGAGAACGAAAGGAATGTCCTCCTTGTAATCCACGAGCTTGCCCTTGAAGTTGGTGACCGCCACGCTGACGTGATGCCGCCGTATGTCCGCCCCGACGAAGTAGCCCGCCGACTGGTTCAGCCCGTAGATGCTCGGCCGCCGTCCTCCCGAAGTCCCCGTCTTTCCGAGGTCCTCCAGAAATCCGTCGTCAATCAGTTCGCCGATGAGCCGCGTGACCGTCGGTATGCTCGCGTTGAGTTCCTTGCTGAATTCCGCGATGCTGAAATCCCCGTCGTTGATGCAGAGCCCCAGAATCTGCTGTTTCATGATTCCGCTCCTGCCCTCTATGTTGTTGAGAAATGAGTTCATGTCTTTTTGTGCCGTTTTATTGTTCCGTGATTATCGTTCTGTGAGTATTGTTCCGTGATTATCGTTCTGTGAGTATTGTTCCGTGATTATCGTTCTGTGAGTATTGTTCCGTGATTATCGTTCTGTGAGTGTTGTTTCGTGATTATCGTCCCGAGGGCTTGCCTATCTGATGGCCTTCGCCTCCATCTCCCATCCCGTGATGGTGGCGATGTAGGGGATTATCTGGCTCGCCATCTTCTTCTGGCCGCTGTAGTTCGGGTGCCAGCTTGCGCCGAGGTCTGTGGTGTCGTTGTGGATGCCGCTCTGGAGTCCGACCGCCCACACGCCTTCAAGTCCGCTCCTGCGGCAGGCCTCGCTGACATAGGCGTAGATGCCCGGGTCGAGCTTTGCCGCGAGGCAGAGAATCGGAACCTCATTGCCGTAGCGTTCGCGGATTTTGTTCAGCAGGCTGACATAGCTCTCGCAGAAAGCTCCCGTCGAAGGCTGTTTGCCTGTGGAGAAGTCGTTGGCTCCCAAGTAGATGACGACTATGTCTGGGATGATTGCGGCCGGCGGGCACGGAGTGTCGGGAATCTCGTCGAAGAGCATCCCGTATTTCTCCGGCATCGTTGTCCCGACCATGTCCTTGCCCCAGTCGTTGTAGTTTCTTGCGATTCCGCGTCCCGAGTGGCTGACGAGGCTGAAATCCGCGTCGAAATACCTTGACGCTATGGCGGCGTAGGTGAGGTTGCAGTTCTCGGTCTCCGGCTTGAACGGGTCTTCCCGCACGGAGTTCTCTGTCCCGTAACCGCAGGTGTAGGAGTCTCCGACGAACTCAATGAAGCGACGGCGCAGCGGGTCTGCCTGAAGCACCTCTCCGGCGGTCTCGAACGAGTGGAAGGTCGTCATTCCCTGCTCGCCCTCGGTGCGCTTCTGGAGCGTGAGGTTGTGGATGCCCTTGCCGAGCCTTTCTGCGAGCACTATGGTGGTGTCCTTGCCGGCGGTTCTGATTACGAGGTCCGGAGCGTATTCCGTTCCCTTGTCGAACCAGACGTTGTAGTAGTTGGCCTTCGTGTCTGAGCATTTAAGCGCGACGGACGGGCCGCTGAACTTCATCCTGCACTGCACTCCCGACCAGTCGAACGACACGTCGTCCCCCTTGCAGAGCACCCTTCCGACATAGGTGATTCTCGGGTCGGATGCCCTTGTGACCACTGTCTTTGTCTTCCTTTCGGCGGCTCCGGCCGTGATTGCGAGCAGCAGACCCAGAGCCGCCGCAAATGCGTTGATATGTCTCATTTGAATCATCTTTTGAAAATTTATACAAAAATAGTCAATTTATTTTGAAATGTATGAAATGCGTTGAATCTCGATAATGTTTATAAATATTTTTAATATAGTATGATGATTTAATAAAATTTTGTATCTTTGTGTCGTGGATAGTAAGCGTTAAAAAATAAATTGGTGGAGATTTGTGAAGTATTTTTGAGGATAGA
>CAVDEO010000134.1:0-3371 GCA_963607915.1 bacterium
TTTCTCGGCGAGGGCGAGGAAGGCGACAGAGTCCGGGCCGGTGCCGAGGGCTGCCGGAGTGCCGTTGTCCCCGTCCTCGCGTATGCTCTGGACGAGAGGAATCTGTCCGAGAAGCTCGATGCCGTATTTGTCCGCCATCGCCTTGCCGCCGTCCCTGCCGAAGATGTAGTATCTGTTCTGCGGAAGTTCTGCCGGGGTGAACCAGGACATATTCTCCACAAGGCCGAGAATCGGCTTGTTCACGCTCTGGTTGCGGAACATGTTCACGCCCTTCTCGACATCGGCGAGAGCCACGGCCTGAGGGGTGCTCACGATGACCGCTCCGGAAAGCGGAATGTCGTGTACGAGGCTTATGTGTATGTCGCCCGTCCCCGGAGGCATATCGATGAGCAGGAAGTCCAGCTCGCCCCAGCGCACCTGAAGAATCATCTGCTTGAGCGCGTTGCAGGCCATCGGCCCGCGCCATATCAGAGCCTGTTCGGGACTTGCGAAATATCCGATGGACATCCACTTCACGCCGAATTTCTCAATCGGCAGAATCACATCCTTCGGTTCGTCGCCCGGTTCGTCGCCCGGAATCTGGAATGAACCCGGGACTTCGCCCTCCGTCCCCGTCATTTTCGGTACGGACGGCCCGTAGACATCCGCGTCCGCGAGACCAACCTTGTAGCCGAGCCGGGCGAGGGCGACCGCGAGATTGACAGCGACAGTGGATTTCCCCACTCCGCCCTTGCCGGAAGCCACTCCGATGATGTGCTTCACGCCGGAGAGCTCCTCAAGGCCGAGGTCAAGCCCCGGCTTCTTCTTCGGTTTCGGCTCGTCCTTGATGACTGTCAGCACCTCCGCCTCCGAACCTTCCGGGCAGTGACGCACTATCGCCGCCTTGGTGCTGCCGATGAGGTACTCCGCGAGAGGGTCGCGATGCCGGCTGAAGCCGAGGGTGACGGTCACCCGGACAGCCACGCCCTCAAGCGGTTTCACGGCGACTTTCTCCACCATCCCAAGTTCCACAATGCTCCTGTCGCCCTTGGCCGGATGCTGCACCTCGGCCAGATATTCAAGTATGTCCTTTTCGTCAATCATAACAATGAATTTCAATCACGGGACCATATCGCGAGGGTGAAATCCGGTTACCGGATGTCCATCTCGTCAAGCAGATAGCCCGCCCCGCCCAGCTTGTCGACAATGAACAGCACATAGCGGATGTCCACATTGATGCACCTCTGGAGATTCGGCTCGAACATTATGTCCGAGCTCATGGACTCCCAGTTCCCGTCGAAGGCGAGCCCGATGAGTTCACCCTTCGCGTTCAGTACAGGCGAGCCTGAATTTCCTCCGGTTATGTCGTTGTTGCTCAGGAAGCAGGCCGGCATACGCCCGTCCTTCATCGCATACTGCCCGAAATCCCCGGTCTGATAGAGTTCCTTCAGCTTCGCCGGAACCACAAACTCCCAATTGTCCGGGTCTTCCTTCTCCATCACTCCGGCAAGCGTCGTATAGTAGTCATACTCAACGGCATCGGCTGGGGAATAGCCCATCACATTGCCATAGGTCAGCCTCATCGTGAAGTTCGCGTCAGGGTAGGACGGCTGTCCGGCCTTCCATTCGAGCAGACCGGCCGTATATGCCTTCTTTCCTTCGACAGCCTTTGAACGGAAGTCCGAAATATTCTTGTTGTTGCCGAAATATCTCGTCACGAACTCCTGATAGAGTTTGAATGCCGGGTCTTCGCGTAGGGCGGTCATCCCGTTCTCTGTTTCCACGGCCTCTTTCAGCGCCTCGGAAGCCTTTTCTTCCGAAGTGAACACACTGTGCGTGAACAGAGTGTCGACATAGGCCTTCAGCGTCGCCTCGTTGAAATCCGGAATAATCCAGTTGCCGCTCTCCGTGTTCTGATGGTAGAAACGGAGGAGAGCTTCGGTGATTTTCCTGTCGGTCGGGAGCGAATAGTCTTTGTAGAATCCGTAGAGTTCGTCCAGTGCCGCACCGAGGGCGAGAGTGCTGTCCGAACTTTCTTTCATTGTGGAAAGATATGCTCCGAAGGCTGCTGCGGCGGCGTTGCCGATTTCGCAACGGTAGACTGTCTCTATGAGCAGGGTCGAGAACAGACTTGCCTCGCTCGCTCCGTCCACGGCGGCGGCGATTCCGTCAAGCGCGTCGCCATATTTTTCCGTGCGTGCCGCATCCGCTCCGACCCATTCGCGGAAAGCCTGTTCTTCCGCCTCCGTCCTTCCGATGACATCAAGCTTTTCGAACGCCAGCTTCATACCCTTCCATTTCTTCCAGCCGTTTGAAGAGCCGGAGTATTTGCTCGCGTACTGAATCTTCACTTTCGGGTCGGCGAGCATATCCTCCATCATCAGATCCTGACGAAGGGTTCTCGCCGCGATGCGGATGTCGTTCTCCGCGAGCATCTCCTTGAGTTCGGCCGATGTCGCGAAGCGGTTCGTGCGTCCCGGATAGCCCATAATCATCGTGAAATCTCCTTCCTTCACGCCCTTGAGCGAGATTTTCAGGTGGTTCTTCGGACGGAGAGGCTGATTGTCGGCGCAGTAGTCCGCAGGCTCGTTGTCCGTTCCGGCATAGACCCTGAACATCGAGAAGTCGCAGGTATGGCGCGGCCACATCCAGTTGTCCGTATCAGCACCGAACTTCCCGACGGAGGAAGGCGGCGCACCGACGAAACGCACGTCGCGGTAGATTTTGTATGTCACGAGATAGAACAGATTGTCGTTGTAGTAGGACACCACTTCGGAGTTGCAGTTCGCGTGCTCTTCATCCGCCGCCTTGACGAGTTCCGCCTTTTTCTCCGCGACTGCCTTTGCCACTGCGGACTCCACGTCGATGCTGTTCCTGAGCCGCACCCTCGCGTCGGCCTCTGTCGCGCTTATGATGTCGGTCACGTCAGTCACCGCCTCAAGAAATGTGACGGCCAGCCCTTCGCAGGGGAGTTCCTCGCTGCGTTTCATAGCCCAGAACCCGTCCTGAAGGTAGTTGTGCTCCACGCTGCTGAGCGCCTGGATGTAGGAATATCCGCAGTGGTGGTTGGTCACGAGCAGTCCCTCGTCAGAGATGATTTCTCCGGTGCATCCGCCTCCGAACTGGACAATCGCGTCTTTCAGCGACACCCCGTCGGCATTGTAAATCTGTTTGGGCGAAAGTTTGCAGCCGTGTTTTTTCAAATCCTTCGCATTCATCTTTTCGAGCAGCGGCAGCAGCCACATACCCTCGTCCGCCGTCGCAGTGAAGGCGGAGCCCGTCAGAACAGCCAGTGCCGTGAGGGCTGAAATCAAAATCCTTTTCATATCATATCCGAATTTCATAATTATCATAAGTCTGTAAGTCTGTATGTCGTCCCGGGCCGCAACTTG
>CAVDEO010000134.1:3524-5972 GCA_963607915.1 bacterium
TGATGCGGAGTGTAGCCGTATTTCCTTATGGCTTCGATATGCTCCGCAGTCGGATACCCCATATTCCTGTCCCATCCGTACCGGGGATATTCTTTTGCAATCCTACGCATATATTCGTCTCTCCACGTCTTGGCGAGAACCGAAGCCGCCGCAATCGACGCGAAACGCCCGTCTCCTCCGACGAAAGTCCGCCATTTCATATCCTTCCACAAAGGGATATATTCCTTCAGCACACCGCCGTCAAAGTTTTTTTCAAGCGCGGTCTCCGGAAGACGGTCAATCGGCCGGAATCTGTTCCCGTCAATGATCAGCGCCTCCGGTTTCAGACTCAGGCGTACCGTCGCCCGCCACATTCCGACAATCGACGCGTTGAGTATGTTGATTTTGTCAATCTCCTCCGCGCTCACGCACTCCACAGCCCAGGCGAGGGCCTCCCTCTCAATTATCGGCCGCAGTTCGTCCCGCTCCCTTTCGCTCATCTGTTTCGAGTCGTTCAGCAGCGGATGCCTGAAGTCAGGGGGCAGAACCACCGATGCGGCGAAGACCGGCCCGGCAAGCGGACCTCTTCCCGCTTCGTCGCAACCGGCTTCCACCAGATTCGCGTCAGCCCGAACCGGCAGGCATTCCCTATTCACCTGCTGTGGATTTCAATCGGAGTTCATCCATCTGCACCTGATCGATTTGCGACGGCGAATCAATCATGACATCACGCCCCTTGTTGTTCTTCGGGAAGGCGATGTAGTCGCGGATTGTCTCCTGCCCGCCGAAGAGCGCGCAGACACGGTCGAAGCCGAACGCGAGGCCTCCGTGAGGCGGAGCACCGAACTTGAATGCGTTGATGATGAAGCCGAACTTGTAGTCCGCGTCCTCCCTGCTGATGCCGAGGACTTCGAACATCCTCTCCTGCACGTCCGCCTCGTGGATACGGATGGAACCGCCTCCGAGTTCCGTGCCGTTGAGGACGAAGTCGTATGCGTTGGCGCAGACCTTCTCAAGGTCTTCTTTTTTGTCGCTGTAGAACCAGTCGAGATGCTCCGGCTTCGGCGCGGTGAACGGGTGGTGCATCGCGTAGAAGCGGTTGGTCTCGTCGTCCCATTCGAGAAGCGGGAAATCGACCACCCAGAGCGGCGCGAAGTTGTGCGGATCGCGGAGTCCGAGCCTGTTGCCCATCTCTATGCGCAGCACTCCGAGCTGTGTCTGGGTCTTTCTCTTCGGCCCGCAGAGCACGAGGACGAGGTCGCCCTTTTCAGCCCCGGCCTTCCCTGCGATGTCCAGAAGTTCGTCCGGAGTGAAGAATTTGTCGATTGAAGACTTGACGGTCCCGTCGGCGTTGAGTTTTATATAGACCAGTCCCTTTGCGCCCACCTGAGGTCTCTTGACCCATTCGGTGAGTTCGTCAAGCTGTTTGCGGGTGTACTCGGCGCAGCCCGCCACGGCAATCGCGCCGACATATTCCACGCCGTCGAAAACGGAGAAGCCGTGTCCCTGCACAAGACTTGTGACCTCGTGGAGCTTCATCCCGTAGCGGATGTCCGGTTTGTCCGAGCCGTAGCCGTCCATCGCGTCGTACCAGCTCATCCTCGGAATCGGATTCGGGATTTCCACGTCGAGCACGTTCTTGAAGAGCGTCCTCATCATCCCCTCGAATGTGTTCAGCACATCCTCCTGCTCCACGAACGACATTTCGCAGTCAATCTGGGTGAATTCCGGCTGACGGTCGGCCCTGAGATCCTCGTCGCGGAAGCAGCGCACAATCTGGAAGTAGCGGTCGTAGCCGGCGACCATAAGCAGCTGCTTGAAAGTCTGCGGAGACTGCGGAAGCGCGTAGAACTGCCCCGGATTCATCCTTGACGGCACCACGAAGTCGCGCGCCCCTTCCGGAGTGGACTTGATGAGGTAAGGGGTCTCGATTTCGAGGAAGTTCTGGGCATCCAGATAGTTGCGTACCTCGTGCGCAATCCTGTGACGGAGTTCGAGCGCCTTGCGGAGCGGGTTGCGCCGCAGGTCGAGGTAGCGGTACTTCGCGCGGAGCTCCTCGCCGCCGTCGCTCACGTCCTCGATGGTGAACGGAGGGGTCTGGGCCTTGTTGAGCACCTTGATTTCAGAAAGCTCAATCTCGATGTCCCCGGTCGGCATCTTCGGGTTTTTGCTCGCCCTTTCGACAACCTTTCCCGTCGCCTGAATCACATATTCCCTTCCGAGCGAAGCGGCTGTCTGCGAAAGTTCCGCAGGGGCGGCCGCATCCACGACAAGCTGGGTGATTCCGTATCTGTCACGGAGGTCGATGAATGTCATTCCTCCGAGTTTCCTGCATTTCTGCACCCATCCGGCAAGCGTCACCGTCTCTCCGGCGTCAGAGAGCCTCAGCTCACCGCAAGTCTTTGTTCTGTACATATATACGTAAGTTTATAATTTCCATTCCTATTCCCGCCCGTTCCGCCGCAAGAG
>CAVDEO010000135.1:0-4769 GCA_963607915.1 bacterium
ATAAGAAGCAGCACGATTCATCACCTTGTGCATATCGACGCTCCAAAGAGGGGAACTTGGTCCTTCCTGAGCAATCGTGAAAGTAAGAGCCTCGAAGCCTTCGGCCTTGACTGAAATCTCGGCAGAACGCACACCGTCAAGTTCATCATAAGCCTCAACTGTGAGTTTCGTAACCTGCTCGCCATAAGCCTTGGAAGCAACTTCCTTCACCCAAGTAGCCTCAGCCGGAATCGTCACCTCGTAAGGGACATTGGTCATGACCTTGAGTTCAACTTCACCGCCCTTGCTGTCAAGTTCTGCTGAGTCCTCAACAAGTGAGAATGCATTGACCTGGCCCTGAATGACCTTGAATTCCTGCTGTGCAGTTCCGGCAACAACGAGCACGACAGCCGTGCGAGGGTCCTTCTCCTGACTTGCCTCGGCAATAAGCTTAATCTGTCCTTTCTCGGCAGTTCCCTTTGACGGAGTGATGGAGAGCCACTCAGCGTCCTTCACAGAGGCAGTCCAATCGACATTTGCCTTGAAGGTGATGAATACATCCTCTTCGGCATCCTCAGTACCTTCCACAGGGACAGTGATTTCTGTCTGGTCCGCCTTGATTTCAGGAGTAATCTGCTCCTCTTTCTTGCAAGATACGAGAGCGAGGGCCGCAACCGTTGCGAATAATAGAATTCGTTTCATAATGTTTTGATTTAGTGTTGGTTAATACTTAATTTACAGTTTCAAGATATTGGTCTATGGCAGTTTTGAAGCTGCTCCAATAGTCGTACATCTTTATGTGGCAGAGGTCGAAGACGAAGAAACCGTCTGATGCATTGATGCAGGCATCGACAATATCAGGCATCAGCGCACCCTGTCCTCCTTTCTCGAATCCCGAGGAATTGCCGATATCAGGACCGCCGTAGTAAGGCACGTCGCCCTTGAAGAGCTTGCCCGCCCTCTGGCAGAAACCCTGCATTGTCCATTCAGACGAGCCCCAGATGCTGTCCGTGCCGGCATAGGCTCCGATGAGCATAATGTCGCAGTGGTCGGCATAGCCGTAGTCCTTGTAGTCCGAGGAAGCCCACCTGTAGCCGTCCGCCTTGGGGTCGTACTTCGGACTCGCCCAATTGACTCCGGAATAGTAGTAGCTCGAATACCACGCTCCGACATAAGCCCCGAACGTGCAGTCCGGGTTGACGGAGTGCACTTTGGCTGAGGCCTTCACGATGAAGTCGTGGATGGTCTTGGCGCGGAACGCGAGCCAGGATTTCTGGATGTCGGACACACTCCACCCGAGTTCGTCCTCCCCTGCGGAGAAGATGTCGGAAGGCCAGTTCGTGACTTTCTTACCGTAATATTCCTCGAACTTGCTGCGGGATGTCTCGGAAAAGTCGCTCTGAAGGCTGTAGTCATCGTAGCGGCAGCGGTCGAGTATGATTCCGTCCACATCGTAGGCCGCAATCTCGCCTATAATCTTGAGGACATACTCCTGGACCTCGTCGTTGGTCGGGCAGAGGAACTTGGCCCCGTAGTCCTCCCCGTCATCCTGCAGGTCCATAGTGTTCACAAGACCGGAGGAGGCGTTGATGACGGTCGCCCAGGACTTGAGTTCAGGCTTGCGGTAGAGCAGCCCGTCGTGTCCGAGACCGTAAGGGCAGAGGTAGCCGCCGACGAAAGTGTTCATCGTCGCGAAAACCTTCAGCCCGTTCTTGTGCCCCTCGTCGATGAAAGTCTTGAGATAGTCGAAAGTCTCCGTGCGGTACAGCCACTTGTAGCCGCCGTTCACCCAGGCGTCCACCTTGTCGAGAGCGTGCTCGGTCGAAGATGAGAAGAGCACTCCGGTCGTCGTAGGACGCACGTCCACGGCGATGTGGGTGAAACCTGTCTCGGCGATGCGCTTCACATCCTCGGCAATCTTCGAGGCGTCGTTGGCGTAGTCCTTGAAATTCGCCGCGGCGTCAATCCATACAAGTCTCGGCTTGCCCGTGATTTCCGGCTCCGGTTCAGGTTCGGGGTCAGGGTCCGGCTCCGGTTCGGGTTCGGGCTCGTTCCATTCGTCCTGCCATTTGAATCCCGATTCCGGTTTCGAGCAGCCGCCCACGACACTCCCTCCGGCGATGAAGCAGGCAAGAGCCAAGGCGGCGAAAAGCATATTAAATTTAATCTTCATACTGAGCATCAATCGGTTCTACAGGCAGAATCACTTAAACATCACGCAGCTTGCCACCGCCCTCTGACTGCCATCGGATACCTTGATGGTCTCCCTCCCGCCGATGAGCATGCAGGACGAGCCGCCGCCGTCGAGATTGATTGCATCCTTGCAGCCGAGGCTGTAGAGCACCTTCGCCACCTCTTCCGTCGTGAGTCCGGTCACGCCCTCGGTCATCTGCCGTCCTTCGCAGACGAAGAGCACGAGTTTGGAGTCGGAGGATATGCCCACCGCAGTTCTCGGAGCATAGATGTCAGGACCGATGCCGGCCGCCCCGTCAAAGAGTTCCTCGACATAGGAGTCCACAATCTCCGAATTTTTCAGAAGCACCGGGCCTCCGCCGATGGCGTTCTTCGCCTCAAACTCGACTGCAGTCTCAGGATAGGTCGCTGAAGGAACCTTTTCAGGTTTTTTCTTCCACGAATTAGGAGCCGGAGTCTGGTAGGTGTAGTGAGCGCCGGAAGAAGTGTAATAGGTCCAGCAGGACTCGAAAGACCCGTCAGCGTGCTCGATGAAAGCGGCACGGGTCGGATAGTATATCGTCTCCCAGTCTTCGGAGGCGTAGTTGATGTTCACGCCGAGACGGACACCCTCGCTGACTGCGACGGACGCGCTGTAGTTCGTTCCCGAGGAAGCGTAGAAAAAGCCTCCGTTGACAATCACGTCAGCATCCGTGCTTTCATAAACCTTGGAAGGGGTGCGGAAGGAGTCGGATGTTCCATTGAGTTCAGGGTCGTTTATGCTCCAGATGCTGAAGCCGGCCTTTGAAGCCTCCGCCACCGCGATGTAGGCTATCGCAGGACGGCCGAAGAACTCATCGGTGAAACGGTAAACTTTGATGTCCGCCCCGACTTTGTAGTCCGCAGTCACATCCTCCCAGCCGATTGAGGCCGGGTCGGCGAGAGCGGAGAGAGGCTCGTCCGGAAGCACCGGAAGTTCCGGATCCGGTTCAGGCTCAGGCTCCGGCTCGGGTTCAGGTTCGTTCCATTCGTCCTGCCATTTATATCCCGTCTCCGCCTTCGTGCAGGAGAGGGACGAGGTGCCGAGCGTCAGAAGCAGGACTGACGCCGCGGCAACCGTGAAATATCTGTTGATTCTCATAAATCGCAACCGTTAATTCCCAAAAAATCACCTCTTGATGCAGTCCGCGCTGAATCCTCCGATTACGCCGCAGTACTGGTCGTAGTAGTAAAGGAAAATCTTGAAGCCGTCCGCCGACTGGGCGATTACGACGTCTCCTGAAGACACCGTTTCATCTGCATTCACGCCGTTGGCCGTCGTGAAATCGGAATACGAGAGGACCAGAGCGTCGGACGAGGTGAACTCGCCGGTGAGAGTGTTCTTGTCGTTTACATTATAGACATACAGGTAAGGTTGACCTCCCCATGCCGGGAAATGTCCGAGGACAAGCAGCGCGAGATAATTGACGTTGTTGTAGAGCTTGCAGTCCATCGTGTTCACGTTCCAGGCCCAGGAGTTGCCGTTCGTCGTCGGCATCGACTTCGCGATGGCAAGCGGAGATGATGCGAGGTAGTTGACCGTGTTGGCGGAATAGTAGGCGAGGAAATAGCCGTTCGCAGGGTCTGAAGATGCCGGAACAACACCGGCGGAACCCGTCGAGAATGTTCCCCAGGAGAGTCCGAGACCCGCCACGTCAGAAACCTGTGCATCCGTCACGACACCGGACTTGACCGTAATCGAGAGGAACTGCGAAGCCGACGTAACTCCCGGAACACCTCCGTAAGGGAAGGTTATGACGGCGTCGCCGTCGATGTCTCCGCTGACTTTCATATGAGCGCCGAGCGGCAGACCCGTCTGATTGTCGTACTCATAGAAGAGCGTCGGAGCGGAAGTCACTGAAGAAGTCCTGTAAATCTGAAGCTTGCCCTTGTAAGGGTCGGCGAGCAGAGAATTGCAGATGAGCAGGTTGCCTGCCTCGTCGTTGGTGATGCTTCCCGGTGTCGCGCTTCCGAGGACGATTTCACCGAGTTTCGCGCCGGTCGTCCCGTGCACATAGAACGGCGTGCTGCCGTCGCCCATACATACGACGAGATAGCCCCCTGTCGAAGCGAGGGACGGATTCAGACCCGCAGTCAGATAGTCCGGAGTTCCGAGACGGGACTTCGGATCGAAGCTGAACAGATGCTTCAGAGAAGTTGTATTGAAGCCGGAACGGATCTTCGTCGGGATTGCCTTTTCCGTGGTGTAGGTGTATTCCTTCCCGCTGTGCGCGACAATCACGATTTCCTGCGGCTCGTTGTAGTTCCGCGCGATTTCGAGGTCTGTCTTTACGGAAGCGTGCGCCGAAGCTTCGGCCTCCGCAGTGCAGGAGGAAAGGTCATCCACCGTGTAGAGGTAGATCTTGCGGGCATCGTTGTCCACGAATCCGTCGAACAGACCGGTGAGACTGAATGAAATCAGGGTGGCGTCGTCGGATTTCGTCCTCTTTCCCGTAATCACAATAGGCCATTGTCTGCCCTGCGCATCGGTGTAGGTGAATTCGTTGTCGAGATTGAGGTCGAGCAGGGTCAGCGACGGGGAAAGGTAGCAGTTCTTGCCGAGTTCGGCCTTCATCCTG
>CAVDEO010000135.1:4779-5847 GCA_963607915.1 bacterium
CCTGACCTCGGAGAGGTATTTCGTGGTCGCGTCGTCGGAAGTTTCCGGATAGTAGTACGGAATCTTTATCTCAAGCCGCCCCTCCGCAATCATCTCGTCAGTCACGGCCAGTTTCGCGAGTTCGCTGCCGTTGTACTGCCCGGAAGTGATGTAGGCGCTGAGGCTCGTGAAGCCGTCACGCTCTGCGGTGGGCAGGACATAATGCGGTTTCTGGCAGGCTGCGGCGGCAAGAAGGATGCCGCCCGCCATCATATAAGAAAATATCCTTTTCATCTTTTTTCGTTTTGTCATTCAACAGGAAATGGAAAAACAGCGTCGCAGCCTATCTCCACTCCGGGAACTGTCCGTCAATCGCTCCGTTGTTGTTGAGCTCGCCGGCCGGGAGAGGGAAACGGTAGAGTTTCTGAAGGAAATTGCGGTCGCGGTCATCTACGCTGACATAGCTGTAGCTAAAACTGCCATCATCCGCCTTCGTGATTTTGAGTCCGTGCACCTGATAGCCGGTGAGACCCGTAGGATAGGCTTCGTGGGCTATGCCCCAGCGGCGCAGATCCCAGTACCACAGACCCTCGAAGGCGAACTCGACCTTGCGTTCCTGACGGATTGCCGCCATCAGGTCATCTCCCTCAACGGTCAGTCCCGGAAGACCGACTCGGTCACGGATGTCGTTCACGAGGTCGTTGGCATCAGACTCCTTGCCATTTCTGTAGAGAGCCTCGGCCTTGTTGAGAATCACCTCGGCGTAGCGGATTACGGTCATCGGCTGGGTTCCTGAAGAGTACTTTATCACGTCGTGGTCTTCGTCCACAATCTTGCGCAGATAGTATCCTGTCGTGGAGCGCCCCTTAGGCTCGGGTTCCACATTCCATTCGCAGAAGCCGTCCGCCCCGCCGACGAAACTCTCGATGGTGCGCTCCTTCCACTCCGCCCCGTTATAGAGCACCGTGGCGTGGAAACGCGGTTCGAGGGATGCGTAAGGAGGCGTGTCGGTCACGTCGGTACAGTGCCACGGAGTCCAGTCCGGCTTGCCGCCGGTCGCCTTTTCGTAGGACTCGACAAGTTCCTGGG
>CAVDEO010000136.1:0-5794 GCA_963607915.1 bacterium
GATGATTTCTCGGGAGTCTTCAGAAGCAGCTCCCGGAGTGGCGGGGTCTGAAGTAAAAGTAACAAACAGGACATAAAATGGCGAACAGAATACCGAGAGTCCCGGTGAGGGAACAGGATCCGAAGAAAAGGGCGGCAAACTTCGAGGAGGTCTGCTATGGATATGACAGGGAAGAGGCGATGCTTGAGGCGACGCGCTGTCTGCATTGCAAGATTCCGCACTGCGTGGCTGCCTGTCCGGTGAATGTGAAGATTCCGGACTTCATCGCGAAAGTGGCTGAGTTTGACTTCGCCGGCGCCGCGCAGGTCATCGCTCAGGACTCGTCGCTTCCGGCGGTCTGCGGGCGCGTATGTCCTCAGGAGACGCAGTGCGAGGGTTCGTGCGTGCTCGGAGTGAAGTTCGAGCCTGTGGCAATCGGCAAACTGGAACGCTTCGTCGCCGATTGGAGCCGGGAGCATCCGGAATGGGTTTCCGGTGATGCTTCAAACGGGGAGACTTCCGGTACGGTCGCCGAGACGGGAAAAGACGGCTCCGATGCTGACGGCGGGGCGGCGGTTCAGCCGGAAAAGAACGGTCACCGCGTGGCGGTGGTTCAGCCGGAAAAGAACGGTCACCGCGTGGCGGTGGTCGGCAGCGGCCCGGCCGGGCTTGCCTGCGCGTCCGACCTTGCAAAACTCGGCTACGATGTGACCGTCTTCGAGGCTCTGCACAAGGCCGGGGGAGTGCTTGAATACGGCATCCCCGAATTCCGCCTCCCGAAAGACACGGTGCTTGCCGCAGAAATCGCCGCCGTCCGCGCCCTCGGAGTCCACATCGAGACAGATGTCGTGGTCGGGCGCACTGTGACGGTCGATTCGCTGCTCGGCAAGGAAGGTTTCGACGCCGTGTTCATCGGCTCGGGAGCCGGACTTCCTAAGTTCATGGGCATTCCCGGAGAGAGTCTGAACGGCGTCTATTCCGCAAACGAGTTCCTCACGAGGAACAATCTGATGAAGGCCTACCGTGACGACTATGCCACGCCGGTCAATGTCGGCCGTCGTGTCGTGGTGGTCGGCGGAGGCAATGTCGCCATGGACGCGGCCCGCACGGCACTGCGGCTTCAGGGAATGCGGGCCTCCGGCGCTCCCGAGACCGTCTCCGTGGTTTACCGCCGCACTGAAACCGAACTTCCGGCAAGGCGCGAAGAAGTGCACCACGCCAAGGAAGAGGGCATAGCCTTCGAGTTCCTGACCAATCCGGTTGAGATTCTTTCCGACGAAAAGGGGAATGTGCGTGCCGTGAGATGCATCCGGATGGAACTCGGCGAGCCCGACGCGAGCGGCCGGCGCTCTCCTGTGGCCATTCCCGGCTCCGAGTTCGAGATTCCCGCCGACACCGTAATCATGTCGCTCGGCACATCTCCCAACCCGTTGATTGCCGGCACGACCCCGGGACTCAAGACCACACGTCGGGGAGGTCTTGAAACCACCGATGAAGTGGTGACGAGCCGTCCGGGAGTCTTCGCCGGAGGCGATGCCGTCACCGGAGCCGCCACCGTAATCCTCGCGATGGGGGCCGGCCGCAAGGCCGCAGCCGCAATAGACAATTATGTGACGCACAAGAAGTAAGCATTCTTATGCGCCACATATTGATAATCCCTGAGACTCAAAAGCTCTGTGAGAATTCAGTTCCAGACTTTCAGGCTCTCGGGAATTCAGTTTCCGCCTTTCTGCCCTGCGTCTTCCGCTGAAACTTGCGTTTCGTCAATAGGTCTGTAGTTGTACCCCATCTTCTCATAGAGCCCGCACATTCTTGCCATGTCGCGGAAGAACCTCTCCGCATCGCGTCTTCCAGGCTTGCACCACTGCACTTCAGAAAGTGCGCTCATTCTCGGAAGCAGCATATACTCAAGATGTTCCGGCGTGGCGATGTACTCCGTCCAGAGATTGGCCTGGACTCCGAGGATGTGCTTTTTCTCCGCATCCGTCATCTCGGGAGTGAACGGCTCGTAATCATACACCTTTGACAGAGGGAGATAGCCGCCGATTCCCTCCGGCTCCGCAGCCTTGTCGCGGCTCTGACAGTAGTCGAAATAGAAGTTGGTCGTCGGAGTCATTATGGCGTCATGTCCGAGCGACGCCGCCTTCTGTCCGCCTTCACTGCCCCTCCATGACATCACGGTGGCGTTAGGGGAAAGTTCTCCTTCGAGGATTTCGTCCCATCCGATTATGTGGCGGCCGCGTTCGTTGAGATATTTCTCCACCCGTACGGTCACATACTTGCTCTGAAGATAGTGTTCCGCCGAAAACTGGCCGTCGTCCTTGAGCCCCAGTTCCGCAATCTTGGCCTGACAGCGCGGGCAGGTCTTCCAATGGTCTTTCGGGCATTCATCGCCTCCGATATGGATGTATTCGGACGGGAATATTTCCAGCACTTCGTCAAGAACGCCTTCGATGAATTCGTAGGTTTTCTCGTTTCCGGCGCAGAGCACGTCATGCGAAATTCCGACCCTGTTCCACACCTCGTATGGACCGTAGCCCTCGCATCCGAGTTCCGGATAGGCTGCGAGCGCCGCCTGCATGTGTCCCGGAAGGTCAATCTCCGGAATCACGTCAATTCCGCGTTCGGCGGCATAGGCGACAATCTCGCGGAGTTCATCCTGAGTGTAGTAGCCTCCATAGACAGCCCCTGTCGGGTCTCCTTCGAAACCGCCCGGACGAATCAGTTTTTCGCCCTTGCGCCACGCCCCTATTTCCGTAAGTTCCGGGTATTTCTTTATCTCGATTCTCCATCCCTGATCCTCGGTGAGGTGCCAGTGGAACTTGTTCATCTTGTGCACCGCCATCATGTCGATGTACCTCTTCACCTCGTCAAGACTGAAGAAATGCCGTGCGCAGTCAAGGTGCATGCCCCTGTAGGCGAAGCGCGGCTTGTCCTTTATAATCACGTCAGGCCAGTTCCCCACGGAGTCGCGGAGCTGGTCAAGTGTCTGCTGCGCGTAGAGGAACCCCCTGCGGGAAGAGGCCTTGACCGTGGCCTTGCCATTCCGGATTTCGATTTCATATTCCTCTTCCCCGAGTTTCGGGTCATTGATTTTTTCGACGATTCCGTCATTCGCCTCAGTGCTGCCTCCGAGAAGCTTCACATAGTTCGGTTCCGGAATCACGTTCACGATGTCCCGCCCGCCGTTTCCGCAGGAAGAGAGAGCCAGAGCCGCAGCAACGGCCGTCAGTTTCAGTGCAAATTTCATGTTTATTGATTTTTGTTCATAACGACGACAAAGATATTAAGAAATCTTCGAAAAATAACTTGCATCACTCCTTTCGGAGGACTTTATTCAATTTTCAACCGTTTTTCTGCTTCCGGCCTCCCGCTTGTTTCATATACAGAACACCGCATACAGCGGCACCGACTTTATCCCGTTCTCGAACCCGAAATTCTTCTTCGAGATTCGGAGCGCATATTCCGACTTGTAGCGCTCGGCAAAGACCGCGAGACTCTTGGACCGATTCCGTTTGCCCTTCTTGACCTCCACGGGAACGACTTTTCCGTCAATCTGCAGTACAAAATCCACCTCCGCTTTTCCGTCGCTTTGCCAGTAATTTGTAGCGCGTCCTCCAGAAGTCAATGCCTGGGCAACAAAGTTTTCGGTCATCGCCCCGAGATAGGTGTTGTCTTCTTCGATTGGCGAGAGCACTGTCTGCAACGGGATTCCGGAACGCATGGTGAGGAGCCCGATGTCTGCCATATACAGTTTGAAGTCGGCCAGGTCGATATATGCGTTTATCGGGATGAATCCGTGTTCAAGCCGTCTGCACCTGATCACGAGCCCGGCGAAGTCGAGCCATTCGATGGCCTCGCCGAAAATCGATGCCGTCCCTCCCCTCTGCACGACTTTGTATTGGAACTTCGTGTTTTCCTTGGCAAGCTGCATTGGAATGGAGTTGTAGCAGGCTCTTATTCTGACACTTGTCGTGTTGTCGGCATATTTTGCCATGTCGGCAACATATTGATTCACGATGTTTCCCTGTATCTGCTGCACCTGGACGAAACTTCCTGTTCTGATGAATTCGTTCACTGCCGCCGGCATCCCTCCGACAATGAAGTAGTCCCGATAGGACGACAGCGCAAGTTCGTGCAGGGCAGAGGTCATCTTCTCGTCATCCTTGAAATGTTTTCTGATTTCCTCCGCAAGGCTTTCCTTCCCCGTGGCCCAGAGGAATTCCTCGAAATCCATGGGATAGAGCCGGATTTCCTCCACTTTGCCGACTGGGTAGGAATATTGTTTACGGTTGATAGCGACTCCCAAGAGTGAACCTGCCGCCACGACATGATATTGCGGAGCCTGTTCGCAGAAATATTTCAATGCCATGAGTGCCCTCTCGCAGGCTTGTATCTCGTCGAAGAAAATCAGAGTCCGTCCGGCTGTGATTCTCTCGTTTCTTAGCACTTCGATGAACCGGATTATCTTTTCGGGCGAAATCTCGGTCTCCAGCAGCTGAACCATCGCCGTCTCGACCTCCATGTTGAGATAAATCACGTTCTCGAAATATTCCTTTCCGAATACCTGAAGAATATATGTCTTGCCGACCTGTCGTGCCCCGTCCATGATGAGCGGCATCCTGTTCGGCTTGTTTTTCCATTCCACCAGTTTCTCGATGACTTTCCTTTCCATAGCTGAATTTTTTGCAAATTTATCAAAATGTTCGGAAAAATCACATTTTCTCTGACTTTTCCGAACGTTTTGATACTTTCTGCCTATTTCGCCCCCCCCACTCGCATCAGCTGCGCCAGAAGATGCGGAGGCGGGTGCAGAGCCAGGTGGCGAGCATCATCAGAAGGGTGAGCAGGACTCCCTGCATGACTCCCCAGAAAGGTGAGCCGGCGGCGAGATTGCCGAGCAGGGGCATGACACCGGTCAGCGAGAGAATGGGCCCGATTACAAGCCCCGTCACTGTGTAGGCGGCCATCGGATTCTGGCCGACTTCGGAGAGGAAACGGCATTTCAGCCCGGCGTTGAGTTCGGCGCTCAGCAGGGCGGAGACAACGAGAATGCCCATTCCCGCGGTCGTGAAGAGGTAGGAGAGGTTACAGTGGTCCTTGGTGATTCCGCCGTCGATGGGGTCGAAAAGCACGCCGGCCATCAGAAGACCGAAACCTATATAACCGACTGTCGCCCAGACCGATTTGGTGACTTTTTTCGTGACTGCGAGAAATGCTCCCGCGAGAGTGGCCGAAATCAAGAAGTCAGCGAGAACGTTCCGGGTGTAGAGCCCCCACAGCTGGATGACCACCGCGGCGACCGCGATGACCGAGGCCGGAAGCCAGACATTCTCTTCTCTCGCGGCATTCCGTTCAGGAGCCTTTGTGAATCTGAGGATTATGTCCCCTACAACCGAGCCGGCAAGCACAGGGATGAGATACTGGAGGAATGACCATTGAAATGCCCAGCCGATTACGGACGGGACATCCGGGACGAACGCGACGGCCTGCGGAGCGTATGACGACACAGCCTTCACCGCCGCCACCATCGCGATGCACAGCCACCGGAGGGCGATGCTGTCGCGCGTGAGCAGCCAGACGAGGCCGCCGAAGAGCGACACGACCGCGAGAATCATTATTATGATGTCGCTCCCCGTCGTGATTTCCACCCCGAAGACAAATCTCTGCATCAGCGTGCAGGCGGCGAGCAGCACGACTCCCGAGAGGTTCACCGCAGCCCGGACCCATGCCTTTTCCGAATTGACCCTCATCAGCGCCAGACAGAGCGAGCCCCAGACGAGCATCCGGAACAGCGACTGCGCCCACATCGGCC
>CAVDEO010000137.1:0-5761 GCA_963607915.1 bacterium
GAAATCAGTAATCCCCAAACTTACCGACAGACAGGGTCAGCGACTCAAGTTGAATCTTTTGAACAAAATTTCTTATCGTGATGGATTCCTCCCCGCTCGATATGGGCAGCAGCATATACGATGACGAACTTCGCGAGGAATTCCTCGATGACACGGAAATCGGGGCCCGCGGTTTCGCAGGAACGGGGTCTGAAGATGCCGCAGACTCCGATGGTTCGGAGGAGATGTTCGAACACTACCGCTTCGATGTGGACAGGGGGCAGACTCCCCTGCGGGTGGACAAGTACCTCGCCTCGCATATGGAATACACCTCCCGCCACCGCATACAGCTGGCAATCAAGTCCGAGTACATCAGGGTGAACGGGAAGGTCGCAAAGGCGAACTGCATCGTGAAGCCCGGCGACATTATCCAGTTCGTGATGCCCTACCAGCGGCGGGGGCTGGAGATTCTGCCGGAGGACATTCCGCTCGACATAGTTTATGAGGACGATGACGTGCTGGTGATAAACAAGCCGGCAGGCATGGTCGTGCACCCGGGGCACGGGCATTTCAGCGGCACGCTCGTGAACGCCCTCGCCCACCATCTCGGGATTTCGCAGGGTCCGGACGCGCAGGACGAGAGGATGGGAGTGCTGGTGCACCGCATCGACAAGGACACCTCCGGGCTGCTCGTCGTCGCGAAGAACGACGAGGCCCAGCTCAACCTCGCCAAGCAGTTCTTCGTGCATTCGATTGAGAGGAAATATGTCGCGGTCGTATGGGGAAACATACGCGAGGACGAGGGGACGATTGTCGGGAACATCGGCCGCGACCCGTCCGACCGGATGAAGTTCCGCGTATTCCCAGACGGAGACCACGGGAAGCACGCCGTCACCCACTACCGGGTCATCGAAAGATTCGGCTTCGTGACGGTCGTGGAGTGCATTCTCGAAACCGGGCGGACGCATCAGATCCGCGTCCATATGAACTACATCGGCCATCCGCTCTTCAACGACGAGCGCTACGGAGGTTCGGAAATCCGCAAAGGCACGATTTACGCGAAATACGCACAGTTCATCCGCAACTGCTTCAGCATCCTCCCCCGTCAGGCCCTGCACGCAAAGACCCTCGGCTTCGTACATCCTCGCACGGGAGAGACCGTACGCTTCGACTCCCCTCTCCCGTCAGACATGACGGCGCTCATCGAAAAATGGAGGAAATACTCGCAGAACATGCCTCTTGAAGAGGATGACATGGAATAGGGACGCCGGCGGCATTCCGCCCGACCGGCCGGAATGACAGCTCAATCGCCTGAAAGAAAATCAGATATGGCCGTTTCGTCAATGGTGAGGCGGTCATATTCCTCTATGAGACGGCCGTCGTCGAAAAGGCAGACGAGAGGCATTGAGCCATTGACGAGTGGAAGGAACTGAAGGGGATATACCCAATGGTATGGGAGATGGAGACCTTCACCGTATTCATCAAAAAATATGGAGACCGGTCCGGTCATATCCACATACTCCTGCATGAAAAAGCAGAAAACCGATTCCTCGGGAATATGATTGCGCCGGATGACACCCGCCATCTTCGCCGCACAGTGCCGGCAGTGTTCGCAGTTGATTGAGTAGAAGCATACCATCTTCCGTCCCGAACTCACTCCGGTGCTGTCGGCGTAAGGCCGGAACTCAGTTTCGCTGAGATTATCGGATTCGCCCCTGGTCAGACGGAACCAGATGTCGGGAGGATTGATTATCAGAATTGTCAGAACCACGGCCGCCGAAATGACAGCGGCGATGCCTCCCCGATGGCGGTGAATCCATTGGAAAAAGCGTACCGCCCTCTTCTTTCCCACGGTGTCTCCGGTGCCATAATCTGCGGCAGACAATTCGGCCGGACGGCTCCAGACAAGGGCGAGAACGAGCAGAGCCGCGGCATTCTTCACGAGGGACTGCGCCGGATTCATCTCCACAAGGTTGCCGAAGCAGTGGCACGAACCCTCGTCACCCACTGACATCCGCCAAATCAGGAAGCCGGAGAAGGCGACAAGAACAAACGCCGTCACGCCGTTCACGAAATTGTGCCACCATCCGCTGACAAGTCCCAGCCCGAGAATCAGTTCGCCCGCAATCACCGCCCTCGCGGCAAGCGAACACAGGTCGAAGGAGGCGAAGCCGAAGGAAAAGACATAGAGTTCGAAGTCATCGACCGAAACGAGCTTCAGAACTGCGGACACACAGAAAAACAGTCCCAAGAGGATTCTCGGGACTGTCCTGATGCAATAGGATGTCGATTCTTTTTTCAATTACTCTTTGGAATCCGTGCAGGTCACATCAATCACACCGCTGGCATCGAGCTTCACACCTGCAATGGTGATGTCACTGCTCTTCAGGTCAGAGCATTTCTTGTCTTCCGGCTTATCGACATTCACAGACTGCGGTTTGAGCAAACTGGTTTCATAAGTGCACGTGCATTTGTCAGACTTTTTGCATGATGCAACTGAAAGCATCGCAACAAGTGCGAGTGCCGCAAAAAATACTTTCTTCATAATTTATTGAATATTAAATTGTTAATGTTTATGTCCGTCATAGATTCTGTCGCCTCCGACGACACGGCGATAATAAGATGCAAATATAATCAATCCGTGACAAAAATGATGAGCCTTTGTGCAATTTTTTTCTTACACGAAGGCTCATTCAACATTAGAAACCGCTACCGTCCCGGAGGCGGACCGCCAGGACCTCCCGGACCGCCGCGCCTGCCCTTGGAGGCATTGTCGAAATTGCCGAAACGGTAGGTCAGCGAGAGGATTATGTAGCGTCCGAGAGTGTTGTTGCGCACCTCCTGATGGTAGTTGGACGCATCGGTGACGGAGAGGTTCTTCGACTTGTTCAGAATGTCGTAGGCCTTGACCGCGAGCGTGAACTTCTTCTTGTAGAAAAGCTGCGTGATTTCCGCGTTCCAGATGAACTCCGGATCCTGCGCCGTGGTGTAGCCGTTATACCAGTTGTAGTCCAGCTGCGAGATGAGGTTCATCCCCCACGGGAGAGTCCAGTTCATAGACCCGTTCACCTGATTGTTGAACATGGCGTTCGTCACCGCCGAAGCGATTGTGTACCAGGACTTCGAGATTCTTGTCCGGCCGCCGAGGGTCAGTTCCACGAAGTCGTTCCTGTAGGTGAAGCGCAGCCGCTCCGTGAAATTCAGGCTCTGCGTCCTGTTCGTGGTGAAATCATCCGTGAACGCCGAGAGGTCGGTGCCGTAGTCCTCATGGAACTTGTCGTAGTCAAAGTCCGCCTCCGCCGTGGTGCTGTCGCTGTTGTAGTAGCCGCCGGCCTTTGCGGCGAAAGCCGTCGTCCCGATGTAGGAGGTCGTCTGGGAATATTTGGCGTAGGTCATCGAGAACATCGAGAAATTCGATTTTCCGAAAGGAATGTTCGTCATCACCCTCGCGTCGAAGTTGCCCGTCCCCTTGGTGTTCACCGGGATGTTGTATTTCACGCTGTTGGCGTCATACCAGGTCGCGCTCGTAATCGCGTCCTGCACATAGTTCCCGCCGATGAATCCGTTCACCGAGATGAAGTTCTTCTTGTTCGAGTAGCGGAACATCCCCCTGAGCCTGTGGCTGAAATACGGTGTCAGATAGGGATTTCCGAGCGAGATGTTCACCGGGTCGGTGTTGTCCGGCACAGGCATCAGCTGCGATGTCGAAGGCTGCTGCGAACTTCCGAAATAGAAGAAGCGGACATTGGCGTTCTCGGACATGTCGTAGCTGAACGAAGCCTGCGGAGACCATTTCACGACAGTGCTGTTGAAAGTCTCACCGTTCGTGACATTCTTCGTGATTGTCGGGTTCGCCGAAACTCCGAGCTGTGCGCGGATCTTGTCCTTCTGCCACATCAGGTTCGCCCCCGCCGAATGCGCCTGCCCGATGTTCGTGATGTTGTTCGAATATGTGCCGTCGAGAGTTTCGCCTTCGGTGACATATTTCACACCGTCAAACGATGTCGGAACCGTGCTGTCGCCGCTGTTGTAGGCGTTCTTCACCGAGCTGTTCTTGTCCCATCCGTAGGAATAGTTCGCTTCGAGATAGAAATTCTTCCCGAGAGGTTCGGTGTAGACGAGACGGGAATTTATGGAATATGAATTCGAAGTCCTGTCGATTCTCTGATTCACCAGTTCCGTCGCCGCTGATGTCCCGTAGGTGTTGGTCAGGGACTGGTTGAGACCGTCAAGCTCGTTGCCGCTGAAACTGTAGCGGGTCATGAGGGAGATTGTCCTTCCGGGTTTGCCGAGCTTCTGGCGGAAAAGGAGGAAGCCCTCGGTTGTCCAGTTGCTGTTGTCTCCGGTGTTGCGGGTCGTACCCTTGTTGGTCAGCGTCGGGTCAGTGCCGTCGCCCGCATCCTTGTTTATGTCGTAGTCGGAAAACTCCACATAGTTTCCGCGTCCGAAGTTCACCCTCGGTTCAAAGAGGATGGAGGTGTTCTCCGAGAACTTGTGCTCAAGACGCACGCCTATACGGTGTCCGTCGGTGCGGGTCGTGTTGTAGCCGTTGTTATTCGTGATGAGGCTGCTGCCGTCGTCGAGATAGTTGGTGAGCAGACTGTTTTCCGTCACATATTTGTCCGTGCCGTTGTAGAGGTAGTTCCCCGCAAGGTCCATATTCCCGTCAAGCAGGGTGAAAGCGCCGTTCAGACCGCCCATCCACGAGGTCGTGATGCCGTTCCCCCGGCCCCAGCCGCCCTGTCCGCGACCCATTCCGCCGCCTCCGCCGCGCATATTGCCCATCATCGAGCCTGCGAGGTCGTTGAATCCCCGGTTGTTAGTGTTGTTCCCGTTGAGTATGAGACTTATCTGGCTCTTGTCCGTGAACCGGCCGACCATGGCCGCGCCCTGATAGCGCCAGTCGTTCATATCGTTGTTCGCGCTCGGCACGTCATGTCCTCCGCCGGCCATTATGTTGCCGAACCAGCCCTGCATCATTCCAGGCTGGATGGAAAGGTCTATCACAGTCTCCTCGTTTCCGTCATCGATGCCCGTGAACATCGCCTGGTCGGACTTCTTCTCCACGACCTTCACCTTCTGGATTATCTTCGCCGGGATGTTCTTCGAGGCGAGCGACGGGTCGTCGAGGAAGAATGTCTTGCCGTCTATGGTTATCTTCGATATCGTCTGTCCGTTCGCGGTAATCGAGCCGTCCTCGGAAACCTCCACTCCCGGAAGCTTCTTGAGCAGTTCCTCGAGCATATCGTTGTCAGAGGTCTTGAACGAAGAGGCGTTGTACTCGATGGTGTCCTTCTTCACGACAATCGGATTGCCCACCGCCGAAACACTGGCTGCTTCGAGCGTCTCGATGTCCGCAGACATCTTCACCTCCCCGAGGTCCACCGTCTTTTCGATGACGATGTCCTTCTCATAAGTCTTGTAGCCCATGATTTCAGCCTTGAGGTGATACTCCCCTTTCGCGACCTTCGCGATGGAAGCAGCCCCCTGCGCATCCGTGAGGACATAATGTTTCGCCGTCTTCGCCCCTTTCTCCGTCAGGGACACCGTGGCGAAAGCTACAGGCTCGCCGCTGTTCCCGTCCACAAGCTTCAGCTTCACTGTGTTGCCCGACTGGGCCGCCGCCGGAACCGCCGCAAACAACGCTGCGGCAAAGAGCGCCGCCACTGCACAAACTAACCTTTTAACCACTTTCATTTTTTCTCTTTCACAAGATGAATATATATGTCTGCTTTTTATTCAGCCAAAGTTCTCTTCTTTTTCAGACCGGGTGTTTAGACAC
>CAVDEO010000138.1:0-5657 GCA_963607915.1 bacterium
CTTGAATGGGCTTTAGTTATGACTGGGTACTCAACACCGCACGGAATCTCATTATCACAGGATATCCATGTTTTTGGCACGGTCATTCCGACCTCCTCCGCCAGCTTCGACATCCTGTCTTTCTGCATCCACGTAGAAAGGGTTCCCGCAGGTTTTACGGTCGGGATGTACAGAATTGATTCCAACAGGGCATAGTTTCTGTCAAGAATTACGGCAGACTCATCATCACAAGTGAAAGCCACAGCTTTGTTTTCCTTGTCAACGAAATATGTCAACAAGGTATTTATTACGGACGCTTCATTCGGACAACACCAGCCTTGTTCCACAAACTTGCTCTGCGCCACAAAACTCTTCTTGTAACACGTAAGAATGACCACATACGGGCGTATGCCCTTTGCACCAAGACTCTCCACAATGCCCAACGCATTATGGTGATCTTTGCCTATTACAACAGCTTTGTTAACCATAAATCAACTTCTTATATTTTTCAAAAAAAGTCTGTTTCGAGAAATCTGCCACGGCATATTCTCGGCTGCGCTCGCCCATCGCCGCTCGTTCACCGGCTGTCAGCTTTGAAAATCTTACAATTGCTTCCGCAATGTCATCCTCGGAAAGGGGATTGAACAAGAAGCCATTTTCGCCACTCCTCACGATTCTACCATTGTCGCACACATCACTGCACAACACGGGGAGTCCGCACGCCATCGCCTCACACACGACATTCGGAAAACCCTCATATATGCTTGGTAACATAAAAACATCGGAACTTTGGTATACGCTCCTCACATCACCCGTTTCCCTGTGGAATTCAATAATCCCAGCCATATTCAGTTCTTTCACCATTTCCGCACACTCGTCAGAATAGGGAGGGAAAGCCATACCATACCAGTCTACCTTTATCTTGACACCCTGATTTAAGACCTTTCTTACCGCAGTCACGAACCTCTTCACATTTTTCTGCTCACAGATTCGCCCCACGCAAGACATCCGGATAACGAAACCATTACTACCGCCGATATGGATGCCAGCCGGTCGGAAATAATCAGTGTCAGTGAAATTCGTTATCACTGTGGTCTTCTCATATAATTTAGGATAGAATCTATGTATAAAAGCGCCTTGACTGAACGAATTAGGGACAATGGCCTCCGCACATTCACAAAGATGGAAATGGATGCGATCTATCATACCTATATGTTGGGTCGTATTCCGCTCGGAGACTATCAGCTTGAACCCCCCGACAATTATTTTCGCGCAACAAGCAACAATGGAGGGTGTCCTCAAGAAGGCCACCACGACATCAGGCGAGTGCTCTTTAATGTAGTTCGTAATTACGGGGATTCTCCGCAATTTGTTCTTCGCCTTGTACAGGTACTCGCACTCAACGCCCGTCTTCTTCAGCAGAGGCAGATAAAAGAAATTCTGATCGTATATGATTATTTTCACATCGTTGCCATCCCCGGCGAGCATGGAGGCAAGACCTATCATTTGCCTCTCCGCTCCTCCCTGTCCAAGGTTCTCAAGCATGCAAAGTATTTTCATGGTATTCTTTTCTAATATTTCTGTCCTTAACCCCTGTTGCCTATTAAAAATCCAAGGGAAACGTCTCTATATGGTTTTCATGTGTTTCACCTTCGTCATTCAAGCACGGTATCCAACTTCCCAATATGGCATCCCATTCCTCTGGGGAAAAAGCCCCGACACCTCCTGCCGGGTAAAAAGTCAGTTCTCCGAAATAAATCTGTCCGGAGATGTCATACAAATCAACACGAAGAAACCTGAAACCTTTGGATAGTTTCTCAGCTATTGCAATCATCTCGTCAATATTATCAGGCAAGACCTCTATATGTTTGAAGTCGGGCAGAAGACCCACTTCGCCGAGTGGAAGTAACTCTCCTTCCGGAGAGTAATAGTTAGCGTGATGCTCCACAAATCTGCCGTAATCCACTTTAAAGAGTTTCACCCTGCCATCAAAGCAGAAGAATTTGTAATCCGCCAAATCCCCCACGACAGGGCGCGTGGAATCTGCCATATATTTTTCAGCGATGATTCTTTTCGGAACCTTCAGATAAGGCTTTTCACGAAGCGTCCTTCCGGCATTGGCCTTCATTGAAGCGGAAAGCTTCTTCTCTGCCGCTTTGCGGCCAAACTTGGACTTGTCCGGACAGATCACCACTCCTCCTCCGCCACCGCCGTGGGTGGTCTTAAGCACAAACTGATTGGGCAGGCTGTCCCAGTCGATGTCTTCCACTCTATCCCACACACCTAAGGTCGGGATAATGTGCTCCTCCCCAATAATCGAAGCCACATAATCCTTGACCGCATATTTGTCCACCATCTTGGTGTACTCAGGTTTGAAGTCGTATAGTTTCAGCCACTGAAGTTTTTCGGTAAATGTCTTGGGATTCTTCCAGTCTATCCACTTCCCCATCTCACAACGATAGAGCAATGACAGGTAGAATTTGTCGGGGAACAGGGGATTGAAGTGCCTCAGAAGTGAGGAGCAATATCGTAAGACATTCATAACTCTTCTCACTTTAGATTAACTGATTAACGTCCTTGAAACCGAGCGATGCGAGGGTCGATAAGTACCCCCCCCCGTATGATTTCCGCGGCACTCAGAACAGCCTCCGGACTCATTTCGATGAGCTGGTCGATATATTTCCCAACTTCACGGCTGATGCTTTCAGAAGCCGTCTTATAGAACAAAGAAGGCGTATGATCCACGACATAATGAAGCACACCATCTACAATGTATGTCGGGTTTTCAAATGTGGTAGGGACAGATGTCTCAACTCCTCCGTTGCGGTCACAACTTATATCTATAATCATACTGTTTCGTTTCATCCTTTTGAGATCATCCCGGCTTATGATGTGGTCTTTGCGTCTTGTATCCCAAAGGACGGCGTTCACCACGACATCGTACTCTTCAAGTTCCTCCCGAAGGAGTGCTTCGGTATGCCTGTTGTACACTGTTACATTTGCTCCAAGGAAGTTCAGCGTCTTAACCGCCCCTATCGCTGTATTGCCTCTTCCAAGCACTGCAACTTTTGTGTTATACGGAAAAACACCATAACACATGTACGCATGCATGACCGCAGCCTCGCCGGCAATCTCGTTGTTCCGCCAAAAACAATGGCGTCCGCCCTCATACATATCTTCCCACGCGAAAGCTGTCAATCTGCCGTTAATCAATTTGTCGGTAATGTCCCTGTTCTGTACGGCATGAACCCACCCCCAAATTGTCTGATTGTCAAGTTTATCAAGATACTCTGCATCTCCAACCTTCGGATCGCAGATAATGTCTTTCTCAAAAATATCGTCTCTTGACGAGATGTTTACGCCAGTTGAGCGATAATCCTCATCGGTATATCCCAGAACATCTCCGTAACCGGTCTCGACAAAGACATTTCCTTTGTTCTTAATATTTTTAATGTCAGCAGGCACAAGCGCGCGCCTTTTTTCATTCTCCTTATGGCTTATAAGGAATCCTATTGTCTTCATATCGTCAATTTTCAGGCAGTTCAATCAAGTTTCCGAACATTCTGTCCGTATCAGGCAACAGATTCGCATCGAATCCGCTCTGAGGATAAAGTGTTATTTCCCCAAAATAGATTATTCCATTCACATTGTAGAGGTCGACTCTTGCAAATGGTAAACCTTTGGAAAGTTCTCCGGCAATCCGGAACATTTCATCGACAGCTTTCGGCTTCGGAAGTGAGAAATCCGCAGGAGCGGCAAGGCCTCTTTTGTTAAGCCGTAAAAGATTCCAATCCCTATCGAAAAAATAGAACTTCGTATCTCCCGACTGACGGTCATAGCAAAGCATCACATTGTATGCCGTACCATTGACACAGAAAAATTTGTAGTCCGATAATTCTTCCTTATCATCGTCCTGCAAAGAATCGGTCATATACTGCTCTGCAAGTATTCTTGGTCTAACATTTTTATATGGCCATTCACGGAATGAACGATATATTGAACTATGCAGAGATTGTTCAAGTCTTTTTCTTGCATTCTTCTTATCAAAAATTGATTTATCTCGACAGATTACGACCCCGCCACCGCCACCGCCATTGGTGGTTTTCAATACAAACTGATTCGGCAAGGAGTCGAAATCTATTTCATCGAAATGCTCCCAAACTCCCAGAGTAGGGATAATATGTTCTTCTCCAATGATAGAGGCGGCATAGTGCTTTGCCTCCGCTTTGTCAACCATTGCAGTATAAAGCGGTCTACGATTATAGACTTTGAGCCACTGCAATTTCTCGTTGAAAGTCTTGGGATTCTTCCAGTCAACCCATTTCCCCATATGACAACGGAAACGCAGCGACAGGTATAATTTGTCCGGAAAAAGGAAGCCAAGATTCTTTACGCATGAATCCACGAACTGTAGCGGATTATGCCGCAAATAATTAAATGCTCTGTTTATTGCCGACATTGTTCTTTTTAAATAACGCGTCTATTAGTTTATCTCTATGTGATTCACAATCAATATGATTCAGCATTGCTGAAAGCTTCACTCCTCTCACCCACCTCGGCATAATGCCAAGACTGAATAGTTTGTTCATAATTCTGCCGCTGTACGGTTCAAGTATGGCAAGTTCCCAACCGGCACACTTCTCATAATACGCCCTTACTTTCTCTTTCAGCAGGCTCTCATTACTGATGATTTCATTCAACTCAGACAAACATTTTTCAAAACAGCCACGCTCTTCATCTGTAAGAAGTTTGACCGAGGCCGTGTCGTTGCACTGAGTATAAGGGGAAAGCGAGTAATCCACTGAATCGTCCGAGAACTCAAACTTCACCAAATACCCTTGATTCCAAGTAGAGTTCCGAAGACTCTTTTCATCGAAGCAGAAATTCCCCAATCCGTAGAATATCGGTTTTCCATTATAGACCTCATATCCGGAATAGCAATGCTGATGATGATTCACCACGGCATCCGCTCCGGCATCTATGAAAAAGCGGTAGGTGTCACGCATTCTGATGGATGGCAACTGAAAATGCTCGTGTCCTCCGTGTACAATCAGCAGAACGTAATTCGCTTTGTCTTTAGCCTCCCTAATCTGATACCACTGGCGAATGGGATTCAGCGGATTGGCCCCCGCCTGAGTGTCGGTCGCAATCGAGAACTCGTGTTCGCAACAGTTGACGACCGCAAGCTTTTTCCCTTCTTGTTCCAAATACAATACGGAAGCAGCCTCGTCTAAATTCTCTCCGACACCGACAACATCCAGCCCCACACTCTTGCAACACTCCGCCGTCCTACGAAGTCCTTCCGCTCCGAAATCCAGAATATGGTTATTCGCAAGCGTCACTCCCGTGAAACCAGCATACTTTACCGCGTCTGCCGCAAGTGACGAACAATGCAAGTTCGGACCGCATTTGGTGATTGGTTTATAGCTTGCCTCAGTAACCGGGCTTTCGAAATTAACAAAGGAGAAGTCCGCAGATTTGACAGTCTCGCACAGCCCCACAGGGAAAATCGCATCAAAGTTCCCTGTCTCAATGCTTTCAGCAAGCCTATATCTCGGAGCGAAATCTCCAGCAACAAGCACTTTCATTATCTCTTCAACAACGTTTTCATATTCAGACAAATATACCGTTCTTCCGGGAAGATTATTATAACGCTGAAATAAATCCCGATGCACAAC
>CAVDEO010000139.1:0-5603 GCA_963607915.1 bacterium
GGTTTCAATTTTTTCGGGACTATGATTCTCTTTTTCCGGTTGATTTTTATTTTTCCAGATATTTCTGTGCTTTTTCGCGTGGGAGTTCGAGGCTGCGGCAATATTTCGAATCCGGATATTCGCCCACGAAATTCAGATAGTCGTCCATGAACTGGAGATAGCGCTCCTTCTGTTTCGCCTTCACGCTCAGGTCGGCGTATTTGTATGAGGCCATGGCTATATAATATAGTATGTCCTCGCGGTAGATGTTGTCGGAATCGTCTTTCAGCACATTCTTGAGGGCGACTCGGGCGGCGAGATAGTCCTCCATCCTGTAGTAGAGCTTCGCCCCCTCGTAGGCCTTGCGGTCGAGGCGCTCGTTCAGGTCGGCAATCATCGACTCGCATTCCGCACGGTGGGTGTTGTCGGGATTCTCGCGGAGATACTCGGTCATCGCGTTGAGTGCGGTGTAGGTCGGAGTCTGATCCAGTTCGTAGCGCAGGGTCGAACGGTAGAGGCAGTCGATGCGCAGGAAACTGGCGTCGGATGCGAACGGGCTGCGCGGATAGACCTCCAGAAAACGCTGAAAATCGGCCTCGGCGGTGTAGTAATCCTTCTGACGGTAGTTGCTCAGGCCCTTGTAGTAGCGCACGGTGTCGTCCCTTTCGGTCCCTTCGGTGAACATCGCGAGCGATTCGAACATGGCTGCGGCCTTGCTGTACTTCTTGTTGTTGAAGTAGTTGAACGCGGCTTCGTATTTCGCGTCTGCATCGGCGCTGTTCAGCAGCAGTTCATACTGGGACTTGCAGGCATTCAGCGACAGGAGCGCGAGGACGGAAATCAGTGCGGTTTTAAGGTGTATTCTCATAAAACTTATTTTTTCAACAAAATCTGCATTCCGAAAGATTTCAGAAACTATCTGGATTTCAAGTATTTCTCCGCATCGAGGGCGGCACGGCATCCGGACGCGGCTGCATTCACGGCCTGACGGTATGTCGGATCCTGCACGTCGCCTGCGGCGAAAACGCCCTCCACGCTCGTGCGCGACGACTTCCCGTCAGTGACGATGTAACCCTGCCCGTCGGTTTCAACCCAGTCCCGGAACACGTCGGAATTTGGATGATGGCCTATCGCGAGGAAAAATCCGTCAACGGCTATATCAAAGACCTCGCCGTCCCTGCGGATAAGGCGCACGCCCGTGACTCCGAAATCGTCCCCGAGAACTTCCTGCGTGTTGCAGTTCCACAGGATTTCGATGTTTTCCGCATCGAGCACCCGCTTCTGCATGGCTTCCGAAGCCCGGAGCACATCACGGCGGACAATCATATAGACCTTGCTGCACAGCCCGGCGAGATAGCTCGCCTCCTCGCACGCGGTGTCACCGCCGCCCACGACAGCGACGACCTTCTTCCGGTAGAAGAACCCGTCACAGGTGGCGCAGGCGGATACGCCCATTCCCCGGTATTTCGTCTCGGAAGGCAGCCCGAGGTATTTCGCGGTCGCCCCCGTGGCGATGATTACGGTCTCCGCCTCAATTTCAGTCACCCCGTCAATCTTCACCTTCAGCGGCTGTGACGAGAAATCCACGTCCGAGACTGTCCCGAGCCTGATGTCAGCTCCGAGACGCACGGCCTGGGCACGCATCGCCGCCATGAGCTCCTGTCCGCCGATTCCGTTCTCAAAACCGGGATAGTTCTCGATGTCAGTGGTCGTGGTGAGCTGTCCTCCCGGCTGCGCCCCTTCGTAGAGCACCGGCGCGAGGTTGGCGCGGGAGGCATATATTGCAGCGGTGTAGCCGGCCGGCCCCCCGCCTATTATGAGACATTCGGTCTTTTCCATCAGCATTCATTTTTCATTTGAACATAGGGCGCTTCTTTTTCCTGACCACAAATTTCATATCGCCGAAACCTCCGCACCCGTTCCGATTCATCAGAACCTGCAAAATTAGCAATTATTTGCGAAATACACGGATTTCCGGTAACTTTGGGCGTTATGACAACTATGGAACAGAACGGAAGGGAGCGTCTGACCGCGGTTTTGAAGAAAAACTCGCTCAAGGCCACACCGCAGAGAATCGCGGTGCACGAAGCCATGCGCAGGCTGGGGCACGCTTCGGCGGACATGGTGGCGCAGGAAATAGAGAACGGCGGGAAGACTAAAATCACCGTCGCCTCCGTGTACAACATCCTGTCCGAGTTCGCGAAACTCGGATTATGCCGGCGTCGCCTGAGCGCGAACAACAAGATGTTCTTCGACATCAACACCCATGAGCACGCGCATTTCTACGACATCGAGAACAACACTTTCCGCGACATCACGGAAGACAAGGTCATCGTTGAACTGCTTGAACGGCTGTCGCGGAAACGATTCCGTGGGTATCGCGTGGATTATGTTGATATACAGATTGTCGGACACCCACGGAAACGGGGCGAATAAAAGACTTCATCCTTCTTGGCTTGAACCATCAATTGAGTCTTCCGTCTTTTCACTTTCTTCCTTTTCTTTGTCGAAGGCGGTGGTGAAGGTGAAGCGGGTGGAGTTAGTCAGCTTGATGCTGCTGAGACAGTCCTTTACTTTGAAGCTGATGTAGAAGCGGTCGCTTGATTTCTTATCGTCCGGAGTTTCATTCGTTATGACGTCACCGTGAGCGTCGTGATATAGAATGAAGCGTATCTCATCCGCATCGCTCGTCTTGTCGAACACGAGTTCAAGGTCGTGCACGGTCTCACTGTCCTTGATTTTCGGTACGTCCACATAAAGGGTCATATACTGGTTCTCGCCGTTGCCGGTCCAGATTCGTCCGTTCGGTTCGATATAGACGGAGTCGCGGCCGAATCCCCCGACTGATTCGTCATCCGACAACACACAGTCCTTCACCTTGATTTCACTGTAGGCGTTCAGCTTTATGTCCTGTTTGCCGTCAATCACGGCGGTCTGCAGGTCGCAGTTGATTATGAGACGGCTGCAATTGATGAACTTGGAATCGGTGCCGTTCTCGACGATGTTGTAGATGATGTCCCCGTCGGCACGGAGATGCGTCTCGTCGACGACTTCGGCGAACCAGACAAAGCCCGATACACTGTACTCACTCTTCAGACACGAGGTCAACGATGCGCAGGCCAATATTGCCAGAGCAACAATCTTATTGATTTTCATTGTTTTATGAATTTATTGTCATATATATAAAGCCACGATTTCGTCTTTTTCGACTTTCGCGCCCTGGGCGGCGGTGACTGCGACAATCCTGCCGTCCGTCGCCGGGACAATCTCCTCCATCCCGTAATAGGCCTGGACATAGCCCGCAGGCTCACCCGCCTTTACCGCTGTCCCGGAAACCGGCGCGGCTGACCTGTCATCAACATCCACCTGCCAGAGCATCTGACCCTTGACAGGGGACTGAAGCGGCTTCGCGTCGGGCCAGCGTTTCAGGAGAGCGTCGATGTCGAACTTAGGCATCTCCACGACAGGACGGGTCACCACAATCGGAGCTCCCGCCACGGCCTTTCTCGACTCAAGTTCCGCCTCGAAGCGTTCCTTGGCGACACCGGAGCGGTAATCCCTGTACTGACGTTCGTGCATCGCGAACTCGAACAGCTCCTCGCTGTCCTGACCTTCGTCCCAGCCTTCCTCCTCCATCATTCTGCGGAATTTCGGCAGTTCGTCCGGGAACGCGTCCTGAGGATTGCCCGTGTAGAACTCAAGTCCCTTAGACTTCGCGAGTTCCGTGATTTCCGGAGCGAGCGGGCCGGGCAGACGGCCCATCTTGCCGAGTATCATATTCCAGGTGTCCTTGTCAATTGAAGACCAGCGCGGCCGTCCCTTGAACGAATCAAGCAGATTCATCAGCGCGGTGTTCTTCACATACTGGCTGAACGGGGTCACGAGCGGAGGGTAGCCGAGACGCGGCCAGACATACTCGACTTCCCGGAAAAGCCTCACCATCAGGCTGTCAAGACTCAGCTCCGGCTTGGACTGCGCACGGAGAGCGGCGTTAATCGCCGAATGGAAGCCCTTGAGGTCGGCCATCATCGAGCCCATCATCCCGCCCGGAAGCCCGCAGCCGACAAGCAGCGAACTCATCTGCGAGTTGTTCGGGTCAATCCAGTAGCCGAGAAAATCGTCGATGAACGACTGCGTGAGGGAGCGCACTTCCATATACGCGTCCATATCAATGTCTTTCACCGTGAAACCGTCAGCCTTGAGCATTTCGCGTATCGTAATCACGTCCGGATGCACCTTCCCCCACGAAAGCGGCTCTACGGCCACGTCGAGGAAGTCAGCCCCGGCACGCGCGACCTCAAGCATCGAAGCCGGAGAAAATCCCGGCCCGCTGTGTCCGTGGTACTGGACTATAATCTGCGGATATTCCTTCTTTATCTTTCCGGTGAGTTCGGCGAGGAAAGTCGGCCGTCCGATTCCCGCCATATCCTTGAGGCATATTTCGTCCGCCCCGTATTCCACGACCTTGCGGACGATGTCCATATAATATTCAACAGTGTGGACGGGAGAATGGGTGATGCTCAGCGCGACCTGCGAGACCATCCCCGCTTTTTTCGCATATTCTACGCTCAGACGCAGATTCCTGTGGTCGTTGAGTCCGCAGAATGAACGGGATATGTCCGTGCCCTGCGCCTTCTTGACCTTGTACATCAGTTCGCGCACATCGGCAGGAACGGGGTTCATCCTCAGGGCGTTGAGCCCCCTTTCGAGCATATGGGTCCGAATCCCGGCCTTATGAAAAGGCGCAGTCCATTCGCGCACCGCCCTGTTCGGGTTCTCGCCGAAAAGCAGATTGACCTGTTCGAAGGCTCCGCCGTTGGTCTCCACGCGGTCGAAGCAGCCCATATCGATGATGGGCTGAGCCACCTTCACCAGCTGATCGACCCTCGGGACATATTTCCCCGACGACTGCCACATATCCCTATATACAAGAGAGAATTTTATTTCACGTCCCATAACGCTGATTTGTAGAGGACTGTCATAGTCGAAGTCCCTGTTGTTCAAAAATAATTCTACAAAAATAACATTTTTTTGCATAACGACGGATTTTGTCTATCTTTGCAGTCCCAAACGAACACGGTGCCCGTAGTTCAGTTGGTTAGAGCGTCAGATTGTGGTTCTGAATGTCGTCGGTTCGAATCCGACCGGGCACCCTGGCAATGAAGAAAAAAGACCGGAGCAATTCGGTCTTTTTTCTTACCCCACCTCCCGTCCCCCTGCATCAGGGGTATAATTGACATTAGGGGGAAGTCGTGCTCCGTGCGCCTTTTTCTTTTTCATGCAGTCGCTTTGTTTTGTTATACTAATGTTATATCTTTGTGATGTTAAACGTAACAGGAATATGGAAACAATAGCATCAAACAGGAAGCAGACGGCGTTCAGGCTTCGTGCAGACTTGCTCGACAGACTGAGACTGAAAGCGAAAAAAGAGAACAGGAGTCTCAACAATTACGTGGAAAGCATTCTTTTGGACGTTGCTTTCGACGAGCCGAATGACGAGACTTTAGCCGCAATGAAAGAGACGGGGAATCTCACAAAGGTTGACATGTCAAGTTATGAATCATTCTTAGTAAGCGTTAAAAAATAAATTGGTGGAGATTTGTGAAGGATTTTTGAGGATAGAT
>CAVDEO010000140.1:0-5571 GCA_963607915.1 bacterium
CAGTACACTCCCTCTTCCAAAAGAAATCTATCCTCAAAAATCCTTCACAAATCTACACCAATTTATTTTTTAACGCTTACTAAAACTGTTTATGTTTTCAGCATTTACTCAATACATCAATACATAAATCGAACTATGAGAAAAAGACTTACCGCTGCGCTTGCAGTTTTCGCGGTTGCGGCTGTTTTGTTCCCCTGCTGCAACAAGAAAAATGGTGACGACATCATCAGGGAAATCACGTTGAACAAGACCAAAATCACCCTCACGGAGGGTGAAACATTCCTCCTGACAGCGAAACTGTCTCCGGAAAACGGCACGGAAAATGGCATAGTCTGGAGCAGTGAGGATTCGGGAGTGGCCACTGTCAGCGATGAAGGCGAGGTGACCGGGGTGAAGGCCGGAGAAACCGTCATCACCGCCGCCGCCCTTTCAGACGGCAATGTCAAGGCGACCTGCCTCGTCACGGTTCAGGTGCCGGTGGCGGTCACCGGAGTGAAAATCAACTATGACGGCGAGGAGCTGAACCTTTTCACCGGCACGTCATTCTCCCTTTCCGCCACGGTCGAACCGGCGGACGCAACGGACAGGCAACTCACTTGGACCATCGACAAAACGGAGTTCGCGACCGTCGACGCCGACGGCAAAGTCTCCGCTGACAAGCAGGCGGAGGGGACGGCGACCTTGACTGTCAGCGCCGGGGGAAAGAGCGCCAGTCTGAAAGTCCACAGCTATAAGGCCGGACTCTCGGTGTCGTCGATGTCAATCCTTCCCGGGGAAGAGCTCTCCTTCAAGGATTATTTCCTGACCGGTTCGATTCCGGTGTCGGACTACACCTTCTCCTCCGACAATCCTGAAGTCGCGACCATCGACGGGGATTTGAAAATTGTCGGGAAATCGTACGGGACAGCGGTCATAAGTGCAAGGTACAGCGGCACGGCGATAGCTAAGTTTGAAACGGAACCGTCCGTCCGCTTCGAGGTCACGGTGGCGGATTCTTTCGTCGCTTCTGTGACAGATGTCTTCACGGTTACCGGAAGAGGTGTGGTGCTGACAACGAGCATCGAGAGCGGAACTGTCAAGGTGGGGGACAAGCTGAGGATTCTCCAGCCGGACGATGCGAAAGGACATTATATCGTGACCGTCAAGGGCATATCAATGTCCAACAAAGCGGTTGACTCCGCAACGGTCGGCGACGCTCCTGACATTCTGATAGGCGACCAGCTGACGAAGGACAAACTTATGACCGGAGCGGTGCTGATGTCGGAAAATACAAATCACATTGCCGGCGCCCGGAAAATCGTCGGCACTGTCACGGTGACTAAAAGCACGCCGGTTCAGCTGAATGAGCAGGATCAGTTCTATTCCTCCTACGGGGCTGATGTGACCGGAACATTCACCAATTTCAACGGCAGGAAAACGCTGCCGTCCGGGGGAACATATGATGTGATTTGGGCGACCATCGCGGATGGCTACCGGTTCATCTGCAGTATAGGTCAGGAAATCATCGTCCGCAACGGCGGCAAGGAAGTCGCCAGGATGGTGATTGACGGGACCCTTCCATTCCCAGGCAAGGAGGTGGAATACACTGATGTCAGTCAGCCTGCGGAATAGTGCCTCAGGGGCTGTCACGAAGTGACTGGGGGTTGAGAAATTAAAAGTGGGTGACACTTTTTAGTCATCCCCATTTGCTCTGAGACCGGTCTGTCTACATCAGGCCGGTCTCAGCTGCATATTTGACAAGTTCAACCGTGTTGTTGATTTTAAGCTTGCGGAAGATGTTGGACTTGTGCGCGTCGACAGTGCGGACGGAAACGTTCATACGGTCGGCGATTTCCTTGCTCTGAAGCCCCTCGCAGCAGAAGCGCACCACTTCCCTCTCCCTGGCAGTGAGCTTAGGAAGAGGTTCTCCGCCGGCTGCACCGGTCTCGATGCTCTCGATGACCTCACCCAGCACCTTCGCCTCCTTCCGGTCCCCCATCGCCGGGACAAGCGCGAGAAGACGGCTCTTTGCCTCGTCGTTCCTCCGGAGAATTTCCACCTGCCGCCTGCGAATCCGCAGCAGGCGCACGAGAACGACGATGCAGGCAGCCAGAGTGGCGGCAAGCACTGACATAAGCGCAATCAGGACAAGCCGGTTTCTTGACCGCACCTGCTGAAGAGCGAGTTCCCTCTCCGTCTCGGCAGTCCGGTACTGAATCTTGAAGTCCTCCACGGCCATCCGGCTGCGGTCTTTCGTCAGACGGTCATTCAGTTCAACATAGTCGTTAAGGCGGTCAAGCGCGGCCTTCTGGTCGCCGGACATCGCGCAGGACTCGGAAAGTCCCCGAAGAGCCTTCTTGCGCACATAGTCTCCGCCGCACTGACCTGCAATGAGTTCGGCCCGGCCATAAGCCGCGACGGCCTCTTTCCACTTCCCTTCCTTCGCGTCGATGCTCCCGAGCAGATTGTAGCAGATTGCCAGCGAAATGTGGTTGCTTCGGACGGAGAGAACCGTCATCGCCGAATCCAGACACGAGCGCGCCTCCCTGACACGCCCCAGTTCAACGAGCACGGGAACTTTCTGCGACCTGCGGACCGCCGCCTTCACTTCCCTGCCGTCCTTCAACTCGATTGCAAGCGCCTCGTCAATGGACTCCAGAGCTTTTTCAGGATGCCCGAGAGCAAGCCAGATGTCAGAGGCCAGCCCCAGCCTGACAGC
This sequence comes from bacterium, assembly GCA_963607915.1. Lineage (GTDB taxonomy): Bacteria > Bacteroidota > Bacteroidia > Bacteroidales > UBA932 > Cryptobacteroides. Next base: position 2,699 of record CAVDEO010000140.1, read on the forward strand.
AAGGCGCTGCCTGTCTCCGGACTTTCTCTCGTAGGCGATGGCCGGCAGGACATACGAAAGCGCCGTCTCCGCGTCCCCGACCCCGAGGTAGAGCGTGGCGAGATTGTTCATCGTGGTGCTCATCCCGCCCTCGTCGGCGTTACGCCGGTCAATCTCATAGACCCGTTCCATATAGGAAATCGCCTGCTCGAACAGTCCCTTCCTCTGGCATATTATCCCGAGATTGTTCAGGCACTCCGCCACCAGTTTTTCATCGCCCGTCCCTTCGCTCTCAAGCAAAGCATTGAGTCCCAATCCATAAGCCTCATCAAACCGATTCCCGAAAAACAAATGCGCGGTCATATATGTCTTTATGCAGGCACTCTGTTCCCTCGCCCCTGATTTCCCGAAAACCATCAGCGTATCGACATCCCCCTCGTCGAAGAATGTCTTCATGAGCTTGTTCGCAATCCGTGTTTTTTCCCGTCCCGATGAAGAATTCCACCGCGAAAAGAGCGAGTCCGCCCTGTCCTGCACAGCCTCCTGCGCCGAAAGTGGGACGAAAGCGAAGGATGTGAGAATCAGGAGGGAAAAAACACGCTTCATAATATTGCCGGATATAAGCTTATGTCTGTTTGCCATTGTTTCTGATGTCTATACGAACCTGCAAAATTAAAGTTTGTCCGTGACTAAGCAAAATTTTCTTACAAGACGGAACTTTTCCTGCGGATATTCGCATTTCAGTAGTATTACCTATATGAATACTAAACAATACTCCCTAACTTTGTTTCCGTATTCCGAAAATTTGTTTTAAACCGATATCTATATGAAAAAAATCTTATTTGCAGTCATGCTTGGAGCAGTGGCGCTCTTGAGTTCATGCAAGAAAAATGACGAAACTGAGGCCCCTCTGTATCAGAACCAGTGGATTGATGAGGACGGCATCTACCTGTCTCTTGAAAATAACGGCAAGGGGTACTATGGCGTACTTCTTACTGAGAAAACCCTCAGTGAACTCAGACAGGCGGCGGCCAAAGACAGTGATGCGTCTGAAAGCTTAAAGAAGATGCTGGACGAGGCGAAGCCTGATGACATAGCCGCCGCAGAAATCACCTACAACATCATCCTTAATGAAGGCGGGACATCCGGTGCACTCATCCTGATACGGGTTCAGGATGATAAACCGCTCACGATGAATACCACATTCAGGGAGTTGTCAAAAGACTCGATGATTATCGGCGGAGAAGAAGAGTCAGATGAGACCAAACTTCAGAGCGTGTCATCACTGGGCATCCAAACAGGCAAAAACTATCCGGAAATCTTCACATATTTTATGAAATAGCGGGCATCTGACGGGTCTTTACCTCTTCAGCAACGAAAAAGGAGGGTGACTAAAAAGTGTTTTGTTCACCCTCCTTCGGACTTCCTACCCTCCGCAGACGTTAGTCTGCGGAGGGTGACCCTTTTTAGTCAGCCCCATTTGCGGTTTTATGAGAATGCTACTTCGTCACGACTTGTATGACCGTGACATCGTCCCTGCCGGAAAGGTCAACGGCTTCCTTGCTGCCGGGCTTATATACTGTCATAGAGGCGATTGATGCGGGCTTTATTTTGTTCAGGGCATCCTTGTCGCACTTCCGGCCGTCAAGGATATAGACTGTGGCTGCGGGAAACACCGCTGCATCTGTGCTGTCCGTTTTGACTTCCGTGATTCTCCGTTCATCGGTGCGGATCATATGAACCCTTACGACCTTCCCGTCAGCTTTGCCCGTGGCGGTGAGTATCTTGTAGTCGCTTACCGTCTTCCCGACAAGCTGGCTGCCGTCGAAGTTCTCCACTTTCGCCCCGTCGATGACGTACCTGTCAAGCGTGTCCGCCGGTGCCGCCGCCACGGAGACATTGAGAGCCGAAGCGCATACTGCGCTCAAAAACATTGTCAACATAACTGTTTGAATTTAAGGTTTATTCTATCGCTGTTATCGTGACCGCCTCAGCGCCGTCCGTGCGGCTCATCACATAGGAGCATTGGCTCCCGTCCATCATCAATGCGGTGAGAATCACCCGCCTGCCTTCCGGAGTGGCGCTGACCGACCTGACATTGTCCGGGTCGAGGTTCATAATCTGCTGAAGCCCCTCCGCCATCTCGGTTCCGTCGAACCCGCAGCGGTTGTCGCGGATGCTCAATGTCAGAATCAATGCCGACGAGGCCGCCGCAAAGAGCATCGCGCCCCAGACCAAGGGTCTGCGTCTGCGGGACTCCCCCTTCCTCACAAGCCTGTCGAACTCGGCTGCGGAGTCATCGGAGAGGTATGCCTTCTCAAGCTCCGCCAATATCCTGTCATCTCGTTTCATATTCATAACTCCAGTTTCGCATTTGCGAAACCCATATTCATTGATTCTTAATGATTTGCTTCATCTTGTGCTTTGACTTTGAAAGAAGAGACTTTATTACGGATTTGTCCCTGCCGGTCCTCGCCGCCATTTCGTCAAGCGTCCAATCCGTTTCCTCACGCAGCTTCGTATATTGAAACTCCGACGGTGTCAGTCTGTCGTACAGTTCTTCCCTGAGTCTGTCCGCATCCTGTCTCTCGACTTCACCGGCGGCTGAAGTCCCGCCGGGAAAGACATCGCCCGCAATAGTCTCAGTTTCAAGATGATGCCTGCGATAATGCGAAACACAGATGTTTTTCGTTATCTTGACAAGCAGAGCTTCGACATTGCGTACAGGGTAGCCTTTCTCCGAGAGGTTCCAGAAAGCGAGCAACGCCTCCTGGACGATGTCCTCCCCGTCGACGGCCATATCGGTCGCCCGGCCGAAACGCCTTGCCAGCGCCTTCAGCGTGCCGCTATGTTCCTGCACGATATGTCCGAATTCCTGTTCTGTCATACTCCTT
>CAVDEO010000141.1:0-1977 GCA_963607915.1 bacterium
ACGAGGATGTCGATTCTGTGGCGTTCGTGGAGGCGGGCGATGTGCGGAGCGCAGAGCCACAGGACTATGGCGGTGGCGAGAGCCGCGGCGGAAAGAATCAGCGGGACTTGCCGCTGCCGGCGTTCCTTTTTGAGAATCAGCTGTTTGAGCGCGGCGGCATCGCTGACTCTCCTGCCGATTTCAGGCGCTGTGCACTTTGCCGCGACGCTTTTCCAGAAACGGCTGCTGCGCCTGACGGCGGGATGACTTGCGATTTCCCCGATGACTTTGCCGAGGGCGTAGAGGTCGCTGCGTCCGTCGGGGGCTGAGCCGGTCACCTGTTCCGGTGCCGCGTAGGACTCCGTTCCGGCGGCCATCTTCAGACCCGCGTGGGTGTCCGTGTCGGCGAGTCCGAAATCTATCAGTTTGACATTCCGCCCGTTGCGTGTCAGCATTATGTTCCCCGGCTTGATGTCCCGGTGGACAATCTGACGGTGGTGGAGGGCGTTGAGCGCATCGCAGAGTTCAAGTATGACCTTGCGTGCGAGAGACGGGTTCATCTCTTCATTCCTCAACGCAGTCTCAAGTGTTTCACCGTCAATCCATTCCGTGACGATGCAGTTCCCGAGTCCCTCGATCTGACGGAAATCCAAAGTCCTGCAGATGTTCGGGTGCACGATGGAAGCTCCGATTTCATATTCCTTTCCAAGCAGTCCCTCATAGACCGGATTCCCAATATATTCATCCTTCAACGCCTTGATGCACACCGTCTTCCCGTCGATGACCGCCCGGCCGAGCCTCGAATGTCCTCCGGCGGATTCATACACGAACTCCACATCGGACGACGCGATGCCCCCGAATCCATCCTCGAAATCCTCCTCCCCGAAACCGAATATGACCGAACTCAACTCCATAGCGATTGCAAAGTAACGGCTTTTTATGGGAAAAGTGTTATCTTTGAAGATAAAAACAATCGGACGATGGGCATTGACGTGAAAAATCTCTTGTCGGGCGGTGAACGGGCGACTCTGGAGTGCAAGAAAGCCTCCAGATGTGTACCTGCTTCGCTATGGGAAACCTATTCGGCTTTTGCGAACACAAACGCGGTCATCCCTAAGCTGACTCGTGATTTGCCCCGTCCGTTCAATATGGATGGCATTGTGCGTAAGGATGACACTTTACAGGCAAAGGCTGTCCGAGAGGCTGTTACAAATAGCATTATCCATTCGGATTTTATGGTGAACGGCATCTTGAGGGTTGAAAAGTTTGATGATTGTTTCGTCCTGACAAATCCCGGATTGCTGAAACTTCCTTTGGAGCAGATTTATAAAGGCGGTGAATCAAAGGCCCGTAACCAGAGGATGCAGAATATGTTCCGGATGATAGGCTTCGGAGAGAATCTCGGTTCCGGATTCCCGCTTATTCTGGATGCATGGAACGAGAAACATTGGCTCAGGCCGGAGTTGTTGGAACAGCCGGAACTTATGCAGGTGAGATTGACCCTCCATATTCAGAATGAGCCGATAAATGAGCCGATAAATGAGCCGATAAATGAACCGATAAATGATCGGCAGTTGGCTATACTTGCAGCCATTAAGAGCGCGCCGTTTCTTACGAGGAATGAACTGGCGAAGAAAGTTAATCTATCGCTTGCGACTTTAAAACGAGAAATAACATTTCTTCGTGAGAATGGTTATATAAGCCGAGATGGCAGCAATAAAACCGGCAAATGGATTATTCTCAAGAAAAAATAATGAATGTCGGCATGCACGTTCGGGGATATATGGCGGCGGTTTTCGTGTCGGCTGTGCTGTTTTTCGGCTGCCGGGGGAAGAACTGTGGCGTTCGGAAGGATTATTCTTTCGTGGAGGACTGCCTGAACGGGTGCAGCATCGTGAGCGACGGGCGGAACTTCGGTGTCATTGATGAAAGCGGGCGTGTCGTCGTGCCGGTGCAGTACGGCCGGCTCTTTTTTCTTGCGGACGATTTGATTGCCGG
>CAVDEO010000141.1:2103-5519 GCA_963607915.1 bacterium
AGCGGTTTCCGGGTGGTGGCATTTCCTTGACACTCACGGGAATGTGCTGGGAGAGACTGCCGGGAGTCCGGAGGATGAGCCTGAGACGCTGTTTGCCGGCTTTCGGAGTATCCGTATGGAGCAGGAGCGTGCCTGGGAGGAGATTGTTTCTGGATATGAATTTTTCTGCGGAAGATGTGCCTTCGAGGGGGCGGTTTTCGGGGATATGAAGACGGTTGCGGACAGTCTGCGAGAGAAAATTCTGCGTGCTGAGGGTCAGATGAGCGTGGGACAGAGGCGGCGGATTGTGCAGGCTTATGGGAAATATTTGGAGGACAGGGCGTTATGAACGGCGATAACATTACGAATGATTATGTGGTTATTCCGCTCCGTCGCCTGCGGCTTTGCCTGATGCCGCTCCGTCACCTGCGGCTTCGCCTGACACCGCTCCGTCGCCTGCGGCTTAGCCTGACAGCGCTCCGTCGCCTGCGGCTTTGCCTGATTCCGCTCCGTCCGGTCGGCGTTCTGCTTTCAGTGTTATGCGCTGTCGGACTCCTGATCTTTCCGGCGGGGGCTTCCGCCCGGAGAATCTGTGATGTGAAAGTTCCGGACACATCTTGCGCTGTGCTGACATCGGACATCAAGGATGATGTGAAAATCTCTGACATAAAAAAGGATGCGGCGTTTCTTTGGGGCGAAGGCCGGGCTGCGGACACTCGGACCGCTGACAGCCTCGCGACCGCTGCGCTTGTGGAAAAGATTGCCGGAGTCATCGAACTGTCCTATGGGGATGCGGTGAAAGCTGCGCTGATGGCAACCTACCGGGATGATGTCGCCGGAACTTCCGAATTTGCAGTGTCGGGCGGCAGGAAAGAGACTCAGGTGCTGCGCTACATCAGGCGTGACGCAGTGGGAAGCGTTTTCGGAAACCGTCGCCGCCGCATCGCCGAAATGAAGGAAATCGCCGGGACTGCCGAGAAGAAACTGCAGATGGACGTGGCTCTGCGCTATCTTTCCTGGGCGGCGGTGCTGCTGCAGTCCGTGCCCGGTTTCAGCGCGGAAGAGGTCGCGGAACTGCGTTCGCGGCGGGTGCGGATACTTGAGGGTATGAATGTGAGCTTCGACCGCCAGAGCGTCGCCGACAGGGATGTCGTGGAACTGAGCTTCACCTACAAGGGACAGCCTGTCAGGAATATAGACTACCGATTCTTCAACGGGCGGGAATGGAGCGGCATACTTTCGGCAAAGGACGGGAAGGGCTTCATCGAAGTGTCCCCGGATTCGCGCCTTGACGACTACCGCATACTCTACGAGTCCGACCCCTCCCATCTCAGGCACATCTACCGCGAGGTTCAGGCCGTGGAGCGGGCTTTCGGAGCCGCCTCCGGGACTTCATCCGGCGGCACGGGCGTTTCGGGCAACGGCGCCAATCACAACGGGAAATCAGCCTCGGGAAATCAAATCCGGGATTATGCCGGGGACGGCAGCGGGAACTCCGGCTACGGAAATCCGAAAAACGGCGGCACTCCGGACGGCGGCGCGACTGATGCCGCAGCGGTCAGCAGGATAGACTTCTCCGCCGTCAGAAGCAAGGTGATGGATGTCCTGTCCCGGGAAAAGTTCAGCGAATCTCCGGACTCGGCCTCCACATTGAGCCTTGCCCCGGTCATCTTCACTTCCGATTATGAATCAACGGTTTCGCGGATATGCGATGCCCTGACATCCCGGGACTATGAATCCGTCCGCCCGCTTTTCACGGAAACGGGATGGGACATATTCCTCCGACTCGTGGCCTACGGCAATGCGCGTGTCCTTTCTCACGATGACCTGGATTTCTACGCCCTAGGCGATGAGGTCTGCTGCCGCAGCATCCCGATGGCGTTTTCCTTCAGCGGCAATCCGCGCCGCTTCGTCGAGGATGTGGTCCTGACTTTCGACAGGGACGGCCTGGTGTCGAACCTCACGTTCTCGCTCGGTAGGGCGGCGACATCCGACATCTGCTCCCGTGACGGCTGGTCGGAGGAGGCGCGGCTCATACTTGTCGCATTTCTCGAGAACTACAAGACGGCATATTCCCTCCGCCGGCTCGACTACATAAGCTCGATTTTCGACGACGACGCACTGATAATCACGGGGCGTGTCCTCCGCAGCGCGGGGCGGAGCAACGAGTACGGCACGAACCGTTATGTCAGTTTCACGCGCCAGAACAAGGAGACATACATCCGCAACCTTTCGCGTGTCTTCGCGAGTCAGGAGTATGTGAACATCCAGTTCTCGGACAGCGAGGTCGTGAAACTCGGGAAAGGGGAGCAGCTCTTCGGAATTAAAATCCGGCAGGAGTATTTCTCCACGACCTATTCCGATGTCGGCTACCTTTTCATTCTCGTCGACTTGTCCGACCCCCGGGGTCCCGTGATTCATGTGCGGACCTGGCAGGAGTCTCCGGACAAGGATTTCGGGGTCATCGGGCCATATCATTTCTGATTTTCCCGGCGGATGATGTCATTGAACCGGCTCATATCGGAATGTCGCGCACTGTTCGCGGCGGCGCTTCTTCTCGGGGGCTTCCACACCGGCTTCCCCCTGTCGGCGCAGAGTTCCCGCGACGGGGATTTCTCCGTGCAGTCGTTCCGCCGTCTGGAGTGGGATCTCGATGCGCGGAGCGGCAGGCCGGTGAAAGACCAGAACGGCAGGAAAGCGGCTCTGATAAAGGTGATTACCTCCGCCGAAGACCTGGACTTCGACGTCGGGGTGATGGGCGTCGTCGCGGTGAGGCGCGAGGTGGGGGAGACCTGGGTCTATGTGCCCGAGAAAGTGCTGAAAATCACCGTAAGACACAAGGATTTCGGGGTCATCCGGGACTATGTCTTTCCCGAACCCATAGAGTCTGCCGTGACCTATGAGATGGTGCTGCGGACTCCGGCCCCTCAGCCGGAGAAGGAGATAATCGTCAGGGATTCGATTGTCTATCTTCCGTCTCCGGCGGATTCTTCCTCCTACGCAGCTGCCCGCCGGCGCGAACCCATAGGCCTTGCGGTGTCGGGTATATTCGCAGTTCCGGACTGTTCCGGAGGGCTTATGCTCAGCTGGGAAAAATACCGCTGGGGCTGCTACCTCAAGGCCGTGTCCAACTTCCGTAGTTCCGCCTCGGCGTATGACTGTCGTTCCGACGGCACGACCGACGGGGGTTACATCTGGACTTCAGGCCGCTCCCGCGTCTCCCGCCTGTCCGTCACGACCGGAGTGGTCTTCCGCGTCTGCGGATGGCTGAGTCTCTACGCCGGAGCAGGCTACGGCGGCCGCACCCTCCTCTGGGAGGACTCCTCGCTCTACTGGGCGAGGGTGAGCGACCGCAGCCCGAGCGGAGTCGCCGCAGAAACCGGACTCCAGTTCCGTCTGCGCCGCATCCGTCTCTCTGCCGGCATTTCCACCGTGGC
>CAVDEO010000142.1:0-5494 GCA_963607915.1 bacterium
GGCACCATTTGTTTTCGGCCGTTTGGCCGAGGGGGAAAACTTCATTGACCGGGAGAAGGATACGATTCGTTTGTCCGAGAATTTCAGGAGTCTGACAAATACGGTTCTGATTTCGCCGAGAAGGTGGGGGAAGACTTCGCTTGTCCACAAGGCGGCGATGAAAGCCACAGAAGAGGACAAGGAGTTGAAAGTCGTGTTCGTTGACATCTTCAATGTCCGGACAGAGGCGGAGTTCTATGAAAAGATGGCGACGGAGGTCATCCGTCAGACAGCCACTACGGTGGACAACATCCTCTCGACAATACGCAAATATGCATCCGCCATCATTTCGGGAATAAGTTTCGGAGACGCGGCCGCGCCTGCATCGGTTCAGTTTCAGATCAGGGAGCCGCAGATGAGCGCAGATGAAATTCTTGAACTGCCAGAGAAAATAGCAAGAGATCGCGGCATAAGGATAGTCGTGTGTATCGATGAGTTTCAGCAAATCGGAGAGTTCCGGGATCCGAGGGCGTTTCAGGCGAACCTCAGGGCGAAATGGCAACTCCAGCAGCACGTGGCTTACTGTCTCTTCGGAAGACGCAGACATATGATGATGGAAGTCTTCGGCAAGGCATCTATGCCTTTCTACAAATTCGGAGCGATTTATTTCCTCGAGAAGATTGACGGGGAGTTCTGGCCAGACTTCATTGCCGGAGGATTTGCAAAGACTGGGAAGACCATAAGCGAGGAGCAGTGCAGGGAGATAGTCAGACTTGCGGACAACAATCCCTATTATGTCCAGCAGCTTGCACAGACGACCTGGCTGCATTGCCAGAGCGGAATTTGTGAGGACAGCACAGTGCGGGATGCTTTTGAAGACATACTCAGGCAGCAGGGCGAATTGAACCGAGCTCTCACGGCCACTCTGACGCTTGCCCAACAGAACCTTCTCCACGCAATGGCAAACGGAGAGCAGTCACTTTCATCGAGGGAAGTCATTGAAAAATACGGGCTGAAATCCACTACTGAAATATCCCGCTCCCGTAAGGCGCTGGTCGCCAAAGACATTCTCGACGACTTCGGGAAATGCTACACTTTTGAAGACCCTCTCTACGAGTACTGGCTGAAAAATATATTTTTCAGGCGGTAGGCCTCTTGCCGCCCGTTGAGGATTTAGTAATCCTTAAAAAATAACTTGGTGGAGATTTGCTCCGGATTCTATTCGGCGACTTTCCACGAATCCACGCAGCGGGACTCGGTGGAGAAGCGGATGCCAATCTTGAAGACCTGCCGGGCGTCATCGGCGAACTTGCGGGCATAGCCCTTTGCCTCAATCTGTTCCAATGCGGCCTCGGCGGTGTCATTAATCTTGATTTCAATGATATAGACGAAGCGTGGAGTCTCAGCGAGCAGGTCCATCCGTCCTTCCGACGTCGCGTCCTCCGAGTGCACGGTGACATTCTCGCCCAGCAGCTGCAGTATGATGCTCATCGCATAGTGGAAGTCCTTCTCTGCATCGCCCTGAATCTGGTAGTTCTGTCTGGCGAAGAAAGCTTCCATCCGTTTCATGAAGTCTTTCGGACGACCGCCGATGAGGTCGCTGCTCATCTGGCGGATGAGAAGGCTGCCGGCGCCCCGGGCGGTGGTGTAGTAGTTCAGGAGGAAGGACAGGAAGCCGTTCTTGACTTCAAGGTTCGGGAAACCGAGAGTGTATATGCCCGTCACCTCGTCGTAAGACTTGATTGTGAGGTATCCGCTCTGATAAAGCAGCGGCACGGGATTGTGGAACGCCGTGTCAATCTCGGTCAGCAGGGTGGAGTCGGCCTCTTCGGTGGCGATGCCGGTCACATCGTAATCGGTGCGCTTCATCACCTCGACGAGGAAGGACGGGGTGCCGGTCTCTATCCAGTATTGCCTGAACTTCAGGGAATCGAATGTGTTGAGCAGGCTGAACGGGTTGTACATCCCGTCCGAATCTTCGCAGAAATGGTATCCGTCGTACATACGGGCCAGTTTTTCATAACACTGTTCGACGGAAATCCTGTTGGCTTCAGCCAACTCCCTGACGCTCTCCTGAAAATATTTCCTGAGGTCTTTCTCGGATATGCCGCAGATGTCCGTGTAGCGGGCGTCCATCGAGATGTCCTTGAGGTTGTTGAGTCCGGAGAATACGCTGAGTTTGCCGATTTTGGTGACACCGGTGAGAAATCCGAATCCGATGCATCCGTCCTTGGCTTTCATTACGCTGTAGAAGCCCTGAAGCTGCCTGCGGAACGCATCGGTGAGCGCCTCGTCGCCGATGTTGTCGACTATAGGCTTGTCGTATTCGTCAATCAGTATGACGACCGGCTTTCCGGTTTTTGTGAATGCTGCCTGTATCAAGGCATCAAACCGGATGCTGGAAACAGGCTCGTCGCTTACGGAAGAATACAGCTGCTCGTAGTGTTTCAAGAAAGAATTGAGCTTAGAATCCAGAGCCTGCTTCGATGTGTAGCTAGCTCCGCTCAAATCCAATCTGAGCACCGGATATTGAATCCAGTCTTTTTCCAGTCCGGCAATCGCCAGATCGTCAAAAAGATCTTTCTCGCCGCTGAAATATGCCTCCAGAGTGGACACGAGCAGACTTTTCCCGAAACGGCGGGGACGGCTGAGGAAGATATACCTGCCGCTGCCGTGGGTCATCTTGTAAATGAGGTCAGTCTTGTCCACATAGACATAACCGTCCCTGCGGATTTTCCCGAAATCCTGTATTCCGATAGGGTATAGCATCTTACATTCTTTTTGTCAGCAAGAGACAAAGTTAGGATTTTTTTCGGACAGTTCAATATGGAGACGGATTCGAAGTTGCCGGATAGGGTTCTTGTCCCCGCATAGACAGCATAAGGCATATTGTCGCGGAGCTCTGATATCTTCCTTTTTTGTATATTTGCCGGATATGAAAAGGATTTTTTCCATCTTGCCGTGCATTCTGCTTGCTTTCAGTCTGGATGCCGCGACGTTCGCCGGAGGGCGTCTCGAGGACAGAACTCTTCGTCTTGACTACATTTTTTCCGGCACCGACAAGACCTGTGACTTTTTTCCGGCACCGACAAGACCTGTGACATCGCCCTCGCGCATCTGAAGAGCCTTGAGGGCTGGGCTGGGCGCAGGGTCAATCTTGACAAGCTCCCGCTACGGGGCAACGGTCAGATTACGATGACCGACAAGGCCTGCGGGGACACCCTGTACCGGGCCTCGTTCTCCACTCTCTTCCAGGAGTGGCAGGCTACGGAAGAGGCTACGCGGGTGCGTCGCAGTTTCGAGAACGTGTTCCTTGTGCCGATGCCTGTCGTGCCGGTTGATGTTTGTGTGCAACTGTTTGATTTTCACGATAATATAGTCGCGTCTATGTCTCATCCCGTGGACCCCCGGGACATATTGATAAAGCCTGCGGGAGGTTGGGTGTCCGGCGAGGGCGCCGCTGCCGGGGAGGATGGTGACGCTTGGCGGGTTCTGCACCACAGCGGTTCTCCGGAGGAGAAGATAGACGTGGTGATTCTTGCCGAAGGGTATTTGTCTTCCGAGATTGAGTTGTTCTACAAGGATGCCAAGGCCGCCGTAGAGAGCCTTTTCTCCCACGAGCCTTTCGGGTCGATGCGTGACTGCTTCAATATCGTGGCTCTTGGTGTTCCGTCTGTGGACAGCGGGGTGAGCGTGCCTCGCGAGGGGGTGTGGAAAAGCACGGTCGCGGGTTCGCACTTCGATACGTTCTATTCTGACCGCTACCTCACCACTCCCGAACTTTTCCGCATGCACGACGTACTCTCCGGAGTGCCGTACGAACATATCATAATCCTCGCCAACACGGATACTTACGGCGGCGGGGGGATTTACAATTCCTACACTCTTACGACTGCCCGCCACGCGGCTTTCGCTCCGGTGGTCGTGCACGAGTTCGGTCACAGTTTCGCCGGTCTGGCGGATGAATACGCCTATGACGATCAGTTCGTCGAGTATTATTATCCCGATACCGAACCTTGGGAGCGGAACATCACCACCCGGGCGGATTTTGCCTCCAAGTGGGAGGATATGCTGGGAAAGGACGGGGTCGGACTCATCGAGGGGGCCGGATACCAGAGCAAAGGCGTATGGAGAGCCTGTGAGGACTGCCGTATGCGCACCAACGCCGCTCCGGCGTTCTGCCCTGTCTGCCGCCGCGCCATCGAGTCTCTGATTCGCTTCTACACGGGGAACTGAGAGGCTCGGGTAATCAAAAGTTTGTAACCTGCCAAATTTTATTCGGAGTCTCAAAAATCACGATTTTGTGCATTTATCAGCCAGTCGGTCCAGTTGTCAGGGGTGACGACGGCTGTTTTATCGACATCGTAGGTTTCGAGAAATGCCTTCGGCAATCTGGTCGATGATTTTCTTGGGTTGAACTTCATCTCGAACAATGTGAAGCGGCCGTCCTTTTCTTCGATATAGTCGATTTCCTGCTGCTGGGTCGTGCGCCAGAAATAGATCTTCACAAAATTGCCGGCATAGTGATTCAGCTTGAGTCTCTCGCTTATCACGAAATTCTCCCACAGCGCTCCGGTGTCCTGCCGCATTGACAGGGGCGCGAAGTTCTGGAGGATTGCGTTGCGGATGCCGTTGTCGTAGAAATATACCTTCTTGCTTTTCTTCAGTTCCGTACGCAGGTTTCGGTTGAATCCGTTGAGGCGGAACACGACGAAACATTTTTCCAGCAAATCAATGTATTTTTCCACGGTCTTGTTGTCCGTTCCTATGGTTTGGGCGAGTTCATTGTAGGACACTTCAGATGACAGCTGCAGGGCGAGGGCGGTCAGCAGTTTCTCAAGCAGAACCGGTCGGCGTATGTCCTCAATGGCGAGCAGATCCTTGTAGAGGTAGCTTCCGGCGATGTCCATAAGTATTTTCCTCGACTCTTCGGTGCGGGAAAAGACTTCCGGGTAGGAGCCGTAAATCAGTCTGCGCTCGAGTGTTTGTCTGACGGGAAGCAGTCCTTCGGAAGCGTAAATCTCGGCGGAGGAAATCGGGAAAAGGTTGTATTCGAATTTTCTTCCTGTCAGAGGCTCGTTCAGCCTGTTCTGAAGTTCGAATGACGATGACCCGGTGACGAGGAGCTGGACATCCGGAAAATTGTCGGTTATCCGTTTCAAGGTCATGCCTATTCCGGGTACAGACTGCGCCTCGTCAATCATGACAATCCTGTTTGTTCCGATGAGCAGTTTCAGGTCCGATGTGCCTGCGTCCGAAAGTAATGTCCTGACCTCCGGCTCGTCACAGTTCAGCCGAAGCGTTTCCTCGTCCCGATGCTCCAGAATCATCCGGAATAAAGTGCTTTTCCCGACTTGCCGCGCTCCGATGACAACAATTGCCTTTCCCCGGAACATGTCATTCTCAATAACTTTCTGTAACGAACGCCGTATCATACTCTTTCGATGTTAAGTAATCCTTAAAAATCCTTCACAAATCTCCACCAATTTATTTTTTAACGCTTACTAATTTATGG
>CAVDEO010000143.1:0-757 GCA_963607915.1 bacterium
GTCAAATAACGTTATTCATGATATGTTAAAAGCTTTTGAATCTTAATATGGAACAGAAGAAACCGATTATATTGCAAGTTGATGAGAGCACTAAGAAAATGATTTCAGAGCTGGAAGGGAGAATCTCGGAAGGCATCGCGGACGCATTTGGGGAACTGAAAGGTACGATCAGTTCTTCTTCAGATGCAATTGAGTCTCTCAAAACTAAACTGAATAGGATTAACGATATACAAGATTCTGTCGATGAGTCGTCTTCTAAATCAGACGAAATTAAACGTGGCATTGAAAATCTGATAAAGGTTGTTTCCAACCAGTTGAATGTGGATGTCGAGAAATATGCATCCGATGACCCTCTTGACAAGCAGGCGACAAAAAGAGATATCGAGGATTCTCTGCGTCATAGTCTAGTCAACCTTGAAAGTTTGAAAGACTATTTAATGAAATCACTATCTGGTTACGTAGAGCGCCATTCAGATTCTTTCTCTAACCTTTCAGCCTTAATTGAGAATGTCAAGTCGTCTATCTCCTCCCTTCAGGAGAGGCAGGTTGATATTGCAGGAAATGTAACTTCCGATTTTAAGATAGTTATTGAAACAATTGAAGGCCTGTATATGCAGGGCAAGGAACAGATTTCCAGTATTGAAGATGCAATAAATAATACCGTAAATCAGACAGATTCAAATATCAGGCGACAATTTGAGAATTCACAATCAGAGAGGAAGAGTCAATTTGAGCAAAATCAGTCTGTGTTGCAATC
>CAVDEO010000143.1:767-2323 GCA_963607915.1 bacterium
GTTGCAATCTCAGTCAAATCAATTATCTCAAAACGCTGAGACGCTCCATAATATTCTGGAATCCCTCTCAACATTATTTAAGGAGGCTGATAATCGATTGAAGGAACTGGCGGATTCTCTAGCAGCATCGCACAAATCATATAGCGATCAGATGGGAGCATCGTTCGATACCTCTCGAAATGGAATCAAGAGTGAGTTCGCTCATTTGAATGCTATAATCTGTGAAAACGATAAAAAAAGGATTGCCGATGCAAAGGATACGTTAGACAGTATTACGAATGGTTTCCTTGCAGCAAAGTCTGAAATACTTTCTGATAATCAGGAAAAAGCTTCTCAAACGCTCTCTTCGATTAAAGAAATTCACGATTATATTGATACCAGAGCCTCCTCTATTGAGAAAGAATGCTCTGAAATCTCAAAGGAAGTGGAATCACTAAGTGAATCCATGGCTTCTGAAGTGTCAATCATAAAGAAGAATCAGGTGGATATCCAGAATACCTTAAATGAAGTATTATACCACTCAATCCCGTTCTGGAGATTTAAAGTTCGCAAAGCCGTTAAACAATTGAATAAGAAATAAGATTATGACTATACAGCAATTTGTAGACGAAAAACTCGTCGAAATACTTGACCGGTATTCTGTCCCTGGACAAGAAGTGGGGCGATCCCTTAAGGAAGCTGTTTTGCGCTCTGATAATAAAGAATTGATTATTCCTGTTCTGGGTATGCAAGGAATGGGTAAGAGCACACTCATCAACGCTATTCTCAAGGAAGACATAATGCCTAGTGAAGCTGATGAAACCACTTGCGTCCCAGTAGAAGTGAGATATGGCGAAACCGAACAGGCGGAGGTGTATTTTTCCTCTAACAACTCGACCATAATTGTTCATACTAAAAATGATTTGTATGAATATGTTGATAACAATTCCAATCCCGGTAACGAAAAACAGGTGTCACGAATCGTCCTTTATAGGAAAAACGATTTATTGGCGAAAGGATTGACCATTGTTGACCTGCCAGGCGTTGGAAGCCTTACCAAAGCCAATGAAGAGACAACAAATCGTTATATTAGGAATCTCTGTACTGCAATTTTCGTAATTCCTACTGTGCCGACAATCCGAAAAACGGAGGCGATGTTTATCAAGAGTGTTTGGTCTCAGTTCCCGGTTGCCCTGTTTGTGCAAAACAGGTGGGCAAATGACACTCCACAGGCAGTGGCTGAAAGTGTGCCTTATAACACAATGCGACTCAAACAGATAGCGGAACAGTTGAATAATCCATTCGATGATCACATAATAGTAGTTAGTGCATACGATGGTATCGCGGGCGCACTGCGGCATAATAGCAAACAAATTAAAGATTCAAATATATCCGAGTTAACAGATACTATTTCCTCATTGTCTGACAGTTGGGATGAAAGTATGTCTCAAGCGCTCAAAGACAGGGTTGGCAAGACCTTATTATTCATACAGTCCCGCATTGACGAGAGAATTGCGGCAAAAAAGAAATCTCAAGATGAAATATTCCGCGAAGGTGAAGAAAGTATTGCTCGTTTT
>CAVDEO010000143.1:2333-5338 GCA_963607915.1 bacterium
GAGACAAAAAAAATGTTGAGAGATAAAGAAGATGAAGTCTATGGTTTTGTAAACGAAAAGACGAGCGAGTATGCGGGAAAAATAAGAGCCGGTATCCATCAAATTATTGAGAAGGGAGTTGTTGACGGCGATAAACTGTCCAGAGCTTTTGAAGATATCCAAGAATCAGAAGCCGAAAAACTATTCAATACTACCTTTGACTATATCAATAATATTAAGCTGGAAATTGAAGCTCGTATTGAACGTTTTGACAGTTCTATTGATGTTGATGATTCTGTCAACTTTAACCCACAGCGTTTCCACAAGGAGAAAGCTTTTAAATTCGAAAAGGGAGGCAAAGTAGCTTTAGACATTGGTGGAGCTCTTGCTAGCACAAAAGCTGGTTTTGTCGTGGGGGCCTCAGTAACAAAAGCCTTGGCGGCAGCAGGGTCTTTAGCCGGACCTCTAGGTGCAGCAGCGGGTATCTTGACAGGTGTTTTAATAACCGGAGTAATTAGCTGGGCGACAAATAAAGGCAAAAAAGCTATAACGGATAAACGAGGGGACACTACCAAAGCAGAGATCTCACTTAAAATTGAGAGTTCTGCTGATTCTTTCAAGAAAAGCGTGAATGCGAAATTTGAGGAATTCTTTGAAAAGTCCTATGATGCATTAAAACAAATTGTGCATAATCGCGAACAACAGTTGGAAAATCTAACGAAAGACGTACAAGATTCAAGGCAATTTGATGAGGATGACACTTTGAATGCAGATGAATTATATATAACTAAAAGGCTGGAGGAATTTGCAAATGTTTGAAAATGTATTGGCAAAATTAGAGTCATTAGAGCCTCTTATTAATGCAACGGGAGACGAGGGAATAAAGGCTTTGTCTTCTTTTCTATATGAAAGAATTACACACCCGGACTCATATCTTGTATTTCTGGGGGAAACAAGTAGTGGCAAGTCATCTATCATAAATGGCTTTCTAGAGGAAAACATTCTTCCTGTAAAAGCTTCGCCCTCCACGGCTACAATTACCGAAGTAGAGTTGTCTACAGAAAAGAAGGATGACCATTATTTGGCTATCTACAACAATGCAACGGCAAGGAAGATAGACAGAGAACAATTCATCGCGTATGCAGAAAACCCCAAGAAATCTCTGAATAGATTACGTTTGACAAAATATGTTTCAAACGTTCAAATGAAGGGTATGAGGATTTTTGACACCCCTGGATATGGCTCGATAGTAGAAGAGCATGAGGAGGTTTTAAAAGAATTCTTGCCAAATAGCGATATCGTTGCGTATGTAGTCAACTACCGTATTGGTATTCAAGATGAGGATTATGTGTTTATAGGTTTCCTCAAAGAGTTGATCCGTTCTGATGTAGATGTTATACTTGTCATTAACAGATGTCCGGATTGTCCCACCTCCAATGACAGAAGAATCACCGAGATATTTAATTATGCCAAAGATATTTTAGGTGAGGAGCCTCAATTGTTTTGCGTCAAAGATACTCCTCTTTCTGAAGGAGAGAGTTATGCTTTGCCGAAATGTCCTGAATTGTGGTCACACATTGGCCAAACTATTTCCTCTTCAGATAGAATCAATAAGTTGGAAAAGGCTTTCAATGAATACGTTGAAGACCTATATGAAAAATGTGACTCTATAATTCAAGCCAGGTATGCTTCCGCTGTAATGTCAGAGGAGGAGTTCAATGCTATCATTGAGGTGCAAAAGGCTACTGCAAAACACATTCGCGGAGCTGTGGATGATCTTATAATTCCGACATTTGACATGTTAGTCGGAAATATACCAGATAAAATAGATGATGCCAAGGAAGAAATTGTTCATAAATTAGAAAACGACATCGATTCGTCCAAGAAGGGACAAATGGAGGAAATGATTGTATACACAAATTCACATCTTCTGCCGTTCACAATCAGCAAGAAATGTGAAGACTGTGTTATGGATTATGTGGATGTCGTACTTATTGATTTGAATAACAAAGTTGATGATTATATCCAAAAGGAAGTTATTAATTTCAGTAATGAAATAAACGTTCGAATCAACTCAAACATGGATGTCGCGGTTCAGAATGTGGGTGCAAAGGTGATTCAAAAATTAGGGACAGGTGCCCTAGGTAAATATTTTATTCAATTTGGGGGCGCCGGTGGAGCAAATGCTGGAATTGCGAATGCTGCATCACATCTTCTGAAGAAAGTAGGAGACTTTTTTGGAAAGACCTTCTCTAGAGAAACTCATAATGCGCTTAAGCACACCTTAAAGAAAATAGGTGCGACATCGATGAAAGCTGTCGGTGCTGCTGTTACGGTCGTTCTTGAACTTGCTTTCGTGGCATATGAATATAGCGTTTGGAAGTCAAAGCTTAAAAAGAAAGTCGCGAAAGGCGTTGACGAATGGGCGAAAGAGGCAAAAGACGGAATCGTTAGCGATATAAATAAGCTTAGAGATAAGAACATTGAGACTGTACTTCAAATAGCGGATGAGATAGAGCACTCATTTGATGGGGAAAAATCGCAAGATGTGGAACAATGCTTGAAAGATGTGAGACTTTCTGAAATGATAGGTAAAACAATAAAAAGTAATTAAAATTCAATAGATTATGAATGGATTTGAAATCGTAGATGACCAGAGCGCTGTTGTCGAACAGACCAAAGTGGAAATCACTAAACCAAATGCTGGAAATCAGCAGGTGGGGCAAAAGACAAAATTGGATGTGGCTTCTGAATGTTTTAACAACATAATGAAGCTTGCTACTGAGATTACTGAAATAAAAAAGATGAAAACTCAGGGCGAACTTATCCTCCAGAAAATGGATAAAGATCGTGAACTTCTTATGACCGAGGCACAGGCTTATGCAGAGAAGAAGAATGCTGATACCAAAAGCGTTGTTGAACGTATGAATATTATTCGTGGTATGATGCAGGACTTCTATGCTCAGACCAACCAACAGATAACTGGAGAGGATTTCCGTGTAATTATTACGGAAATTGTCAACCAA
>CAVDEO010000144.1:0-5321 GCA_963607915.1 bacterium
TCGAGAACCGCGCCGGCGCTCTGAGCGGGAACTACAAGCCGTGTCTGTATGTGCAGCTTTTCGAGAGCGAGGATGTCAGCGGCACGCCGAAGTACGAGGCGTTTGTCCGCGACAACGAAGTCCTCAGCGAAGGACATCCGTTCTACAAGTCGCTTGTGGCCGGCTCCGGCACGGTTTATCCTCCGTTCAATCTCGCGTTCGGCGGACTTGAAGCCGGGAAGGACTATTGGTTCAGGGTGAAGTCCGTCGCTTCCGAGACCTATCTGACCTACCGGGCTGCATCCATCGCCGGCGAGTCCAGGACTATGGAATCCCAGAACGGCGACTCGGAATATTCCAAGCCTTTCAGGCTGACCACTGCGGCAAAGCACGTCGCGGAAGAGAACGAAGTGCTTTTCGAGGGCTTCGATGACTGTTTCTTCTGCGCCGACTTCATCAACTGCGCGGCGGGGCTTATGCCGGCCATCAGAACTGCGGCCGAGGGCGCAACCCCGTCATACACTCTGAACAGGACAATCTGGAACACCTGGGCTGGTTCCGCCAAGCCGTGGGCGTTCCACGGAGTCCGTACCGGATTTTCGATGACACACCTCGCCGCTTTCGGATTCCTGAACGCGCAGAAGGGTGACACTGACATCAGCTTTGACGGCGGCAGCGCGGCGGCTGTGAAGTATTGGGTGACTGAAAGCAAGACCTCCACGACCCTGCTCGCACCGAAAGTCCTGAAAGGGGCGAGAATCGGCTCATTCCAGGTTCAAACCACGACCGGTTTTGAAACTCTGGTGGGAGACAGCCGCTTCATGACCCTTGATTCATATATGGGAGAGGGCTACGCCGTACTCGGTATGGGCTATGATTCCAATGACAAGGCGGTCTCCGCCCCGAAACCGGCGGCAGTCGTCGTGAAGGCGACCGGCAACCTCTCGACGAGCGAGAAGAAGAGCTGCACGGTCTCTTTCAAGGCACTTGCGGTTCAGGGAAAGTCCGGAAAGATTGCTGCAATCCGTTTCGACAGGGGAGGGAATCACAGGAACGCCGAATCTGACCTCTGGGAGACAGTGACGGAAATCAAAATTGCCAATTCAAACGGCAACGTCGATGAGGATGCCGCCGAGTGGAGCGGAACGTCCGAGACCCACAGGTGGTATGACTACAGTTTCGATGTCGATCTGCTCAACGGCGACCTCCTCGGTTTCGCGACCGACGGCAGCTCCTGCATCTGCATCGACGACATAAGTATAGTCCTCAAGTAATGTTTTAAAATCATTTCAATGAGCGGAAAATCAATAGTTTGCGCTGCTGTAATCTCTGCGTTCTACACTTCCTGTACAGTGAATCCGGAAAGTTCGACAGCCCCGTATGCCATATTCGACGACAATCTTCTGCCCTCGGTTCACGCCGAGGGTTGGATTGCCGAATTTCTTCAAAGGCAGCGAACCGGTCTGAGCGGCCATCCCGAGGCGCTCTCATACCCATACGACACAGCTCTCTGGGACGGAGAGATTCAACGCCAGTCGACACACGGCGAGGGGTGGTGGCGCTATGAACAGACCGCCTATTACACGGACGGCATCCTGAAGCTCGGCTACCTTCTCAATGACTCGACTATGATTGCAAGAGGGGAGAACGGAGTCAACTACACCATTGCGCACGCCACAGCTGAAGGAAAAATCGGTTCGAAGGATGTCTGGGACGGTCCGCGCTGGAGGATGTGGCCGCAGGCCGTGTTTTTCCGTTCAATGAAGTCGATGTTCGAGATGACCGGCGACGCGCGCATTCCCGAGACGCTCGAAAAATACTACCTTTCCTGCACGGCGGACGAGGTCGGAACCGGCAGAAACATCTGCAACATCGAGGGAATCCTCTGGACTTACGGCAAGACCGGCAATCCCGCCCTGCTAAGGCTCGCCGAAGAGGCGTTTGAAAACGGGGATTTCGAACTGAATCCCACCGTTCTCGAAAAAGGCGAGCCGATTGTCATCCACGGTGTGACATTCTGCGAGATGCACAAGCTGCCCGCAATTCTCTACGCATACACTGGCAGACAGCGCTATCTCGACCTTGCCAGAATGGCGGAGAACAATCTGATTGACAACAATATGCTTCCGGACGGAGTGCCGACAAGCGCTGAGTGGGTGAAAGGGCGCGACATTATGTCCGCACACGAGACCTGCGACATAGCTGACTTCACCTGGGCGCAGGGGTATCACCTGATGGCCGACGGGCGTGCCCGCCACGCGGACAACATCGAACGTGCCGTGTTCAACGCCGCCCCGGGAGCCGTCACCAAGGATTTCAAGGCTCTCCAATACTTTTCCTGCGTGAACCAGTTCAATGTGACGGGCGACTCAGACCACAACGAGTACCGCCGGGGACTGACTTGGATGGCCTACCGCCCCACGCACGAAACGGAGTGTTGTGCGGGAAATGTGCATAGGATAATGCCCAACTATGTGCAGCGGATGTGGATGACCGACAGGCGGGGAGGTCTCGTCGCCGCCCTCTACGGCCCTTCAATGGTGGATTTCTCAGGAATGACGGTTAGGCAGTCCGCGCAGTATCCGTTCGCGGACAGCCTCCGCTTCGAGTTCAGCGGCCGTTCCGCACGGTTTCCCTTCACTTTCCGCATCCCTTCTTGGAGTCGGGGCTGCAAGGTCAGACTCAATGGCAAGGCTGTCGCGCCAGAGGCTGCGGCAGGGGAGTTCAGCACGATTGAGCGCAGGTGGAAAGACGGTGATGTGCTTGAGATTCAACTTTTTCCTGAAACAGAGATTCTTCAGTCGGCTGACAGCGCAGGAGTCTATGTCACCAGGGGAGCATTGCTCTACTCCCTGCCCATCCCCGGGACTTGGAGCGAAGACACGCGGGTGCACCCCGGCCTGAACGGCAAGCATTCCGCGAATCCGGATTTCAAATGCTGGAACATAACTCCTTCAGGTGACTTCAATTACGCTATCTGTGGCAACGGCGCGGAGTTCGTGAAACTCGACGTGAAGGCTGCTCCGGATTCCGGATGCAAAAAGTCGTCCGGCGAATATGATATGAACTATCCGTTCGACAACCCACCTTTCGGAATCAGCGTCCCGGTCAAGAAGATACGCTGGACTCTCGATGAGGGGAGATACACCCCTCATATCCCCGAGTCTCCGGAAGTCATCAACGACTCCGTCCGTACGGTCACTCTCGTTCCGTACGGATGCACGGAACTGCGTTTGACCGTATTCCCGAGATTATGATTTTTATTCGGTTCAATATGTCATTATGATTAAACGTATCAGCATCATAATTCCTCTATTGGTTTCCTTCCTGCCGTCGCTCTCTGCCCAGACGGAGGAACAGCGGGCGAGGGAACTTGTCAACGAGATGACTCTGGAGGAGAAGTGCAGCCTGATTGCCGGACAGAAAGACGGTTTCCGCACATTTCCGATAGAGAGGCTCGGAATTCCGGAAATCAGGATGGCCGATGGTCCGCAGGGCGTGCGCAACGACACCCGCAGCACCTATTACCCCTGCGGTATGTCCCTCGCCTCCACCTGGAACCCGTCGCTGGCGCTCGAAATGGGGCGCGGACTGGGACTCGACTGCCGGGCAAGGGGAGTGGGTATACTTCTTGCACCTGGAGTAAATATCTATCGTTCAGCTCTTTGCGGACGCAACTTTGAGTATTTCGGAGAAGACCCGTTCCTCTCGTCGGAGATTGCCTGCGGCTACATTACCGGCCTTCAGGAGGAGGGTGTGATGGCGACCGTGAAGCATTTTGTCGCAAACAATCAGGAAAATCTCCGCCACAGGACAAACTCGGTTGTCGATGAGCGCACGCTGAACGAGCTTTACTATCCGGTGTTCCGGAACGTCGTCCGCAAGGCACGGGTCGGAGCGGTGATGATGAGCTACAATCCTGTGAACGGTGTCCACGCCTCGGAAAACAGGCATCTGATTAAAGACGTGCTGCGCGGAGAATGGGGCTTCGACGGAATCGTGATGTCTGACTGGCTCTCCACATACACGGCTCTCGGCTGCGTAGAAAGCGGACTTGACCTTGAAATGCCGCGGGGCAATTTCCTGAACTACGAGAATATAGCCCCGATGATTGAAAAGGGGATTGTCAGCGAGAGTTCAATAGACGAGAAATGCGTGAACATCCTGCGCACCTTTATACGCTTCGGTCTGCTTGAGAACGGGGGAGCGGCGGACGAAAGCCTTCCGCTCGACAATCCGGAATGCCGCGACATCGCGCAACGGATTGCGGCCGAGGGACCTGTGCTCCTGCGCAACGAAGGTCTGCTGCCACTTTCACCACATAAACGCCTGGAGATTGCGGTTATAGGTCCGAATGCCGACCGCATCCCCTTCGGCGGAGGCTCCGGCGAGGTTTTCCACATCGAGGGACGCGGGACAACGGTCTTTTCAGGTCTGAAATCAGCCTGTGACAAATGGAACGTGCGTCTGATTGGACCGGGTCCGGACGGAACTTATGACCTGTCGTCCGTGCACAGAAACACCGTCGTCATTGCCTGCGTAGGCTTCGACAAGACGACCGAGCGCGAAGGCTTCGACCGCAGCTTCGGTCTGCCTGAAGGTCAGGACGAACTGATCCGCTCGCTCACAGCCCGGAGCGACAGGGTTGCCGTTCTGGTTAACAGCGGCGGGGAGATAGCAGTTCCGTGGCTCGATGAAGTCGAGGCTCTGATGCTTGACTGGTATCCCGGACAGGCCGGCGGGGAGGCTGCCGCAGACATAATCAGCGGTAAGGTGTCGCCGTCAGGGAGGCTTCCGTTCACATTCTGGGGCAGTCTGGAAAAAAATCCTTCTTTCGAGGGCTACGGCACGAAGTACAACGAAGTCGCACCGCCGTGGCGCGACACTCTTGCACACACGACCTACTCGGAAGGCATTTTTCTCGGCTACAGAGCCAAAGCCTACCGGCCTCTTTTCCCTTTCGGCTATGGCTTGACCTATAGCAGCTTCACCTACTCCGACCTTGAAGTCACGCGCACCCCTGGCGGCTACGATGTCTCGTTCACTGTCTGCAACAGCGGCCGGTCTGACGCTTCGGAAGTCGCCCAGCTCTACATCTCGCCAATCGAGTCATCTTTTCCACGCACCCGCAGGGAACTGCGCGGTTTCAGGAAACTCATGCTGAAGGCGGGGGAGAGCAGACGCGTGAGCATATCCCTCTCCACTGAGGATTTCTCTTGCTACGATTCCGCAAAGGGGATGTTCATCACCCCGTCCGGTTCGTACAGAATCATTGTCGCGTCAGACGCATCGTCCGAAGAACTTGTCAGAATCA
This sequence comes from bacterium, assembly GCA_963607915.1. GTDB lineage: Bacteria > Bacteroidota > Bacteroidia > Bacteroidales > UBA932 > Cryptobacteroides. The sequence goes on from CAVDEO010000144.1 coordinate 5,294, forward strand.
TAAGCATCAAATAATTATGTCATATAGA
>CAVDEO010000145.1:0-5252 GCA_963607915.1 bacterium
GCCGCTCTCCTACTCCTTCGTAATCAAGGGCATCTGCCCCGAATGCCGCAGGTGACATCATAAATCTGTCTCTACCAAATCAAGCAAACCCTCACCGTTAGTAAGCCGGTCGAAGTCGGATTGGAAGATTTTGTCCTGAATGACGCGGTACTTTTCGAATTCCGTCTCGGCGAACTCTTTGGCAGACTCTGCGGAAACGCTGCCGGCATCATCAAGGACGGCACGGTCATCACTTTCCAGGAACTTGTCAATACGATGAGACCAGTCTTCCATGGTCATCGGGATGTGCCGTTTGGCACGTTCCTCCGCGAGATCCAAGAATGCACTTACGATTCGTCCCATGGATTCCAACTCGTCCTCTTTGAGATAATTCTTGGCAATGGAAACATCTGATTTGAGAATCTTGCCCCGAGGTGATTTAGCCCAGGTGGTGAGGCCCATATGTTCCTTTTCCGCATTTGCCCGTCCGACAATCAGCTCCGCTGCGGTGTGACCGTGAACTGCGTAGTGCATCTTATTCTGCACTTTTTTGAAAAATGCACGGGTAGTGGGCGCATCCGGATTATAGTCGATAGAGGTGGCGTAGATATCAGTTATCTTCTGGTAGAAACGACGCTCGCTCAGGCGGATTTCCCGTATTTCTTCCAGCAAATGCTCGAAATAATCGACATTCAGGAAGGAGCCGTTCTCCATTCGTTCTTTGTCGATGACGTAGCCACGTATGGCGAACTGGCGGAGAATATTTGTGCACCATTGACGGAACTGCGTGGCTCTCACTGAGTTTACGCGATACCCGACAGAAATCACAGCATCAAGATTGTAGTATTTTACCTGGTAGTTTTTACCGTCAGCAGCAGTTTGTCGGAATTTCCGACAAACTGAATCTTCAGACAGTTCACCACTGGAAAAGATGTTCTGAAGGTGTTCTGCAATCGTGGATCTGCCTTTGTCAAACAGCAATGATATTGCATCCTGGGTAAGCCAGAGGGACTCGTCCGCATATAGCAATTGTACGCCATCTTCCCTGTTCTCCATTTGGAAGACAAGGAATTCTGCCGTACTGTTGCGTATGGTTAGGTTCTTTCCCATAATCATCTACTATATAGTCTCCAAATTTAGCGATTTTTTGCAACATACTTGCAATTCGTATTTCTTCTGATGACAGCCGGGTGATGCAACCCGATTGCGCATGAAAGTCCATACCTTTGCAGCCGTTGAATGGTCGTGGAAGCCATCAGCGGCTTTCTTTATAGAACTGAATAACAAGCTATTATGGACAAGAAGAAACTTTGGAGAATTATCGCGGCGGCGGTGCTGCTCGCGGGCGCGTTCGCGGCGGAAAGGACGCTGAGCCTGCCGGTGTGGCAGCTGCTGCTCATCTACCTCATCCCCTATCTTCTGATCGGATATGACGTGATTGCCGAGGCCGCGGAGGGGCTTTTCCACGGCGAGCTGTTCAACGAGGACTTCCTGATGTGCATCGCCACAGTCGGGGCGCTCTGCATAGGATTTCTTCCCGGAGCGGAGACCCAGTTCCCCGAGGCCGTGTTCGTGATGCTCTTCTTTCAGGTGGGCGAACTTTTCGAGGACTATGCGGAGGGACGCAGCCGGGAGTCGATTTCGCAGCTTATGGACATCAGGCCGGACACTGCGGACGTGGAACGCGGCGGGGAAGTCAGATCCGTCGCACCAGACACGGTCGAGGTCGGCGAAACCATAGTCGTGAAGCCGGGCGGGAAGATTCCGCTCGACGGGACCGTCCTGGAGGGTCTTTCAAGCCTCAATACGGTGGCGCTCACGGGCGAAAGCCTGCCGAGGGACGTGGTTCCGGGAGACGATGTGATTTCCGGCTGCGTGAACATCTCCGGACTGCTGCGGATTAAGGTAAGCAAGACTTTCGGGGAGTCGACGGCATCGAAAATCATCGAACTCGTCGAGAATGCCGGGGAGCACAAGTCAAGGAGCGAGACTTTCATCGCCAAGTTCGCGAGGGTATATACGCCGATTGTGGTGACGCTCGCGTTTGTCCTCGCATTCATCCCGCCGCTCGTTTCCGGCGACTTCCCGGGCAGTTTTCCGGTCTGGCTCCAGCGGGCGCTGACCTTCCTTGTGGTCTCCTGCCCCTGCGCACTCGTGATTTCTGTCCCGCTGACTTTCTTCGGAGGCATAGGGGGTGCATCGAAACGCGGCATACTCATCAAGGGCGCGAACTATATGGACACGCTCTCAAGGCTCGGCACGGTGGTCTTCGACAAGACAGGCACCCTCACCAAAGGCCAGTTCGAGGTGAACGCCGTGCATCCGGACAAACTCGATGAAACTCAGCTCCTGCACCTCGCAGCGCACGTGGAGCGCTATTCGACCCACCCCATCGCCGTCTCACTCAGGAACGCCTACCCGAACGAGAGCGACGGCTGCACGGTGGAGGACGTGGAGGAGATTTCCGGGCACGGAATAAGGGCGACGGTGAACGGCGACACGGTCTGCGTGGGAAACACGAAGATGATGGACTCCGTAGGCGCGGAATGGCATCCCTGCCACAAGGTGGGGACTATAATACACGTCGCCGTGAACGGGGTCTATGCCGGGCACATCGTCATCTCGGACAAAGTCAAGGAGGATTCAGCCGCCGCAATCGCGGATTTGAAGTCTCTCGGAGTGGCAAAGACAGTAATGCTCACCGGAGACCGCGAGGAGGTCGCAAGGGATGTGGCGGAGCAGCTCGGCCTTGACGAATATCAAGCCGGACTGCTGCCTGCGGACAAGGTCGCGGCCGTCGGGAAACTCATCTCCGGGAAACCGGTCGGAACGACGCTGGCGTTCGTGGGCGACGGCATCAACGACGCTCCGGTGCTTGCAGGAGCGGATGTGGGCATAGCGATGGGAGGTCTCGGCTCGGATGCGGCAATCGAAGCTGCGGACGTGGTTCTGATGGACGACAGGCCGTCCAAGGTCGCCACAGCGGTACGCATAGCCCGTCACACCCTGAAAATCGCCAATGAAAATGTCTGGTTCGCCATCTCGGTCAAGGTAGCGGTGCTCGTTCTCGCCGGGTTCGGCCTCGCCACGATGTGGATGGCGGTCTTCGCCGATGTCGGAGTGACCGTCCTCGCCGTGCTCAACGCCATGCGGACGCTGAGAAGTCGCTGAGAACCGCATAGTTTCATCAGCTCCGGCGGTCGTGTCAGTTCATTGCGGCATAGCTGTGCATCCCGCCGAGAAGGAAGTTCACGCCGAAGTAGGTGAAGAGGACGGAGATGAATGCGAGAAGGAGGAAAAGGTGATATGCGGCCGGTTTGCGCAAAAGAGGAATGTCGCTGCGGTGGACGGCGACGGCATAGATGAGCAGGGTTATGAGCGCCCAGGTCTCCTTCGGATCCCAGTTCCAATAACAGCCCCAGGAGACGTTCGCCCAGACGGAGCCGGTGATGATGCCGGCGGCGAGGAAAAAGACCCCGAAATAGAGCAGGAACATCGAGATGTCGGCGAGACGGGCGGCGACGGAGGCTGCCTTCCCCGGCACTGATGACCGCGCCGAGGCCTGTTCTCCGGCAACAGCCTGTGCCGGAGTTCTGCGTCCGACGGCTCCGATGCAGAGTCCGACCGCGCTGTTGATCATAATCACCGCGAGAACCGCATAGGAGAGCATCATAAGGGAGACGTGTATGCTCAGCAGAGGGGACTGGAGCACCGGAACGAGCAGAGTCACCGCAGGATTCGCCTGTCCCATCGCGGCGACGAGCAGAGCAAGGGCTGAGACGGTCAGGGAGAACGGATGCATCAGGCTGAAGCGCCGTCCGAAGACGAGTCCCGCGAGCAGCACCGTCCACGCAATCGCCGTCATAGTCTCGGCTCCGTTGGAAAGCGGCACGTGACCGCCCACAATCCACATAAGCGCAAGCATCAAAGTCAGGAACACAAAGAGCACGGTTTCGAGAACCACGGCCGCGAGACGGCTGCGCACACCTGTCTCCTCTCCCCGGGCAAAACAGGTGACGAACCATCCGAGAAGCACAAGCCCGGCGAGGAGATATATGCCGGCCACCGGGAAGAGCGGAGGAAAACTGTTGTAGAGACGCTCAGCACCGAGGCGGAAGCCGGACGGGAGCGAACCTCCGGCCTGCTTCTGCTGGAATTTCCTCATTTTCGCCAGCGCGGTCTCCAATGCCTGATAATCGCCGGCAATCACCATCTCTCCGATGTAGTTCATGGACTTCCGGATGAACAGCCATTCATCGTCCGGGATGTCATCCGGAAGCCTGTCATTCTGGGCGTACCAGCTCACGCGTCCGAGCGAGTCCGCAACGGGATAGAGTTTCAGGAACTCTCCGCTGAAGAGTGCGCTGACCGTCTGCGCACGGTCCTGCGCGTCATTTGCGCCGCGCCTCTGCTTCTGGGGGATGCCGCGCCACGAAGAGCCGTAGAACATCCATCCTGTGAGCACCTGCTCGTCAGTCAGTCCGTAACAGTCGGAATTGCCGTAGAGTTTGACGCGGAAATCCTTGGCGACGGTCTGGAGCGGGCACACGCGGCCGTGGTAGAAGACATAGAGCTCGCCGAACTTTGCGGCGCTCTCCCTGGGCAGGGTCTTGGGAGCTTTCCCGGAAGCGGTGGCGGTGAGTCCTCCTGCGGTCAGCAGCAGGACGGCGACGGCTGCAGAAGAGGCGATCCGCCGCCCGAGAGAGCGTAATTTTTTGTCAGTCAGGAAGAAAATGAGAAATGAGAGAAGAAAGAGAGCATAGCCGGCATAGACAAGTCCGATTCCAACGGGGTCGTGAGCCACGGTGAAGGTGGAGCCGAGCATATCGCTGTCATAAGTCGTCTGATAAAACCGACAGCCCTTGAATGAAAGGATATGGTTCATACTGATTTCCGCCGTCTTGACACATTCTCCGTCCATAATCACGGACACCGAAGACCTGTAGTCTGAAGGAGTGTCCGTCCCCGGATAATACTCCACCGCGAAATCATCGAGCCTCAGCCCGAACGGCAGCGGAAGTTCAGCTTTTTCATTTTCGGAATATGATGTCGCGACATCCCCGACACGGATGTGAAGCATCCCCTTCCTCGCGGAAAGGGATGTCACAAGCGCGCCGGCAACAATCAGCAGCAATGCGGCGTGCATCGCCAGCGCCGCCGGCCTGTGTAGCAGTTTCTTCGTCATATGGATTCGATGAATTTCACGATGGCGTCACGGTCCTCCTTAGACAGCTCGCGGAACTTAACCACAGACTCCCGCGCATCGCTCTCAG
>CAVDEO010000146.1:0-5157 GCA_963607915.1 bacterium
GATGAATACCGCAGCAACCTGACGGTTGTGAGGATTTCATCAAGACATCCAACGCGGCAGACCGCCTTTCAGGCGGCTTTTACCTGATAATTAATTCATCCTTATTCCCGAAAGAATCATACGACGAAATGATGACCTTGTCGCCAGGGGCGAGCCCTTCAAGAACCTCGTAATACTGAGGATTCTGCCGGCCGATGCGTACGCTGCGCCTGGTCGCCTTCGTGCCGTCGGCGTTGAGGACATAGACCCATTTGCCGCCGGTGGTCTGATAGAACGATCCGCGAGGGATGAGTATGGCCTCCGCAGACTGCCCGAGCTGGAGATTGAGGTAGTAGGTCTGGCCGGTGCGGATGTTCTCGGGCTGCTGCCCGTCGAAGCGGAAGTCGGCCTTGAACTTGCCGTCGCGGACCTCGGGATAGACCTTGCGGATGACTGCGGAATATTTCTCGTTCTGGCGTTCGAATGTCGCCTCAAGCCCGGGGGCTACGCGGTCGATGTAGTGTTCATCAATCTGAGCCTCAATCTTGTAGGAGTCAAGATTGTTTATCTGACCTATTTTCGCCCCGGCCGCGACGGACTGGCCCAGTTCCACATCGAGCAGCCCGAGTTCGCCGCTTATCGGCGCTTTGACGGAGAGGTTGTCCTTGCGGCGGCGTATCATATTCATATTCAGGCGCATATTCTCAAGACTCTCGTGCATCTGGGCAATCTGGACGCTGCGGTAGAGGCTGTCCTGCCGCTCGCGGTCGGTGACTAGTTCAAGTTTGTCCTTGGCGAGCTCATAGTCCTCGGAGGCCTTGAGATATTCCTCCCTCGCGATGAGTTTCTCCTCGTAGAGCGTCCTGTTCTGTTCGTAGGCGCGGCGGGCGCGGCGGACTTCAATCTGGAGGGAAAGCCGCTCCTGACGCACGCTGAGTTTCTGCTGCTCCATAGAAATCATCGTGTTGCGGAGAATGTTCTCCTTTTCGGCGAGTTCCGCTTCGGAGTTGAGAATCTGCATATCGAGGCTTTCGTTGCCGAGAACCACGATGACGTCGCCGGCGTTGACATGACTTCCCTCCTCCACGACTATCTTCTGCACGTTTCCGCCCTCGGTGGGGCTGAGCTGGACGGTGGTCATCGGCTGGACCTGCCCGCTGACGCGGATGTAGTCGTTGAATTCGCCCTGACGTGCCGCTGCGGTGAGTATGGTGCTGCCGTCCACGCGAAGAACCGAGCGCCGGCCCGTGAGAATCAGCACTGCGACGAGGATTGCGAATGCTCCAATCGCCCACCATTTCAACGCTTTTTTCGTGAATGCGGCGGCTATGCCTTTTTTCTTTTCTATTATTTTGTCCATATGTTCCTAATTTTTGTTGTGACCTCCATTATTCCGTGGAGGATATTTTTTATTGCGTCTCGCTTCGCGAGACCCCTCCCAAACTTTGCTTGGGTCTCTCCCTCTTATGTGACCGAGGGTGGGTTCTTACTCCTGGTCAATATAACGGATGCCATTATAGTAGTCCACCACGCGGCGCTTGAGCTGCCATTTCAGCAGGGCATTGAGGCGCTCAGCCTTGGCCTTAAGGCAGTTGGAAGACGCGGTGTTGAACTCGATTGCGGAGATGAGACCCTGTTCGAACTTGCGGGAGTTCAGCCTGAACGCCTCTTCCTGCGCATCGGCGCGGCGCTCGGCTTGAAGCAGGGCGGACTCGGCTCCGTCGCGGTCACTCACGGCCCGGCGCACCTCGGACTCGACATCACGGAGCGACTTGTCATATTCTATCTGTGCGCGGCGGTATTCGTTGCGGCGCTTCGAGAGTTTCGTGAACTTGCTCAGGCGGTCGTAAATCGGGATGTTGAGCGAGAGCTGGAGATATTCTCCGCCGTTGTTCGTGAACTGATTCCAGTAGGGTGTCGGGGTGTAGCCGGCCTGTCCAGGATAGGTGTAGTAACTCGTGGACCAGCCGCCGTAGAGCGCGAGATTGGGCAGAAACTGCCACTTGGCCGTCCGCAGGGCATATTCCGCATTGTCGAGCGTCCCTTTCGCGACAAGCACCGACGGCATCGACGCTCGTGCCTTTGCAATCAGTTCATCGACCGGGACATTGTCGGGGGACGCATCAAGGGAAGCGGGGGCGGCGTCAATTTCAAGGGACTCCCCCACCGGCCAGAGCATCACGTCTTCGAGTTTTATCTTCGCATCCATCAAGCTGTTGCGTGCCGAGACAAGTTCATATTCCCGGTCAGCGAGGTCAGCCTCCATCTGTACGACATCCGCGTGGCCCTTCACTCCGAGTTCCTCCTGACGCGAAGCGAGCGTTACTGCCGAGCGGGCGTTCTCCACCTGCTCGGAAAGGATGTTCACCAGTTCGGTGTAATAGACTACATTGAAATAGGCCTCCATCGTAGCGAGGCAGACCTTGTCCTCTTCCTGCCGCTCCTGCGTAAGCCCCATCGCGAGGGATGTCTTCGCAATCTTAATGTTGTTGAGCGCGGAGAAACCGTCGAAAAGAGTGATTCCCGCCGACACCGACCAGCCGTTGTTCAGCGAGGTGGTGGTGACATAGGTGTTCGTCTCAGGGTCGATGGAGCGTCCCCAGCGGTAGTAGCCATAGGTCGAAGCCTCAATGGAAGGGGTGAAAGCCGTGAGTATTGCGTCCCGTCTGTCGAGTCGGGCATCCCCGGTTTTCATCCTCTGCACCTGCACCTGCGCCGCATTCTCCACCGCATATTCCATACACTCTTTCAGCGACATCACTTCCGTCACGGGCGTCGTCTCTCCGGCATTCTCAAGCCCGGCAGAATCTTCCGCATCCTGCGCCCCCGCCGTCAGAGGAAGGAAAACCGTCACGAGAGCAAGAAATAAAAGAGGGGTCTTCATCTTCATATCCATTTTCGCAAAGAATACGACACCTCCCGTGCCACGCAGCACAAAACAATATGTATCAGGAATTTAGCCCGAAGTTGCCATTCTATATATGTAAAGAAACTTTACACCTCTGTAAAGATTCTTGACATCAACTGCCCGACTCCGGCCTCTTCACAAAATCCGAAAGCGCCCTGCCGCAGGTGGAACCCGTCGAAAAGCCGAGTCGCTGCAGAATCAATCTTTCGTCATATCGCAGTCAATGCAGCCACCTGCGATGACACGTTCTCAATGTCATCAAAAAGAATCGTCTGGAATCCGAGTTGTCTGCCCGCTTCGATATTGGCAGGATTGTCATCAATGAACAATGAGGTTTCCGCTGTCAGACCATAGCGTTCGAGCAGGATTCTGTATATTGCCGGATCCGGCTTGATGACTTTTTCTTCACCGGATACGACCATACCGTCCAACAGCTTGAAGCAATCATATCGGGCGTAAGCCAGAGGGAATTTTTCAGCAGACCAGTTTGTCAGACCATAAATGCCGTATCCTTTCCCTTTCAAGCGCTTCAGCAGCTCCACGCTCCGTGGGAGTTCGCCATTCAACATGCGCTCCCATCCGGCATTGTACAGCTGTATCGCTTCCGCATACTGCGGGTATTGTTCCTGCAGCAGTCTGACCCCCTCGGCGAACGGGCGTCCCCGGTCCTGCTCGGCATTCCATTCGTTATTGCATATTTGAGAAAGGAAGTATTCCATCTCCTTCTCGTCCTCAAAATACGTGCGGTAGAGATATCGCGGATTCCAATCCACCAGAACCCCTCCGAAATCAAATACAATGTCTTTAACCATTCTGTCATTATGTTGCGGCCTCCACGATTCTAATCATCCGGCCCATTCAAAACTTTCTTTCCCGGCATCCGTCCCGAACTGAGGTCAAGATGCCTTTCCGACACCCGCCGCCAAAGATAACACTATTTTTCGGGACTTTTTATGGAACTTCCGCACCGGAGGGCGACGCCGGAAGAAAAACCTTGATTTGTAATAATTGCTTAACAAATTATTCCCATATTTGCGGAATATATTGCTTAAATATGGAGTATCTCATTTTGATTCTGTCGCTTGCCGGAGTCGTGCTCGGTGCGGACTTTCTGGTGAACGGGGCCGTCGTGGTGGCGAAGAAGTGCAAGGTGTCGAGTTTTGTCATCGGCGCCGTCATCGTGGGAATAGGAACATCGCTTCCGGAGCTGGTGGTCAGCACTGTGGGCGCGATTGAGGGCAACTCAGAAGTCGCGATAGGCAACGTCGTGGGTTCCAACATATTCAATGTCTTCGCGATTCTCGGACTCACCGCACTTTTCTTCCCGATTGCTGTGTCGCGGGAGAACATGAAATTCGAACTCCCTTTCTGCATCGGCGTTTCCGTGCTGCTCACGCTGCTGGTTTACAATTTCTTCTGCGGAGGAGCCCCTCAAATCGGAAGAATTGACGGAATTGTCCTTCTCGCGGTCTTCTCGGTGTTCATGTGGATTTCGCTGAAGAAAGGGAAAAGCGGCGCCGGGGAATCCGGGACTGCGGAAAACGCTGCGTGTGACGGAGACGGACCAGCCGGGGATGACGCCGACGCCGCGGAGACCGGCAAGGGGAAGAAATGCCCCGGCAGTTGGAAGGGCAGCCTCTGGTTCGCCGCCCTCAGCATCGTCGGAGGGCTTGGTGTGCTCATCGTAAGTTCCAGTTTCTTCGTCGACGAGGCGATTCTGATTGCGAAGAAACTCGGCGTGAGCGACGCATTCATATCCGTTACCCTTCTCGCCTGCGGCACATCGCTGCCCGAGCTTGCTGCTTCGATTACCGCCGCGCTTAAGAAAGACACGGAAATGGCGCTCGGAAACATCATCGGCTCGAACATATTCAACGCGGCGATGATTCTCGGCGTTGCATCGCTGATAACTCCGCTGGACACGGGAAAAATCGGAATCGTCGACTACAGCGCGATGATTCTCGCGGCGGTGATTCCGATGATTTTCGGGATACGCGGGAAAATCGGCCGGGCCGAGGGCGTGATTATGCTCCTGTGCTATGCCGCCTACACCTGGTACATAGTGACTTATGTAATGGCAATCTAAGTTGAAGCGAAGCGACTCAAGGGGTCTGGGGAATACGGTCCCCAGTGCCCCCAGGGGCTGTCACGAAGTGACTGGGGGTTGAGGAATCAAAGCGTAGCGAAGCGTCACGAAGTGACTGGGGGGTTGAGAAATCAAAAAGGGAGGTGACTTTTCAGCCCCTCCCTTTTTCTATTTCTGCCGGAAT
>CAVDEO010000147.1:0-5057 GCA_963607915.1 bacterium
TGTCTTTTTGGTCTATATTTCTTTTCTCATCGGTCATGTACCTCCAGTACACTCCCTCTTCCAAAAGAAATCTATCCTCAAAAATCCTTCACAAATCTCCACCAATTTATTTTTTAACGCTTACTATGAGGAAGATACTTTAGAACCTGTCCTCAGATGATACTGTCAATTTCTTACGTCCGTGACGGCGGCGGGATGCCAGAACCCTGCGTCCGTTCGGTGTGGACATACGCTCGCGGAAGCCGTGTTTGTTGCGGCGCTTGCGTTCTGATGGTTGGAATGTTCTTTTCATTGTATCTATTTTTTATATTTTTCACAAAACGGACTGCAAAGGTAGTCTTTTCTGCTCAATCCGCCAAAGTTTTTTGCTGTTTTCGCTCACTTTTTTCAGAACATTCATCGTGGTCACGCCTTTGACGACCCTCGCCCTACTCTCTTTCTCATTCAGGCTCTCCGCTCAGCGGCGGATTCCGATGACCATCTTCTCTTCAAAATACTCGCCGTGAAGCACCGAAGAAATCGGCCAGACGCTCACTGAACCTTTCGGCAGACGGGATCTGCCCATCGCCTGCGCAATTTCCTCCACAAGGTCGCCGCCCTTGAGGTAGAAAATCCCGCTGCGCCATTTCCCCTTCACCCACGGGAGGAAATTATCCAGCGAGGTCACGGCGCGGGAGACGATGAAGTCATAGGAATCCGGCAGACTTTCCGCACGGGCGTTCACCGTCCTGACATTGTCCGACGCGAGGGCCTCGGCGACCTCGCGCGCCACCGTCACCTTCTTCCCGACCGAATCGCAGAGAGTGAACTGCACGCGGGGGAAAAGCGTCGCCAGGGGAATGCCGGGGAAACCCCCGCCGCAGCCGAGGTCCAGCACCGTGACGGAGTCTGAGCCGTCCCCGAGACAATCCGGAGTGCCTGTGTCTTGAACAGCGGAGTCAGGCGCGGTCGAGGAATCATCATTGAAGCCGGACGCGCCACCACGGAGAAGCGCATCCCCGCCCCAGTGCCTGAACGTCTCCGGGAGCTGATATTTCAGATACAGCGCGATTCCCAAAGAATGGAGGACATGGTGTTCATAGAGATTGTCTATATCCTTGCGGGACACGACATTAATCTTCGTATTCCATTCGCGGTAAAGCCCCTCCATCGCCTCGAAACGCGAGAGCTGCGTGTCCGTGACTCCCGGAAACTCGGAAATCAATATATTCTTGAATTCACTGTAATCCATATACCATAGTAATCCTTAAAAAATAACTTGATAATCTTTGTTTGTCTTTTTGGTCTATAGTTCTTTTCTCATCGGTCATGTACCTCCAGTACATTCCCTCTTCCAAAAGAAATCTATCCTCAAAAATCCCGTGCAAATCTCCACCAATTTATTTTTTAACGCTTACATAATTTTTGAAACCGCAGACATTCACACATTTTGTAATCAGCATTTCTACATTTTGTAATCAGCATTTCTACAGTGCCTCGTCGCTCAGCTCCATCATTTTCATCAGCTTGCTGCGGGCGCGGTGAATCTTGGTCTTGACGGTGTTCAGCGGCATCCCCAGAGCATCGGCGATTTCCTGATAGCCATAGTTGTCAATGAGGAACATTTTCGCGACCTTCTTGTAGTCCCCCTCAAGCAATTCGATGACTGTCAGCCACTTGTCATATTCCTCCTGATTTATCACGCTGTCCTCCGGAGAAGTGGCCTCGGAGGGGATGTCCAAAGAACTGTCGGAATCGTAGGCCATGGCCTGCACCTGCATACCCGCCGCTTTCCGCTGACGGCTGTTCAGGTGGTCGAAGGCGGTGTTCTGCCCGATGCGGAACAGCCAGGTGGAGAACATATAGGACTCATTGTAGAGTTCAATCCTGCTGAAAGCCTTCTGGAAAGTCTCTATGCAGACATCCTCCACATCCTCGCGGTTGGAGATGAAGCGCGAAACGTGGGCGGAAAGAGCGGCGTGATAGCGCTGATAGAGAATCACAAACGCCATCTGGTCCTGCGTCTTCGCCCTTCGGATGAGTTCACCGTCGCCCAGGTCAGTGAGCTTCGAGCCAGTTTTTTCCTTCATTGCATTCAACTGTAAGCGGTACGGACAACTTCGTCACATTCTCCATCTCCTCGACCACAAGCCGTTTCAGAGCCTCAACCTCATCGGGAACGGCATCGAAAAGCAGTTCATCGTGAATCTGGAGCACCATCCTGCTGCGGAGCCCCTCCCGGGTCATGCGGCGGTCGACATTTATCATCGCCATTTTGATGATGTCGGCGGCAGTCCCCTGAATCGGGGCGTTCACGGCGTTCCTCTCGGCGAGGGCGCGCACCGTGGCGTTGTGCGAACTGATGTCGGGGACATATCTCCGGCGTCCGAAAATCGTCTCGACATATCCGTTTTCCCGTGCCGCCGCGAGAGTGTCTTCGATGAAACAGGAAATCGACGGGAAATGCCTGAAATAGTCATCTATTATCTGCTTCGCCTCATTCCGGGCTATGCGGAGGCGCTGCGCGAGACCGAAGGCGGAGATTCCGTACATTATTCCGAAATTCGCGGTCTTGGCTATGCGCCGCTGCTCCGCCGTCACTTCGGAAATCGGGACGCCGAAAATCTTGGAGGCCGTCATCGCGTGGATGTCCTCCCCAGCCCTGAAGGCTTCGATGAGGTGGCTGTCGCAGCTCAGGTGAGCCATTATCCGGAGTTCAATCTGGGAATAGTCGGCCGAGACAATCAGCCCGTCAGGCCGGGAAGGCACGAAAGCCTTGCGGATTTCCTTGCCGCGCTCGCTGCGTACCGGGATGTTCTGGAGGTTCGGCTTGGAGGAGCTCAGCCTGCCGGTGGAGGTGAGAGCCTGATTGAAAGTCGTGTGAATCTTCCCCGTCGCCGGATTGACAAGGGAGAAGAAGGGTTCGATGTAGGTCGAAAGGAGCTTGCGCACCGCGCGGTATTCGAGAATCCCGCCCACGACCTTGTGTTTGTCGAGCAGCCCCACGAGCGTATCCTCGTCCGTAGGGTATTCATAGCGCACGTCTTTCTTGGCCTTGATTTTAGGATTCAGCTTGAGCTTTTCAAACAGGAGCACGCCTATCTGCTTGGGAGACAGAATATTGAGCGTCGGTTCACCGACCTCCTCCCTTATGCGGTTCTGAATCTGCGCGAGTTCGGCGGAAAGGGAGTCGGAGTAGCGGCGCAGCTGGTTCAGATCGACCTTCACGCCCTCCGCCTCCATCTTGGCGAGCACCCGTATCAACGGTTCCTCGATTTCATCGTAAAGTTTCGAGAGCACGGGCGCATCATTCGTTTCCCCGGCTTGCAGCCCGGGCGATTCGAGTTTTTCCCCGGCTTTCAGTCCGGCCGATTCGAGATGCTCCCTGACTTTCCGCCCGAGCGCAAGGCTTATCGCAGCCTCCCTCGAACGGTCGTTCCCCGAATCCCCGGAGTCTTCGGGATCCGAGTCAAAGAGCGACAGCTCCTTTTCCTTCCCGCCTCCGGCAGCATCGCCCTCAAGGCTCACGCCGAGCACGGTTCTGGAGAGAGTTTCAATCCGGTGGGTCTTTTCGGGATTTATCAGATAGTCCATCAGCTCGATGTCGTACAGCGCTCCGCGCATATCGATTCCGAGACCGCGAAGCCATTTCCAGCAGTCCTTGAGAGCATAGCCCGTCTTCACGAGCGCCTCATCTTCAAGCAGTTCCCCGAACTCCTGCGGTTTCCCCTCCGCAACGATGATTCCCTGCCCGGCAGCGGCGGAATGCGCCCCGGAAGAAGCGTCCGGCCCCGCACCGGAAACTGCGGATTCAGAAGCGCCATTCCCGGCTGCGACAAGAAGCCTGTCCCCGTTCCTGAGCACGGAGACCATTCCGGAACGCATCCCCGCCTCAGCAACCTGCGCCGCTGTCGCCTTGCCGAACTTGAACTCCTCCGCATCCCCTGAGCCGCCGTCATAATCTTCGGGAGCGTCCCCGAGCCAGCGTTTCAACGAGCCGAACTCATATAAGTCGAAAAGTTCGAATATGCGCTTCCCATAGTGCCTGTCCACGGCCATATCCGCAGTCGGAAAGGCGCTCAGATCTATGTCCGTCTTGATTGTCACCAGAAAGCGGCTCAATTCGATGTGGTCGCGGGCGGCCTCGAAAAGCGCCCTCTGCTTGGGAGTCAGTTTGTCGAGATTGTCGTAAATCCCCTGCACGCTGCCGTAGAGTCCGAGAAGTTTCTTCGCCCCGACCTCTCCCACGCCCTTCACTCCGGGCACGTTGTCCGAAGCGTCGCCGCAGATTGTCAGATAGTCAATCACCTGCACGGGGTCGTGCACGCCGTATTTTTCGCAGATTTTCGCCCTGTCGAGCAGCTCGCTCTCCGAACCGGCCTTCCCCGGCCTGAGCTGGAGAACCCGGTCCGTGACAAGCTGCCCATAGTCCTTGTCTGGAGTCACCATATAGACCGTAAAACCTTCGTTCTCAGCCTTCTTCGACATAGACCCGATGACATCGTCGGCCTCATATTTCGGAATCATCAGCACCGGTATGTTCAGCGCCCGGCAAATCCCGCAAAGGGGTTCCAGAGCGTCTATCACCAGCTGCGGAGTGGCGCTGCGCGTCCCCTTGTAGTCCGGGTAGACATCGTGTCTGAATGTTCCCCCCGGTGGGTCGAACGAAACCGCGAGATGTGTCGGATGCTCCTTTTCAATGAGTTCAAAGAGATATTTCGTGAACCCGAAAAGAATCGAGGTGTCCACGCCCTTTGAATTTATCATCGGATGCGAGAGCAGCGCATAGTACATCTTGAACACAAGCGCGTGCCCGTCAATGAGATAGAGTCTTTTTTCCTCTGTTGCCATATCCACGGGTCAATTTGAAACCCAAAGGTACGCAAAGTTTCAGGATATTCCCGCATCACCGGAGTTTTTTTCGGTGATGCGAGTTTAGTACCCTATCCCAGTCAATGGATGTACTTCTCAGCAGTTCCTCTCCCCGCGAAACCCATTTATCAGACGATTTTTCACTCTCCGGATTTTCAGCGGATATTCTTTTCGTCAACATGGCAAAGCATTGCATTTCAAAGGCT
>CAVDEO010000148.1:0-4998 GCA_963607915.1 bacterium
ATGCTGAACCCGTCGAATCCCGAGGTCCGGCGTTATCAGCTGGACATTCTCCGGGAGTTCGTCACGAAATACCCCGAAATTGACGGGCTCATCTTCGACCGCGTGCGCTACGACGGCATCACCGCCGACTTCAGCGACCTTTCACGGCGGCAGTTCGAGGAATATGCCGGAATCCGCGTGGAGAATTTCCCTGAAGACATACTCAGCTGGTACGACGGCGACGGGAAACTCCGTGACGGCTGGGTTCTCGGCCCGCTCGGCAAAAAATGGATTGAGTGGAGAGCCGGGGTCATCCGTGATTTCGTCGCGGAGGCGCACAGGGAACTGAAGGCGATAAATCCGGATCTCATCATAGGCGACTACACCGGCGCGTGGTACCCGACCTACTGGCAGCTCGGGGTTAACTGGGCGAGCCGCGAATATGACCCGTTCAAGGTGCCTCAGTACCGCGAGTGGGCAACCGAGAAATACCATGAGACAGGCTATGCCGAACTCCTTGACATCTACATGACCGGACTCTACTACTCCCTCATCACGAAGGACGACGTTGACCGCGCCACCGGAGTGGTCGGTCAGCGCAGCGAGGCCGGAATGGACAACAGCCTGACCTACTGCTACAGCGTCGAGGGCGGTGCCGAACTCGCGAAGGAAGTCACCATGGGCGTCGTGCCTGTCGTCGGCTCAATCTATGTCGAGCAGTACCTCGGGGACTTCGGCAAGTTCCGACCGGCGGTGGAGCAGGCTCTCAAGAGCACCGGCGGCGTGATGATTTTCGACATCGTGCATCTGAACAGGCATCATCTCTGGGATGAGCTCGCGGAGGCGATGGGTCATAGCAACAGATAATCACAGATAACCATAAATTATGAAATCAGATTTTCATATCTTGTCAAGACGACTGGCTGCGGTTCTTCTGACCGCGGCACTGTTCCTTTCGGCCGGGACGGCTCTTCTGCACGCGCAGACGGCCACGGTCAAGGGCAGGGTCACCGACCCTTCCGGGCATCCGGTTGCGGGTGTGACGGTGATGATTCCAGGCACGACCGTAGGCACTATGACCGATATGGACGGCCAGTACAGCATTCCGGTGAAAGCCGGTGACACTCTCGAGTTCTCCTGCCTCGGAATGGCGACCCAGACCCGCAAGTGCAACGGCAAGGCGGAAACGCTCAATGTTACGATGGAGGAGGACTCCCAGTTCATCGAAGAGACCATCGTCGTGGGCTACGGAACGCAGAAGAAGTCTTCGATGACCGCGGCAGTCTCCGCGATGAAGGGTGACGAACTGATGAAAGCCCCTGCGACCAATGTTTCACAGGTGCTTGCCGGAAAGCTTCCGGGCATCTCCTCCGTGCAGGAGTCCGGACAGCCGGGAGCCGACCAGGCTTCTCTCCGCATCAGAGGCTCGATTTACGCCGTGTCATATGTCGTTGACGGTTTCCCTGTGAGCGACATCAACGACATCGACCCCGCAGACATCGAGAGCATATCCGTGCTCAAGGACGGCGCTTCGGCTGCGGTCTACGGTCTGACGAGCGCCGGCGGCGTGATCATCGTGACCACCAAGCGCGGCCAGCAGGGCAAGACCAAAATCAGCTACAACGCCTCCCTCGGAGCCTCCGTTAACGCCAACTTCCCGAAGTTCATGAACGGCCCGCAGTTCGCCTATTACTACAATGTGGCGCAGATGATGGACCAGCTCGCTTCCGGAGCCATCTCCTCCACTGAGGACTACAGCCCTTATTTCACGAAGCATCAGGTCGAACTGATGCTCAACGGAGACCCGACCGACGGCTGGGACAACGTGAACTACATCGACGAGGTCTATGGAACCGGCTTCAACCAGAAGCACAGCGTCACCGTCCAGGGCGGAAACGAAAAGACACGCTGGTTCACCTCCCTCGGCTATATGGGGCAGAAGGGAAACATCGACAATTTCAGCTACAGGCGCTATAATCTCCGCACCAACGTCGAGTCCGACTTCGCGAAGAATTTCCATTTCTCGCTCGGCGTGTCCGGAGTAATCGGCGAACAGTCAGCTCCTTACTACTCCGCCGGAGCGGGCGACAGCTCGGTTTACGGCAGCAGCAGCGAGAGCGGCTGGCTTTCAATCGCCAACCAGACCATACAGATGCATCCGTATCTTCCGCGCACCTATAACGGACTTTACACCGCATCCACGAAGAAGAACACCTCTCTTCCGCAGTCTCCGCTCGCGGCTCTCTACGAGTCCGGCAACAGCGGCACGAACACTATGGATCTGACAGCGAACCTGTCCCTTTCCTATGACGCTCCGTTCCTCGAAGGTCTCCAGTTCAAGGTTTCAGGCTCTTATGAGGGCTACACCTCCCGCTACAAGAGCCTCTACACCCCATATTATCTGATGTCGAATTCCTACGACAGTGCGGCCGGGGCTTGGACTTGGAATAAGGTGACCTCGCCGAACGGTGACGGTTCGGGCAACACCCTTCAGGAGAGCGGCTACTGGTCACGCCGCATCACCGGTCAGGCCGGAATAAACTTCGCCCGTTCCTTCGGAAGACACAATGTCGACGCTCTCGCGCTCGTGGAAATCCGCGACTGGAAATCCAACGGCCTCGGCGCGGCGGCGAAGAATCTGACTTTCGCGTCGCTTCCGGAACTGAGCTACGGTACTCAGACCGAAGGTTCGGTCTATGGCAGCAGCAACGCCACCCGTTCCGCCGGCTATGTCTTCCGCGCACGCTATAACTACGATGAGAAATACCTCGCCGAGTTTTCCGGCCGCTATGACGGTTCCTACAAGTTCGCCGGTATGAGCAAGACCCGCTGGGGCTTCTTCCCTTCGGCGTCCGTGGGCTGGAATATGGCGAAGGAAAGCTGGTTCGAGAACGCACCGTATCTCGACGAGCTGAAGCTCCGCGCCTCGGTGGGCCTTCTCGGAACTGACAATGTCAGCCCTTACGCCTACCTGAGCACCTATTCCCGCGACAGCGACATTATTTATCCTCTGTCCGGCGGTACTTCGGTCAGTCCGGCCTACTACACCTCGGTCGTGGCCAATCCGGACCTTTCCTGGGAGAAGACACTCTCCTACAATGTCGGAGTCGACCTCGACATGTGGGGCGGCAAGCTCGGCGCCGAGGTGGACGCGTTCTACAACTACACCTACGACATTCTCACGGCCCAGGGATCGAACTTCTCCCCTTCGATGGGAGGCTACTATCCGTCCTATGTGAACAACAACGCGATAGACACCCGGGGTATCGACATAATGCTCTCGCACAAGAACACCGTGACGCTTGCCGGCAGCCCGTTCTACTACGGAATCTCAGCCAGCCTCACCTACGCCAAGACCCGCTGGATCATCTATCAGGATCAGCCGAACATCCCGGAATACCAGAAGGTCACCGGCACCGACTACGGCTCCATAATGGCGTGGATCGCGGACGGACTCTACCGCAGCGAAGAGGAGATTGACAACTCCGCCTGGTACGGCACACGGCCTTGCGTGGGAGACATCAAGTATGTCGACCTCAACGGAGACGGCAAGATTGACTCCGACGACCGCGCCCGCGTCGGCCGCACGAACCGTCCGCAGCTCACCTACGGACTCAACCTGAATCTCGCGTGGTACGGCTTCGACCTCAGCGCGCAGTTCACCGGCGGAGCGCTCTTCGACGTGAGCCTCACAGGAACATACTACAACGGCTACGACGACAACACCGTCTGGACGCAGACTTTCAAGGAGAACGCCAACTCTCCGCTCTACCTCGTGGAGAACGCCTACAGCGTCTATAACCCGGACGGCACCTTCCCTCGTCTGACTCTCGGAGCCACCGGACACGGCGGAGACAACGGACTCGGCTCGACATTCTGGCTCAGGGACGGAAAATACATCCGTCTCAAGACCGCGCAGTTGGGCTACACCTTCCCGAAGAAATGGATGGAAAGGCTCAAGATTGACACTCTCCGGCTTTTCGTCGAGGGGCAGAACCTCTTCACCATCGACGGTCTTCCCGAGGGAATCGACCCGGAGTCTCCGAGCACAAACAACGGCTACTACCCTCAGCAGCGTCTGATTATGGGCGGCCTGACATTAACTTTCTAAAAGGAGGAAACGGATATGAAAAACATACTTACCAAAGCTTGTGCGGTTTCCGGAGCGGTTCTCGGTCTGTTCTCCTGCACGAAAGTGCTTGATATGACCCCGACAGACAGAGTCTCGGAGAAAGTGATGTGGGAAAGCACGGCGAACGCCGAATGGGCTGTCAATTCCATATATTCCTACACTTACAGCATTCTGGCGAACCAGTCCGTCGTCGGGCTCACGGAGGCTCTGACTGACATTATGAAATACGGTTCCTACAACTACAACTCCCTCTGCTTCATACCGAGCGAGTTCGCCTACGGGGACGCGACCACCATCACCGCCACCTACGTCGACGCCTATATGGGCTACTGGGAGTCCCGCTACAATATGGTGCGCCGCACCAACGAGGCTCTGAACAATCTCCACAAATACGGGCAGATGTCCGACGGAGACAAGGCGCGTCTCGAGGGTGAACTGAGGTTTATGCGCGCCTACATCTACTTCGACCTCGTAAAGCGTTACAAGGACATAATCATATATGATGAGGATCTTTCGGCAATCAGCACCGACCGGGCGCTGAACACCGAGGAGGAAGCCTGGGATTTCATTCAGAACGACCTCAACTATGCCGCGGCGAATCTTCCAGCCAAGGCTTCCGCCAACGGACGTCTGAACTGCGGGATGGCTTATGCGTTCCTTACGAGGGCTATGCTCTACGCGCAGCGGTACGATGCCGTGATTGCGGCTGCGGAAGAGGTGGAGAAACTCGGCTACACACTGGAGAAGGAATATTCAGACTCCTACTCCAAATCCATCGCGGACGGCAATGTGGAGGCAATACTCCAGTATCAGTTCAGCCGCGCAGACGACATCACCCACTCCTTCGACTACTACTACACTCCGGGCGGGGACTTCACCCTCAACGG
>CAVDEO010000149.1:0-4942 GCA_963607915.1 bacterium
TATAATCTCATTTGTTCCGGAAAATCGTACATATCAGAAAATTGTTCCGGAAAAACCTTACATATCAGAAATTTCGGGCGGTAAATTTAATAATTTTCGGCAAGCCGTCAAAAAACCGTCAGAAACAGGCGGAAAACACAGGCGGAAGCTACTTGAGCCTGCACAGCAGCGAATAAGCCTCGAAGAGGTCAGGAACATTGCGCGAGACTATCCGCAGGCGGTTGTCGTTCTGCTTGAGGTCGAAAAGTCTCTGATTTTCATTGAGACGCTCGAGTATGCGCTGGAAAGTCTTCGACTTGTAGTATTGCGAGAGAGGATTGGAAATGAAGAAAGTTATCAACAGTCCGTTCTTTATGATAATCTTCTCGAATCCGAGTTTCTCCCCGAGATGTCTGATGCGCACGATTTCCATAAGGCTCTCAAGTTCAGGAGGAAGAGGTCCGAAACGGTCGGAGAGCTGAGTCTTCATCCTGTCAAGACCGTCGTCGGAAGTTATGGAGTCGAGGTCCTTGTAAATCCTTATCTTCTCGGCGGTCATGCTTATGTAGGAATCAGGGATGAGGGCAATCTGGTCGGTCTCGATGGTGCAGTCGGATACATACGATTCGCTCATGTTGCGCGAACTGAGTCCGGTCTCGACCCCGAGTTCCTCCATCGCCTCGGAGAGAATCTTCTGGTAGGTTTCGAAGCCCATGTCGGTGATGAAACCGCTCTGTTCCGCTCCGAGAAGGTTGCCGGCCCCGCGGATGTCAAGGTCCTGCATGGCTATGTTGAAGCCGCTTCCGAGGTCGGAGAACGACTCTATGGCCTTGAGCCGGCGGCGGGCATCCTCTGTGACGGAAACAAGGGGAGGGACTATGAGGTAGCAGAAAGCCCTGCGGTTGGAACGGCCTACACGCCCGCGCAGCTGGTGGAGGTCGCTCAGACCTATGTTCTGCGCCTGATTGATGATGATGGTGTTGGCGTTCGGGATGTCGAGTCCGTTCTCGATGATGGTCGTGCAGAGCAGCAGGTCGTAGTCTCCGGCCATGAAGTCGAGAATCCTGTCCTCCAGCTGCCTTGCCTCCATCTGACCGTGCGCGATGCAGATTTTCATGTCAGGAACAAGCCTGTGAAGTATGTCGTAAATCGACTGGAGTTCCTCCACCTTGTTGTGCAGGAAGAAAATCTGACCGCCCCTGTTCAGCTCGTAATTTATGATTTTGCGGATTTCATCGCCGTCGAAGAGCATTATTTCGGTCTGCACCGGAATCCTGTTCGGCGGCGGAGTGGAGATTATTGAGAGGTCACGGGCGCCGAGGAGGGAGAACTGGAGGGTTCTCGGAATCGGAGTTGCGGTAAGCGTCAGAGTGTCGACTGATTCCTTCATCTGACGGAGCTTCTCCTTGGCGCTCACTCCGAACTTCTGCTCCTCGTCGATAACGAGCAGTCCCAAGTCCTTGAATTCGAAAGAAGAGCCGAGAATCTTGTGTGTTCCGATGAGTATGTCTATGGAGCCGCTCTTTAGCCTCTGGCGTATGTCGCTGATTTCTTTTGCAGTGCGAAGCCGGCTGACGAAATCTATGTTGCAGGGGAAATCCTTGAGGCGGGAGGAGAATGTCTTGTAGTGCTGGAGGGCGAGAATGGTCGTAGGCACGAGCACCGCTACCTGCTTCCCGTCCGCAGCCGCCTTGAACGCCGCCCTTATCGCCACCTCGGTCTTTCCGAAGCCCACGTCCCCGCAGACGAGCCTGTCCATCGGGCAGCTGTCCTCCATATCCCTCTTGACGGCCTGGACCGCCTTTTCCTGGTCCGGAGTGTCCTCATACATGAAGGAAGATTCCAGTTCCGTCTGGAGAAAAGTGTCCGCAGAAAAGGCGAATCCCTTTGAAGCCCGCCTTTTTGCATAGAGCCTGATAAGGTCCTTGGCTATGTCCTTTACCTTTTTCTTCGCATTGGACTTGAGCGTCTGCCAGGTCTTCGAGCCGAGCTTGTATATCTTCGGAGGTTCGCCGTCCTTCGAGCGGTAGCGGGAAATCTTATGGAGGGCGTGGACGGATATGAACACGACATCGTTGTCCTTGTAGGTGAGTTTGACAACCTCGTGCATCCGCCCCTTGTCGTCCTTCATCCTCACGAGTCCCCCGAATATCCCCACTCCGTAGTCAATGTGGACGATGTAATCCCCAATCGCGAATGAAGTCAAATCATTGATTGTCAGCTGTTCGCTCTTCTCGACGGTACGGCGCAGGCTTACCCTGTGGAAACGGTCGAAAATCTCGTGGTCGGTGTAGCAGCAGACCTTATCCTCCCGGTCTATGAACCCGGCGTGTATGCTGTGCGAAGGTATGAATTCCGGCAGATACCCCTCGTTCTGAATGAGAATGCTCTTGAGTCTTTCAAGCTGGGAACGCTTCTCTCCGAAGATGCATACTTTGTAGCCGTTCTGAATCTTTTCCTTTATGTCCTCCGTCAGAAGCTCGAAATTCTTGTTGAAAACAGGCTGCGGGGCTATGCTGAATGCCACCGGTTCCGCTCCGGCAGCCGAAATCGGAACCTCAAGGAAAACGCGGCGGAACTTAAGCAGCCCGGCGTAGAAATCCCTGTCCTTGTACATGTCCGAAGAGTCAAGCCATATGAGAGTCCCTTCCGGAAGCATGGCGGTGACAGGAACGGACGAAGTTTCCGAATCCCCTTCCGCCGAAAGGTCCGCGAAAATCTCAACTTCGGAAAGTTTTTCGTTTGAAAGCTGCGTGTTGCAGTCGAAAACGCTGATGCCGTCGACCTCGTCTCCGAAGAAAGAGATGCGGTAGGGATTGTTGAATGAATATGAAAATATGTCTATGAGCGCTCCCCTGACGGCATATTGCCCCGGTTCGCTGACGAAATCCACGCGTGTGAAACCCATTGAGAAAAGCCTCTCAGTGAGCTGTTCCCTGTCGTATTCTTCCCCCGAGCGTATCTTCATCACAGGCGCGTCGCCGCCCTTGACCACAGACTCTTCAAGAGCTTCCGGATAGGTGACGAAGAAAAGCTGCCGCTTCCCGTCATATTCCATCATCTGTCCTATGGACGATGTTCTCTGGACGCTCAGCGACGATTTGTAGTTGCTCTTCTCCATCTTCCGCCCAGAATCGGGAAGGAAGAACACGCGGTCTCCCTCCACAAGGTCATAGAGGTCGGACGAGCAGTACTCGGCCGAGTCCCTGTCAGGAAGCACGATGAAGTTTATCCCGGGACGGCTGACCTGCGAGACGACGAACCATCTCGCCGAAAGGAAGAGCCCGGAACAGAATGTCTCATCCGACTTTTCGATTTTTTCCGCAAGTTCCGCGACGGATTTCTGACTTATTGACAATTTATCCATTTTTCCTGTTGATAACAGGTTCATAAGCCTGTTGAAACAAAATTGAAACTATTTTTTGAAATCAGCCGAAATCATATATAACCGGACATATTCCGTAAAAGCAACAGAATGTCAAATTTTTTATTCCATGATTTACGAAAGGGGTATCAACAGTTTTCAACAGAACGAAGATATTGTCATATAAACGTTTGTAAACGTTATCAACATATTGACAGCCCTAAAATCATCATCCATGAAAAATAAAAATATATTCCTCTTTTGTTATATTTGTGCAAAATTAGCCGGACGATGGAGACAGATTTCAATCCGCGCGATGCCGGCGCGGGCAAAGATAAGGAAATTGACGGAATAATAAGGCCGCAGGAACTCGGAGATTTCTCGGGACAGGACAAAATAATCAGAAACCTCAAGATTTTCGTGGCGGCGGCGAAGATGAGGGGGGAGACCCTCGACCACGTGCTTTTCCACGGGCCTCCTGGACTCGGCAAGACGACGCTCGCGCACATCATCGCCAATGAACTGGGCGTGAACATGAAAGTGACCTCGGGACCGGTGCTCGACAAACCCGGAGACCTCGCCGGACTGCTCACTTCGCTTGAGGAGGGGGACGTGCTGTTCATCGACGAGATTCACAGGCTCTCCCCGGTCGTGGAGGAGTATCTCTATTCCGCGATGGAGGATTTCGTAATCGACATAATGGTGGACAAAGGTCCTGGGGCGCGTTCCATCAGGCTGTCGCTCAATCCTTTCACACTTGTCGGAGCCACGACCCGCAGCGGTCTTCTGACTTCGCCTCTGCGGGCGCGCTTCGGAATCAAGTGCGCGATGGAATACTATGACACTCCGACGCTTCAGAAGATTGTGGAGAGGAGTGCGGGGATTCTGAAAGTCTCAATCGATGACGCTGCGGCCTACGAGATTGCGTTGAGAAGCCGAGGGACTCCGCGTATAGCCAATTCGCTGCTGCGCCGTGTCAGGGATTTCGCGCAAGTTGTAGGAACGGGGGTGATTGACCTTGAGATTGCGAGATATGCGCTCGACGCCCTGAACATCGACAAGCGTGGGCTTGATTCCATTGACAACAAGATTCTCAAGACCATAATCACCAAATTCAAGGGCGGTCCTGTCGGAGCGAACACCATCGCGACGGCGATAGGCGAGGACCAGGGGACGCTCGAAGAAGTTTATGAGCCGTTCCTTATAAAGGAGGGTTTCATAATGCGCACGCCGCGCGGCAGGGAAGTGACGGAACTCGCCTACACGCATCTCGGCATAGACCGCATCCATCCGGACGAAAATCTGCTTTTTGAGTGACATGTCGGGGGTTGCGATGTAGGAATGAACGAAAGATTTGCTAAATTTGCAGCCCTAAAAAAGATTTAAGTAAGCGTTAAAAAATAAATTGGTGGAGATTTGCACGGGATTTTTGAGGATAGATTTCTTTTGGAAGAGAGAGTGTACTGGAGGTACATGACCGATGAGAAAAGAAATATAGACCAAAAAGACAAACAAAGATTATAAAGTTATTTTTTAAGGATTACTAATTTTATAACCTTATATATAATGGCAAAAGAATTGATTTCAAAGATTCCTGAG
>CAVDEO010000150.1:0-4919 GCA_963607915.1 bacterium
GATGGCGGGATAGCTCAGCTGGTTAGAGCGCATGATTCATAATCATGAGGTCCCCAGTTCAATCCTGGGTCCCGCTACAAAACGACGAACTCTCTGAATTTCAGAGAGTTTTTTTTCTTGTCCAATATGGGGTATGATTGCCTGGATTTGGGGTGTAATTGCCCAAACTGATTAGTAAATTTTTCATCTTTTTTGTGTGAAGATTTTCGTGAAAGTCCTTGTATCTCTGATATTTTCTTTGTTACTTTGCGTACTTCGCTTTGGGCGGTAAAAGGTTTTTTTTACTATAAAAACTGCCTGGCGACAAATCGAGAAACTCTTGTCAAACAAATGATTGCCTATATTGGGCAGACTTATAAACTAGGAGACTGAACTGTGGCAACAACTAAAAAGACAACAAAGACGGAGAAGGCCGTTTCGGAAGAGAAATCGGCTGCCCGGACGGACAGACCGAGGTATAACAAGACTTGGGAAGCAGTGTTGAAGTTTCGGGGAACCGTCAAGGTCAATGACCCGACTCTATATTACAGATAGCCTGTCATGCGCGTTCTGATAGACACCTGCATTTTCGTTTTCATGATTTCTGACGAGGAACGCCTTTCTCCCGATGTGGCGTCGATTCTCAGTGACTATGACACGGAACTCTGCATGAGCATGGAATCCCTCAGGGAGCTTGTCGTCGCCTACAGGAGCAACGGTTTCAACACGAAACGCTGGAGGACGGCAACCGACCTGATTCGCTCCATCTCAGATGAGTATTTCATCACGATTTTGTCTGTCGGCTTCGAGACCATGGAGACATACTCGCGGCTGCGCATAAACGAGAAGGATGAGCATCATGACCCGAGTGACCACGTGATAATATCACAGGCTCTCACTGAACATCTGCCTCTGATAACGAGCGACCGCAAGTTCAAGTTTTATAAAAACCAGGGGCTTGACTTGATTTATAACGAGTAGTGTCCCTTCTGATTTCCGGGTCCCGCTACAAAACGACGAACTCTCTGAATTTCAGAGAGTTTTTTCTATTGTGAGGATTTTGGCAAACCGTGCAACGCAGCAGACCGCCTTTTATTCGGCCCGTAACAGTACGGTTGCCCAGACCTCGCACCCCTCGCAGCGCCCCACAAAGCCGAGTCGTTCGGTTGTCGTGGCCTTGACGGAGATGCGGTCGGCAGTGCAGCCGAGCACGCCCGCGAGCGTCTCGCGCATCTGAGGGATGTATCCCGCGAGCTTCGGGGACTGCAGCGCTATGGTTATGTCGGCGTTTCCGAGGCGGTAGCCCTGTCCGTTAACCAGTTCGTTCACCCTTGCGAGCAGAAGCTTGCTGTCGATGCCCCTGAACTCCTCCGAGCTGTCAGGGAAATGTTTTCCGATGTCTCCGAGGGCGAGCGCCCCGAGCATCGCGTCGCACAGCGCGTGAATCGCCACATCTCCGTCGGAATGTGCCACAAAGCCCGCAGGACCGTCGATTCTCACGCCTCCGAGCCACATCGGCAGCCCCTCCGCAATCGCGTGCACGTCATATCCCTGACCAATCCGTATGTCTTCCATATTCATATTCCCGATATATTCCCATTCATATCCCCATGCATATTCTCATTCATATTTCCATTCTCATTCTCATTCTCTCATTCATATTTCCATTCTCATTCCCATTCCCATTCATATCCCCATATGTATCTCCGACATCCGACGGACCGCATCGGAATATTCTTTTGTCGCGAGCCCCGTCCGCCGGATGCAAAAATAATGAAAAATGCTTAAATTTGCAGGATGTGTATTCGGGACGGACTGTTTTGATATGTCTTTGGATTTGACCTGTCTTCAGAACGGACTGTCTCAATTGAAAATGACGGGATTATGGGATTATTCAATTTCGGATTCTTCGGAACTCAGGAACACAGGGTCTTCAATTACAGACCGCGTTACTACGACGAGGAGAAAGAGGCGCTGAAGGAAAAATTCGGGGATGTTGACGGGACGAAGGAGAAGAATTATGCCCCCGGTTCCTACATAAGGGGGAGTCTGCGGAACGGGAAATATTCCAAAACTCGCGGGGCGAACAAGGTGCAGCGCATCATCGGGGCGGTGACGCTGATTCTGGCATTTGTCGTCATCTATCTGATTGCCAAGTATTACCAGCTGCTTCTCGCATAGTATGGACATAAGGGTACTGCCGAGTAACATAGCGAACATGATTGCCGCGGGAGAGGTCGTACAGCGGCCTGCCTCCGTGGTCAAGGAACTCATGGAGAACGCCGTCGATGCCGGGGCGACGCAGGTCAGCGTAATCATCAAGGACGCGGGGAGGACGCAGATTCAGGTCATCGACAACGGCTGCGGAATGTCTCCAGACCAGGCGGTGCTGGCATTCGAGCGTCACGCCACCTCGAAGATTTCTTCCGCCGAGGACCTGATGAACATCCGCAGTTTCGGCTTCAGAGGGGAGGCTCTCGCCTCAATTGCGGCCGTGGCGGAGGTCACGCTCAAGACGCGCAGGGCGGAGGACGAGGTGGGCTGCCAGGTGGACTTCGCCGATTCGCAGCTGCTTTCGGTCATCGAGACCGCAACTCCTGTCGGCTCGAACTTCTCCGTGCGCAACCTTTTTTACAATGTCCCCGCACGCCGCAAGTTCCTCAAGTCCGAGAGCGTGGAACTCAAGCACATCGTGACGGAATTTCAGCATGTGGCCTACACGCGTCCGGACATCAGCTTCACTCTGATTCACAACAACCGCGAGGTCTATGTCCTCAAACCTGCCAAGTCGCTGAAATTCCGGGTTCAGGACATTGTCGGCGCAGGAGTCGCCTCGGAAATTACGGACATCTGCGCTGAGACTTCGATAATGCGGGTTTCGGGCTTCATCGGGAGGCCGGACAAGGCACGCAAGGGACTTGGGAACCAGCTCTTTTTCGTAAACGGCAGATATTTCCGCAGCCCCTATCTCCACAAGGCGGTGATGAAGGGCTATGAGGGTATGATTGCGGAAGGGACGACTCCGACCTATTTCATATATCTCGAAGTCGATCCGCACAGTGTCGATGTGAATGTCCATCCGCAGAAGGCGGAAATCAAGTTCGAGGACGATTCTCTCGTGTTCCAGACGCTCTATGCCTGCGTGAGGGAGACTCTCGGGAAGAATTCCTTCGGCACGGCATCCATAGACTTCGACCTTGCGTCAGTGCCGGAACTTCCTGCGGTGGGCGGCAACGCCGATGAGTACCGGCCAATTTCCGAGCCACGGATGCCGGTGAGCGACTACAATCCCTTCGACAATGACGGCTTCAGGAACCAGCCGGACCCGTTCGGAGACAGCCGGACGCAGGCGGGTTCTGAAGCATACCGGAACCAACCTGATTCGTTCGGAGACAGCCGGACGCAGGCGGGTTCTGAAGCATACCGGAACCAACCTGATTCGTTCGGAGACAGCCGGACGCAGGCGGGTTCTGAAGCATACCGGAACCAACCTGATTCGTTCGGAGGAGCCGGATTCGCGGATTTCAAAACATCCGCCTATGTCGACCGGCACGACGACTACGGCAGGCTTTTCGAGGACAAGTTCAGCGTCACCCGGGGCTTCATAACAGTTCAGGACAAGTATGTCGTGACAAACTCCAAATCCGGCCTGCTCGTGGTGAACGCCCGCCGCGCGATGGAGAGGATTCTCTACGACCGCTTCATCAGCGCCCGCCGGGAAGAGGATTCCGAAAGTTTCTCCCAGACTCTGCTCTTTCCGGTTTCCGTGAGGGTCGGGGTGGAGAATGTGCCGATTGTGGAGGCGAATGCGGAACTTCTCAAAGGCTTCGGTTTCGACATCGCCCCGTTCGGGACGGATTCCGTTGTCGTGAACGCCGTTCCGGCAGGGTATTCTTCGGACGAGGGATGCGTGGAAGCTATGGTAGGGGATTTGCTTCTCCTCCTTCAGGACAACCATTCGGCGATGTCCGAACTCCTGCGTCCGGACATGGCGGGGAAACTCGCTGTGCTCGGTGCCTCGGGCTATGGCGGGGTTCGGAACACGGACGAAGCGAGGAGGCTGATTGACGCGCTGATGGCCAGCAGCAATCCGGAATTTACGGCGGCCGGCAGGAAGACAATGGCGGTGATTCCGGCGGACGAGCTTGACAGAAAATTTTAATCGTACGGGCCGGGATTCCGGGCTGAATGCCAGAAGAATCACCGGCACAACAAAAGACAACAGAATGCAAGTCAGATTCAACGACAGCGGACGCGGATTCCTCAGCGCAATCCCTCCTGTGACGAGAAACATAATCATAATAAACTTCCTCATCTGGATAATCGCGGAGCTTCGTCCCGACTTCATGTACGAGACTTTCGCCCTCTTCTATCCGAAATCCCGGTATTTCCACTGGTGGCAGTTCGTCACGCACATGTTCATGCACGGGAACTTCTGGCACATATTCTTCAACATGTTCACCCTCTACATGTTCGGCAGCGTGCTTGAAAGGGTCTGGGGTCCGAAGAAATATCTGTTGTTCTATTTCGTGACGGGTCTCGGCGCGGCCGCCCTGCACACCGGCGTTGAATGGCTCCAGTGTCTGCATTGGGAGCACATCGTGAACACCGGGGCGGCAGCCGACGCGATTGCGGCCAACCGCTCCATCCAGACTCTCTGCATGACCCCGACCGTAGGTGCGTCAGGTGCAATCTATGGTCTGCTTCTGGGTTATGCGATGCTGTTCCCGGACTCGCGGATGACTCTGCTCTTCCCACCTATAACCCTGAAAGCCAAATGGTTCGTCATCATCTTCGCTGCCATAGAACTTTTCACGGGCGTGACCGGCATGGGCGGAGGAATAGCCCATTTCGCCCATCTCGGAGGCATGCTCTTCGGACTGATTCTCATCCTGTACTGGAAGCGCGGCAACAAGATGTATGACTACTACAACGGGTGA
>CAVDEO010000151.1:0-4859 GCA_963607915.1 bacterium
TATCTATACTATGTAGGAGAGCAGACCCTTCGGGCGAACTACAAGAATAACGAAAAGGAACAGAATGACAAGGCCCACTTTATAGAGCTGGTTGCGGCTACGGCTCTTTTCGACTTCTTAATAAAACCGAAGCCTGATGCGCCGCAGGCGCTAACCCGAGCTATCTATGATGATAAAGTGGCGTTAGATCTCTCTGCCCTTGGTTCAGGATATAATGGTATCGTCAAGAATGTAGCAGATATGATGCTTCTGAATCGTTTGGTTGAGATTCTTCCCAAAGAATCCCAGTTTCCTCTTAAGAAAACACGAAAGATGGACAGGGACTTCTATTGTGATAGTTGCTTCAAATCCCTTAGTCGGTTCACTGAAGGTTTTTGTCAGTGGTATAAGGAGCTTTCTGAGAACACTCGCAGCTTTTCTCCTCTCAATCTGGACGGTGCCGGCTCTGATAAGCTGACCGATTGGATAAAGGGACATTCATTGCAAGGCAAGGATGAATCTTACTATCTGTTGGAAATGATCAAAGCCAGCAACACGGGTAACGGCGAGCGTCATAACATTATCTTCCGTTATTTTCTGGACTTCGCCTACAAGGCCATCAATGTTTACACGCAATCCATAGTCAAATCATGAGCAGCATAGATATCAATATCATACAGAGAGGCATCACCAATAACTTCGAATGGTCTGCCGAGCAGGGTCGAATAACCGCTGCAGATTTAGGTAAGATCGGAGAGCAGCGTACCGACAACTGCGGTGCCCTGAATGCACTGCCGACACCTTTTGCCCGTTTCTTTATTTTTAAAGAGGCATTCCGCCGTGTGCTGGAGCAGAAACTTGATCCGGTAAATAAAACCGCAGGCAAGGCTTACGAGCATCTGGTTTCCAATACACTTGATGTATTTGAACTTCTTTACAATCTCAAATATCACGAGAATCGCTGGAAGGCCCAAAACCGCAGGATTGTCATTAAAGAATGGAATTATGCCGACCAGATGAAGGTGCTCAAGAATGACGTCCCAATCCTTGGCAATGTCATCGAAAGCTATTTCAAGGAGGACCTTGGAGAAGCCTCCCGCAAAATTTTCTTCATCATCCTTGAAGACAATGGAAAAGAATGTCTTCTGGCTACGAGTTCACCGATGACCGGATTCATTACGCCTCCTGACCTTGACTTGAAGACTGTAGCAGTGGCAGGCACGGAAGGAGCTTTTATAGGCGATGTATATCAGACACTGAATACATTACCGCTTCAGCGCAAAGGAAAAGGCAAATACTTCAAGGATGTTCTTCTCTTCGAGAATCGAGACGCAGACTTCAAGAACTATATGTACAATAAACTTTTCTCGGGCGGCGCATCAATCGATAAACGCTTTACAGAACTGAGAAACTACATACAGGCATTCTCCGCTGATTCTCAGATTACGAATCGCTGGCCCGGCGATGAATTGGAGCCGGTGTATTCCATAGATAACTCCGAACTCGTTGTGAACGGCATTCAGATTTACTGCAGTAAGGCAACAGACGTTATCAATTATCTCACCGATACAATCATCAGGCTCCCGTATAGAATTGATTCAGAGAAATTCGTCACACTTTCCTTCACCCCTGACAATGCTGACAGGGACTATGATTTCTTGCTTCCCTTGACACAGGCAGGTATTGAACATTTGAAAGATGGCAGCTTGTCGATTAGCGGAACAATAAAATCTTATGGCGATATTGATGTCATACTTAACTGCAATGGCACGATACACAGGCGCTATTATACAACCGACAAAAATCAGGTTGGAGTCAAAGGCTTCGTCCTTGATCTTGACAAGTCGAAAATCAATTTCGATCTCGCCATATTCCCTAATGTATTGTCATACAAGCCGCAAGAAAACAACTACTTCAAGGTGATGGTGGCAGGAGCGGATTCCAACGAAAACAAGACTTTCGCAGTCAACAATCTTTCCCTTAAGTTCTATGATG
Organism: bacterium; assembly: GCA_963607915.1. GTDB lineage: Bacteria > Bacteroidota > Bacteroidia > Bacteroidales > UBA932 > Cryptobacteroides. Next base: position 1,975 of record CAVDEO010000151.1, read on the forward strand.
TTGATAATGAGGGAAAATACCGCCACATCGCTACGGCGACAGACAACACTTTCGACAACGGCGTGAAAAATCCGGTTATCCGTTCACAACAGGACATGGTGAATGACTGCGGTACTATGTATTACGAATTGTTCAATACACCTTTCCGCGCCATCAGTGCCGAACTGAATCTGGAGGGTAAAACTTATCCGTTCGCCATCATTCCCAAGTGGGATAGTTCTGTACGCTCCGAGAAGAAGTTTGCTTATGCCATCGATCTGGGAACTTCCAATACATATATCTCTCGAAGAGAGGCCGGAAAGATGACTGAGCCTCAGCAGATGAAGATGGAAAAGCAGATAGTCAGCTACCTTCATGCCAAAGATAAAACGGCTCAGAGAGGGTTGATTGCCCGAATTGAAGACAAGATTCCTGATGCGTTCAAAACTCTGACAAAAACAGAATTCGTCCCCGCTCTCATCGGCAACAAAACGTACAGTTTTCCGATTCGCACAGCATTATGCGTTACGGGGAATAATGTCAGCCAGCCTGTTCTCTTCGACAACAGCAACATCGCCTTCTTCTATGAGAAATTCCGCAGCGCCGGAAACCAGACGGTTATCACGAATATCAAGTGGGCGGAAGACGCGAGTAATCTCCGCGTGTTCATCCGTGAAATCCTCCTTCTCATCAAAGCTGATATCCTTCAAGAAAACGGAGTTCTTTCCGGCACAGAACTCATATGGTTCAGACCATTGAGTTTCAAAGAGAGCCTCCGTAAGAATTTTGATAAGATTTGGAAGGAAGAAGCAGAGAACATCCTCAATCTGAATGCAGTTGACCGGCAACTGACCTGTTACACCGAATCGGAAGCTCCCTACTATTACTTCGCCACAAAGTCAGCATTCCAAAGCGTGGAATCAGTCGTTGTTATGGACATAGGAGGCGGCTCTACTGATATTGTTTACTACGCCAACGGTAAGGCTCAGATTGCGAATTCCGTCCATTTCGGTTGCGATGTGCTTTGGGAAAATGGATACAACAAGTTTACAAATGCCAGAGATAACGGCATATTCAACCACTACAAGGACACGATCCGCTTCAATAACAGTGAATTGCAAGATTTGTACGAATCGATGTTGAAATCCGACAGCTGTTCTACCGGAGATATCATCAACCTCTGGATCAGTAACGACAATGAAACCGGTATTTCCAGGAAACTCCATAACGACCACATTTCAACATTCGTTTATCACTATACGGCACTTGTATATTACATGGCGTCCCTGTTCAAGGCTTATGAACTACCTTCCCCTCGAACGATTATTTTCAGCGGGAACGGCAGCAAATATATTGACAATTACATTACCGATACAGTGCCTTATCTCAAGGAGATTACCGAACTCATTGTTTCCAAGGTCTATGGCAGGGAAATCTCCGACATAGAACTGATTCTCCCGGACGAACGCAAGGAAAGCACCTGCTACGGGGGACTTTACCACGGTGCAGATGCCACCGAACCTGTACCTGTTGTTTACCTTGGAGATGGGGAGACCTGTAAATACAAAGACGTGGAAACGGTCAATGCTGCTTTTTCTTCCGGGATGAAAGAAAAGCTTGCCGGCGAGATTGCCAGAATGAACGGCATCTACAAGGAGGTTCTGGACTCACTGATCAGGCTGTCCGTTATTGAAAAGGTGAATTCCGTAGAGATGCAGGCTGTTGTGGATAATGTTGTCAGGGACGCTCTCGTGTCGAAATTCCAGACCGAGGTCCTGGATAAGTATACGCCTCAGGAACCATTCAACGATACTCTATTCTTCTTACCGATTGTGGAAGCAATTCTGAAACTGACAAGTACCTACAAGCGTTAATTATGGTAATCTTTCACTTTCTCAATACATATCCCTGGGTAACGGTTGCTTTTTTTGCCGTATTCCAGGTAGCTTTCTTTTATCATACCTTCTTGAAATTACGCGAGTTGGGACAGTTTTTCCCCTCGAAGAAATGGAGTGCCCGTAGCGAAGACGACACTATCACCCTCATCGAAGAACCTGATGGTTCTGACGATGTCAGGGAGATGGTCAGTGAAATAAATGACTACATCAGAAAAACTAACGGAGCCGTAGACTATTCCATTATTAAAGACAAAACGGAGCGCCGTATTGATGCCTTGTATGACTATGCTACGTCGAAGATATCCGTCCCGACACATCTTGGCCTTATGGGTACTTTTTTCGGCGTATATATCGGCTTGAAATGCTTCAGTTCCGGTCTTGGTGAAGGCGATGGCGGCATCACCGACCAGATGATTAAAGAACTTATCGGCGGTATCATCGTGTCGATGGTAACATCTCTGGTCGGTCTGGTTCTGATGACAATCAACAATGTCAGGGCAAGTCAGGTACAAAAGAAAGTTGATGCACAAAAAGATGATTTCTTCGAATTCCTCCAGATGGAGGTCATTCCTGCACTTGGCACTAACATATCTTCTTCCTTGAATCGGCTCCGCAGTACCATCAGCAAGTTTGAGCCTTCGTTCCGTACTGTCATTGACGAGTTCAAGGGCGCATTCCGGGAGTGTACGGATATGTTCAAGGGGACTTTTGCCGAAAACGCAGAGATTCTTACCCGGGCTGTAGCAGAGATGGGCAGCGATATGACGCTCGTCAATGAAAATATTCAGAAACAGAGCCAGTTGCTGAACACACTTCGCCAGCAAGAGATGATAGTCACGCTGGACAAGTTCGTCACGGCAGCCAATAGTTTCGAGTCTGCCACAACATCAATCGAGAAGTTGGAAGAGGTCAAGGATAGAATCATATCATCCTCAAATACACTTGCGGAGAAGCAAGAATCTTATAACCGTTCGCTTGAAATTCCCACCAAACTTCTCACTCAGGTCA
>CAVDEO010000152.1:0-4682 GCA_963607915.1 bacterium
ATCAATGCCAAGCTCTGTGCTGATTTTTCGAGCGACATTCAATGTCGGCTCGCTTCTGCCTGAAAAATAGTCACTTATGCGAGAGGGACTGACATCAAGCAATTCAGAAAGTTTTGTCTGGTTCAGCCCCATCTCAAACATCCTGAGTTTCATCATGTCAATTAGTGACGGCGATTCTATCGGATAGTTTTTCTCTTCATATTCTTCAGCCAATTCGGACAGAAGTCCCAGTTCGATGAGATTTTTGTCTGATTTTGGCGTGTTGTCGTTAACCAACGGCAGGAGTTCTTCAATTCTTGCCATCGTCGCGTCGTATGCTGCCTTGTTTTCAATCTTTGCCATAGTTCTAAATATTTGTTGCATCTATCCTTTCATATTCCGAGTGCGTCCCGATAAAGCGGATGAACACTGTCTGAATGGTATATTTAATCACAGCGATAAGCCTATGATTATTCCCTTTTATATTGAATACATAATGCTGGTTTCCAACATTATCCACACTGTTGAACGATTTCCTGATGTCTGCGAAACACGTCCATTCTGCCCGTTTCGTCTTCACAAACCATTCTTCCAATGCCGTCTTGGCATCAGGATGTTCAGTATAATATTCTACAATCTTGGACCTTGCTATGATTCTCATGTTCCATGAAGTTTGAGACAAATATAGATATTTTGTAAATCAAAACAAATTTCTGCAAAATAAAAATATTGGGAAGCGGATGTAATGATTCTTATGGTTGGGTAAATGTCTGTAGAACAATCGAAATTTGCAGTGCAATACCCCATAAACTGAAAACATTTTCTATCTTTGCATATCATCGAAAGGTGACGGACATATTGATGAAAGTGTTTGGCTTTTATCCTGTACTGGGAATCTGGTAAATTCAAAAAAGGAACAGGGAATAAGGCATTCACTCTTCACCTTGTATCACTGTGAGTTATCGTAAGGTAATCGCATATACGGGTGTGGGGTATTGCGCGGTTTATCTGTTTCTTAGGCTTACCAGAGCCTCCAGTACGATAGGCTTCGACTCCACACTTTCTTTTTGTGCAAAAACGTCCGGCGGAGTCGCGGGCGAAGCAAGATTCATGGAAAACAGACTATGAAAAGAATCGGACTATTGCCGTCGTTGGCGTTGTCGGCGGCCGTCATCGTTGCCTCCTGCGGGAAGCTGGAGGACAGAATCAACTCCCTCGAACAGAGGATTTCGGAACTGGAGGACACGAGGATACCGTCAATCGACGAGCAGATGACCTCAATCCAGAAGACCATCGGCGAACTTGAAAAGACCGACGCCGGGCTTCGGGAATATATCACCGCACTCGAAGAAAAGCAGACAGCTCTTGAGGCGGAACTCGGAAAGACGAACGCCGCCCTAACGGAGGCACAGAAGACGCTCCGCGAGGAGATGGCGGCGGACAAGACCGAACTCTCCGGAGTGGTCGATGCGGCGAAGGCGGACGTCATAGCGCAGCTTGAGGCATACAAGACGCTCATGAATGGAGAACTTGAGACACTGAACGGAACGATTGCGGAGCTGAAGGCCAAGGACGAGGAACTGCAGAAGAACGCGGAGGAGCTTCGGGGCTATGTGGATTCGGAGAACGGGAAGGTGCGCGACTGGGCGGACGCCACGTTCGCGACCATAGAGCAGCAGAACAAGCTCGCCGAGACTGTTGCAGGCATCAAGACGCAGTTCGAGACCCTCAACTCCTACACGATGAACATGGACGTGCGTCTGACCAACAGGGCGGAGGAGCTCTCGAAGTCGCTCTCCTCGCTCGACGAATCCACGAGGCAGCAGATAGGCTCGCTCACGGAGAAGCTCGGCAGCGACATCTCGGCGCTGAGGTCGGAGCTCACCGATGCCTACACGAAGCTCGTCGCCACGGAAATCACGAGGCTTGAGACCTCGATGAAGTCGTGGGTGAGCGAGCAGCTTGCCGGATATTATACCGTCGAGCAGACGGACGCGAAGCTTGAGGCGATGAGGACGGAGCTCACGGGACGCATGGACTCCGACAAGGCATATCTCACGACCCTCATCACAAACCTTGAGACGGCGACGAACAGGAAGATTTCGGCAAACGCGGGCCTGATTACGGGTCTCCGCGGTGACCTCACATCGCTCTCGCAGTCGGTGGCGGAGAACGCGGGGAAGATTGCCGACGACGCGATACTCATAAGTCAGAACACGGCGGACATATCGAAGAACAGCTCGGCAATCGCCGCCAACACGAAGGATTTGGCTGCTGTGAAGAAGCTCGCGGAGGAGAATCAGAAGCTGATTGCCGAGAACGGCGAGAGGCTCGGGGAGATGGAGAGGCTTCACAGCGCGATGAAGGACAGCGGAGTCGAGGACTGCGTGGAGACGGTTCTCCAGAACTCGAAGGACATAGCCTCGAACGCATCACTTATCGCTAAAAACGCGGAGTCCATCCGGAGCAACGCCGCGGCAATCGCGCAGAACGCCTCCGACATCCAGGCTCTTCAGACGAGGCTCGACGCGACAAGGACGGAGATTGTCGAGGCCTACACCGCCGCCATAGCCAAGGCCATCGGCGAGCATGACGGAACTGTAACGGCGAAGATTGCCTCGGAGGTGGCTAAGGTCGAGGAGAAGATAGCCGGTCTCAAGACCGAGGTGGAGTCGGTCAAGTCAAGGGTCGCCGCTCTGGAGGACAGGGTGTCGCGGCTTGAGGAGATTGTCGGTCAGATAACCTCGATTTCGTACATCCCGAGATATGCCGACGGGGCCGAGCGGGTAGAATACACCCGCGACGCGCTTGACATAATTCCTGGCGACGTCACCCTGCGCTTCGACGTGCATCCCGCTTCCGCAGCGTCCGAAATCGCCGCCAACTGGGAGTCGGTTCTCTCCGCCAGGGCGGTCTATACCCTCACCAAGGCCGGAGCCGGCGACTTCGTCGATTTGAAGGTCAAGGGCGCTGCCGCCGAGAACGGCGTGCTGTCCGTGACGGTTTCCGCCGAGGGACTGAACAAGGATTTCATTGTGAACAACACATCTTCATCTGTTGTCGTGAAAGTGACTTCGGAGACTAAAAATGTCATTTCCGACTATGTCAAACTCACACCAAGTGGCGAGGAACTGAAGTTTGTTCAATATTTGTTGAATAATTTCGACACAGACGGAGATGTCGGGGTGGAACTGGCCGAAGTAGAAAATGCAAAGGATGTCAACATCTCGGGAATGAACATCACCACACTTGACGGAGTTGTTGATAAAATGACAAGCCTCGAAAAACTTGATTGCAGTAAAAACAGTCTCACATCATTAAATTTAGAATGCAATCCGAAGCTCAAGATTCTTTTTTGCGAAAATAACGAGTTGCAGTCTCTTGATTTAACGAATAACGAAAACCTATGTGCCATAGATTACAGCGGGAATAAACCTAATATCTCCGTAATACACAATGGTTTGCTTGTTGCCGGCATGCGCTGGAGTCTGGTGAATGTAGGAGCATATTCTTCAACAGGGTGCGGACAAAAGTACAATTTTGATGACATCAAGGAAAAAACCATATGTCCCGATGGATGGCGATTGCCAACTGCCTACGAATTGGAGAAAGTGTCAGAGAATTATAAAGTTGAGCAGTTTTATGGAACATACGGGTTCTGGCTTTCTGGAGATTCTGTCTTTTCTGAAAGTGGCAATGCTGTGTTTTTCCCTATTACAAATATAGGAGAAAACAGCTGGGGTAAGAAAAGCGCCTCTAGTATGTCAGCGCGCTATGGAAGCACCTCCTATAAATATTTAGATGACGGATATAGGCTAAAACTGGATATAAGCACCTTTAATGGATTTTGGGAGAGTGTGAGCGTGGAGGATAACGGCACTAATGACGATAGAACAATTCGTTGCGTAAAAGATGAATAGCATAATACAAACATCACAAAATTAAATTGTTATGAGACATAAATGTATGTTAAATCCAAGAAATTTCAATGCAGAGAAGTTATCTGCCTTGATAAGGGAGCTGACTGAACTAGGCGCGTGGAATGGCTCTGAAATCGCCTATGACGATTCTGACAAGGAACTGGCCGCCAAGGTTAGGGAAGCCATTGACAAGTATTCTAAATGATAAAGTGCTTGTGTTTAGAGCATTACAACATTATTAACAATTACAAATCAAACAAAATGAAACAAGGAGACAAAGTTCGCCTCAAGTCAGGAGGCCCGGTCATGACCGTCAAGCAGTATCCATACAAGATTGTTGCTGGAGCTCCGGTTGAAAGTAAGGCAGAGTGTGAATGGTTCGACAAAGAGGACCAACTTCACCACAGTACTTTTGAATTGGATGTACTGGAGGAAGTACAGGCATAGGGCGCACTGCGCTCTGTAAGCAGTCGCAGGCGGCTGAGCAGAGATGAGTCTTTGAGGACTCTAAATCCTTAAAAGCAAATGTAATATGGTTGAATCTATTTTGCGTTTTTTCACTGCGTGAGCTTGCGGCGAACTCTTGAGTCTCGCCGTAAGGCACTGAATCTTGCCTCGATTAACGGGGAAGAAAAAAGATTAACTTAAGAGATGCCGGGAGGGTGGATTCGTCCGCCCTCCCTTTTATATGCCGTCTGTACAGCATCGGCCTAATTGGCAGATTGTAACAGCCACTTCCAAATTGGAAGGGCATTGATTGTCACGCCGTCCCGCTCAATTGTG
>CAVDEO010000153.1:0-4663 GCA_963607915.1 bacterium
GACGCATCTTTCAGCACCTCCATCGAGACGATGTCCTGCGGGTTTATCTGCTTCAGCTCGCCTGCATCCCCGTAAGGGAATCCGTCAATCACGAGAAGCGGCGCGTTCGAGCCGTTTATGGAGGAATTCCCCCTGATTCTCACGGTCGAGCCGGCTCCCGGGTCCTGTGAGGAGTTGATGACCTGCACTCCGGCGATGCGCCCCTGCATCAGGCTTTCCACGCTGTTTGCCGGCGTGACGACTATCTTCTCCGGATTTATTGAGGCGACGGAGCCGGTGAGGTCGCTTTTCTTCATCTTTCCGTAGCCGATTACCACCGTCTCGTCGATGAGGGAAGTCTCCCCGACGAGCACGATGTCGACCACGCTCCTTGAGCCCACGCCGACTTTCTGTTCCTCATAGCCGAGACAGCTTACGGTCAGGACGGCATCCGGTGCGACCCCGGAAATGGAATACAGCCCCTGCCCGTCAGTAACCGCCCAGAGGTTCTGTCCCGCAATCACGGAAGCCCCTATGACGGGTTCTCCCCCTGTATCGGAGACCTTCCCCCTTATGTCGAGGGTCTGCGCCTCCGCAGCGCCAAGTCCGGCAGTCGCCAGAGCGGCGATGCAGAACAATTTCGAAATGATTCCTGTTTTCATTGGCTTATTGTGTTTTAATGTTGTCTGGTCGTATGAAAATTTACTGAACCCGGCACTCCTCCATGAGATAGTCGAGAAGGCTGTTCAGATTGCAGGTCGCCACTCCGACATATTTGTCGGCGGCCCCGTAATAGACGAAAAGCTTTTCCCCGACGACGACATTTCCGGTCGGGAAGACGATTCCGGAGTAATATCCCTTTGTCTCGTAGTCGAATTCAGGCACGAGGACAGGCTCGGGACTCCTTGCTATGACTTTCAGCGGATTATCCCTGTCAAGCAGGGCAGCTCCGGCGCTGTACTCGCCAGTCCCCCCGGACGCGACTCCGTGGTAGAGCATCAGCCAGCCCTTTTCCGTCAGCAGCGGAGGCGCGCCTCCCCCAATTTTCTCCTCCCAACTGCCCGGACGGCCTGTCATCAGAAGGTGGCCCGGCCTGTCCTCCCAGTCCAGAAGGTCGTCGGAAAATTTAATCCATATCGACGGACAGGCGGTTCCGTATTCCTTCCCCACATATTCTTTCGGACGATGCAGCATCACATAGTTTCCTCCGACCTTTTCCGGGAAGAGTATCACGTCCCTGTCGTCCAGCACGGGGGAGGTGAGCCTTCCGAGACGGCGGAACGTCCTGAAATCTCTGGTCATTGCAAGAGCCGAATTTCCGAGATTGTCTCTCCACGCCCTCGGAGCGAAAGCGTCGCACTCCGGCTTGAGCACCACATCGTGCGGGAAAGTCCAATAACGTCCCGGAGCCATCGGCCGGTAGGCGTAGGTCACATAGAAATTCTCTCCGAACTTCACGATTCTCGGATCTTCGACACATCCGCTGTCATATCCGTCCGCGCTCGGCCCGAAGACGGGAGACTCCGAGACCCTGCTGAACCTGAATCCGTCTTCGCTCACCGCGAGTCCGAAGCGTATGACGTGTCCCTCATCCTTCCCTGCGGCGCGGTAGAGCATATAGAACTTCCCGCCGTCCCGGATGACCCCGGGATTGCAGCAAACCAGGCTCTCCCACTCCGTCGCCGCATCGGGAACGACTATCGGGTTCCCTGCGTATTTCTCCAGTTTCATAGATTTTATATAATTTGTTTATCCTGTCTTAAAAAGTCACCCCAATTTTAATTTCTCCCCCCCAGTCACTTCGTGACAGCCCCCGAGGTCGCATCATCTGAAGGCGATGAGCAGAACCGCGCAGAGCACGACGAGCGCAAGCCCCATCAGACGGTAGTTCTTCCACCATTTCACGGATTTCAGGGCGAGGGTCTCCTCCCTGAAGGTTCCGGCGTCGAAAGTGGTGTTCTCAAGTTTCTCCGCAGCCGGTTTTTCAGTGCACAGGCTCACGACGAGAATGACTGCGGCGCTGAAAAGCAGCAGAATCGGAACAATCAGCAGGAAGTGCATATCTCCGAAAATCCTTTCCCTGAAGAACAGCATCACGACGGCCGTCGCAAGTCCCGCAATCAGACCGGAGAACGCGCCCTTGGCATTGGTCCTGCGGCAGAAAACTCCCATTAGGAAAGTCGCGACTATCGGAGGGGAGATGTAGGAGAGCATTTCCTGGTAATATTTCAGCAGCGAGCCGAATTTCCCGATGTTCGGGGCCCACAGCGCGGCGATTGTAATGATGACCAGAGAGGCTATTTTCCCGACCCGGACAAGCTTGCGTTCATCGGCGTTCCTGTCGATTTTCGAATAGAAATCCATCGTGAACAATGTGGAGCTGGAGGTGAGTATCGCGCTCAGCGTCGATGTGAGGGCCGCAAGCATCGCCGCAAGCATGACTCCGAGGAGACCGGCGGGAAGCATGTTCATCACGAGCGCGGGATAGACCATATCCGGATTGTCGAGTCCCGGGAAGAACTTCCGCGCCATCACGCCCGGCATATTGAACAGCACGAGTGTCGTGAGCGTGAGGAAACCGGCGAGCATGACCCCTATCCTGCCCTCGTTCACGTTTTCGGCGCTGAGCACCCTCTGAACGAGCGTCTGGTTGTTCGCCCAGAAGTAGATTCCGAGTATCGGCATCCCGACGATAAGCCCGAGCCATGGAGTCGAACTGTCGTCCAGAGGCCGTATGAGCTTCATCGCGATATCGCCATCTGCCATAAGCCCTCCGAGATATTCCGCCCCGCCGCCGGCGAAGCAGCAGACCATCAATATTATGGAGCCGGCGATGAGTATGACCGCCTGAATCAGTTCCGTGTTTATCGCTGCGGAAAGCCCGCCCGGGATGGTGTAGGACGCGGCGAGAACCGCGAAGATTATGATGAACACCTGCAGGTCCACGGCCGGGAACATCAGTTTCAGAATCAGCGCCGCCGCATAGAGAGCACCCGCCGCGTCGAGGAATACGTTCCCGATTATGCAGACGGTGGAGAAATAGTATCTCGACTTCCTGTCAAAGCGCTTTTCGAGAAACTCCGGGATGGTGTATATGCCGGATCTGACATAAAGCGGAAGCAGGAAGACGGCGAAGAACACGAGCACGAGAACTCCGGTGAGGTTGTAGTTGAACACGGATATCCCCGTGGCGTAGGCATCGCCGGTCTGGCCTATCAGCGTAGTGCTCGAAATGCTCGCGGCGAAAAGCGACAGGCCCACCACCCACCACGGCATACACCTTCCCGCGAGAAAGTAGGAGCCTGTACCGTTGCTTTTCCCGTGCTTCAGTCCCCACCACACTATGAACACTATATAAAGGAGGACTATCGCCACGTCTATGATTTTCAGATTGCCCATTTTTCAGAAGTTTTGGCGATTGCCGGCGTCATTCCGGCTTGGATAACAGTTCACGCTGCAAAGTTATCAGATGATTTCAGAAGTATTGTACATTTTACGGCTGATAGTTGATACTATTCTGAAACAGCGTGCAGTATTATGCTTTTTATGACTTATCTTTGCAGCGCCTCACAAGCTGAACGAGAATCCGGTCGGGCCACAGCCGGAATCCCGAACGGGAAACAACATACCTTATTGTATATGAGCACTTTCTTCAACCGCATCGCCGCCGCTCTCGCGCTTTTCTGCGCGGCTCTCGCGGCATCGGCACAGCCGAGAACCCTGAAATATGGACATTTCAACGCATCGGACGGCTTCCGCCTGCCATATCGGATTTTCATACCCGGAAACTGCGGAGACTCCCCGCGCCCGCTGCTGCTTTTCCTGCACGGAGCGGGAGAGCGGGGCTGCGACAACGAGGCGCAGCTGAACCACGGGAAAACCCTGCTCCTCGAGTCTCCGGAACTTGAGGATGTCATAATCGTCGCCCCGCAATGCCCGGAGGAAAGCTACTGGGTGGACATAGTCCGCCCGACGACTCCGGAAGAGTGCGCGGCGAGGACATTCCCTGAAGACGCGGACATCACCGTCCCGCTCAGGGCCGTCAAGGAACTGCTCGACTCCCTTGTCGCCTCAGGCTGCGTGAATACGGAAAGAATCTATTGCACAGGACTTTCAATGGGAGGAATGGGTACGCTTGACCTGATGCTGCGCTATCCTTCCCTCTTCGCCGCGGCCGAGCCTGTCTGCGGCGCAGTGAACATCGGAAGGCTCTCCGGATACAGCGGGCCGACGGCAGTGCGGCTCTTCCACGGGGACTGCGACGAGACCGTCCCGGTGCATTTCTCCCGCGAGGCCTTCGACGCTCTCAGGGAAGCCGGGGCGGAAGTCGAATACGTCGAATATCCCGGAGTGTGGCACAACAGCTGGGACAACGCATTCGCCGAGAAGGACTTCCTTTCGTGGATGCTGGACAGGCGCTTATCGGACAACTGATTCACAGAAGATATGAGAGAAGTCCAGCAGGAGATCACTCCCGTCTCGAAAGACGACCTCTTCATCGTCCTCGACCACGAGGATGCCAAGTTCGACTACCCCATACACTGCCATTCGGAATATGAAATCAACCTTGTCCTCGACACTGACGGCACACGCCTGATAGGCAGCTCAAGGGCTGCATTCCAGGGGATTGACCTCATACTCGTATCCCCGTTCGTCCCGCACGTCTGGAAATCGGACAAGACGC
>CAVDEO010000154.1:0-4619 GCA_963607915.1 bacterium
AAGAGGGTGTCGTTGACCTTCTTGATGGCGAGCATGCCGATGGTGTCCGTGTGCGCGTTTCCTTCCACCGTTGCCGTGATGGCTTCGATGGGATTGAGGCTATCGGTCGTTTCCATCCTTGTGGGTCTTGAAGAGTTCGAGGGCCATGTCGGCATCTACGACGATTTTGCGGCCGAGCTGCATGACGGCGGGTTTGAGGAAGCCGTCTTTGTAGCGCTGGGCGGTGAGGTGGGAGATGCCGAATAGGGACTGGATTCCCTTGAGGCCGTAGACGAAGTGGCGGCCTTCTTTCTGGGTTGCCTGCTGGGGCTGTGCCTTGGTGGCGATGCCGATCTCCCGGAGGAGTTCTTGGAGGTAGCCGACGGTGAGGGCGGCTAGGGGTGTTGTGTTCTCGATAATCATGGATTTGATGATTAGGGGTTAATGAAAACACAACCGGTTGTGTGAGTACTTTTAATAGCGCTGGAACAAAGGTATATTGCTTTTTCGTTTGGCGCAATATGTTGGTATAGTGTGGCTTACACCTTTCTGGCTAAAGTGAACTTTACCAAAAGAAACGATAATCAAACAGAACAAAACAGAAATTGAATTTGACAATTTTTTGCGAAGGTGTAAAGTTGAAGTGCGGTTTGGGTATAGTTTGGTTTGTTTTAGTCTGGTAGGTGGGCGGAAGTGTCAAATTGTTGTAAAGGCGAAAGTTAAGGGGATTGACCGAGATTCTGATTTTAAGTAAATTTGAATCAAATAGTTACGGAAAATGAACTTAACCTGAACTTAATTTATGATAGCGCTTCCTTCCATCGCTTTCGGGGGTTTCTCCGGCTCGGCCAAGGGTGTTACGGCTCGCCAGATGGCGGGTCGTAGCATCCTTTCCTTGAAGTGCTGGCCGACAGGGCTGGCGACGAATGCGCAGCTCGCCCGGAGGGCGTCGCTGACGAAGATTTCCAAGAGCTGGGCGAAGCTGTCGGCTACGCAGATGGCGGGTTGGGACCGGCTGGCGGAAAAGTCTTCCGGCGCAACCTCTTTGGGAGAGAAGGCGGAGATTTCGGGTCTGAACCAGTACATTCGGCTGAATTGTAACAGGGTGATGGCCGGGGAGGCGATTATTTCGGATGCTCCGGATAACAATGTGGCGGTGCCGAATGTAGAATATACTTCGGTCTCCATCACGCCTGAGCTGGTCATTTTCGGGGGAATTACCCATGAGAGTTCGCCATATAAGCTGGTGGTGAAGATGTCCGGGTCGCAGTCTGCGGGCGTTTCTTCTGGCTGGTCAAAGACTGTGATTATTTCTTCTGACACCGAGGATGACTGGGGCGAGGCGGATCTGACAAAATTGTATTTGAAGACTATCGGAGTGGAGCCTGTAGTCGGGGATAAGGTGTTTATCGAGACATATTGGCTGGACACTTCAACGGGGTTTGCTGGGCTTGTGAAGCAGGATTATGTTGTCGTATCTGGCGAGAGTTCGTACCAGAAGAGGATGAGAGTTACTGACGATGACCTCCAGGAGGATACGGAGCAGCATGTTTCGTCCATCGATGTGGATTTCTCCACGGACTCGCCGGCAGTCTATACCGACACAATGAGCCTCGGACATGGCAATGTGGAATCTTCTTACGCCTATCTTGACGAGGCCCTTCCGGCGGATTGCATAGGAATGTTCTATGTTCTGGCCCGTGGAGCAGGAGAAGACGGCTCCCTGCATCCGCAATCGTTCCAGGTGCAGACGATGAACCGTTCCGGCAAGGGACAGATTGCTTTCATGCACCGTGGCGGCAAGTACATCAAGCCTACCGAGGTGTTCGGCACCGGAGTACTCTATTAAGCCATAGGAGATTCGCACCATGTTCAACAGCATATCAAATAACTTCGGAGCCGGGACAATTCAGTTCAAGGGCTACCAGGCGGACAATTATATTGTCCTGAATGCCAAGTTTACCTACAACACCACAAATGCAGCGTATCAGGCTGCGAATGTGCTTGAAATCACCGTCCCCGACCTCGCCATTGACCGCAGTGTGGAGACCGGCGTAATGATGCGTTACGTGGACAGGGGCACCAAGTCCGGCTATGCCTATATTTCCGATGGCGGCACGGTGCTCAAGTCCTGGGTGAAGGACAAGAACACCCTGTGTATCGAGAAGTTGACGGCCTTCGACGAGCATGAGGAGATGATAATCTACATCCAGAGCCTCTACTGCCAACTCGCCCAGGGCGCGAATACCGCAAAGGGTACCACGACATCCCTCATCATCAAGCAGGGGACGAAATACGTGAACTGGGGCACGAACAACATCTGCGTCATTCATGACCGCTGGGTGTTCCTGCACCTTGAAGTCTCCGGGGCAACCTTCGCCGGCAGGAGTACGGACTGGCGCTGCCTCATCGACGGATTCCCGCTAGATGTTGACATTGACATCCCTCTTGCAATGGCGTCCTGCTACCAAAACACTCTCGCCGGAGGCGTGAATGAGTGCCATATCAAGGATTCCTTCTGGACGATGGCCAATGGTGAGCGCAACGACGGCTTCTCCAATACGTCCAATTATGTGTTCCTGTTCGGCTTCTTCGTCAGGAACAGCGAACCAATCGTAGATGTAGATGGACGGCTCCATATTGCGGAGAATCCGGCGAAAGGCAGCGGAACAGATCAGATGAAAAACTTCGAACTGGAGTTGCTTCCGTCTCCCTCGCTGGCGTATATGTCCGGTTATATGGGCAAGTACGGCCAGACTTATCATACCGTTTACCCTGCTTCCGTCCCTGCCGGGATGCCGGACTTCAAGATGTTCGTGGTTGGAAAAGGCCTCACGGGTTCCGGCCTCTGGCTCCAGCTTGACACTGTGGAGCTGACCACGATTTCTTCGCAGAGGGCAGTCCGCGTGACGAATCTCACCGGCCAGAACAATGTGTCCGTGAACCTTTCCGATACCGGCGCGGCGTTTTTGATTTCTTAACCTGTAAGCAACTGATGCCATGTTAGTTCCAACTGCAACGAATTTCGGGGTCAACCCCTCTGACATATCCTTCCGCTATTACAAGCATGGGAAGGGAATCATCCTGAACGGAAGGTTCACCGTGGACGCGACAGATGTCAATTATCTGGCGGCCGGGGTGCTGCGGCTGACTTTCCAAGACCTTGGTATCGGCAAGACCCATGAGACGGCGGTGTATGTGCTGAATACGAAGGACGGAGCGCACGATGTCACCGTCACCAAGGCGTGGTTCGATGACGGCGAGACGCTCTGCATCATGCCGGTGCTGGAGTATGAGGCTCTCGGAGAGTACACCATCTGCTTCCTCAATGCTTTCATTTCGGTGAATGTGACGGGCGAGGTGAGCCTGCCTTCGGCGCTTTCCATTACGCCCAGCGTGACGCGTGGGGCGCTGGAGTCGGCGGATGTGCAGTGCGTGAAGTCTATATTTTGGGCGATGCTGGCGATGACGGCTGCCTCCCTCACCTTCGACGATACGGAGGAGGATATCGTGGTGTCGCTGCCTGCACTCACGGGCTGGAACCTGGATTTCCTGCCTGTCATCTACACGGGCAACATCTCAGACACTTACGGCAGCAAGTTCTATCCGGCAACGCTCCAGAACGGTGTGCTGACCATCAGCAAGGACGGCGTCACCGGAGATACCGGGACCACCTTCCTGAAGTTCATCAGGGTTTTCATCGCAGTGGATGTGTCGGAACTGAACAGCGGAAGTGACGAATAATTGACTTATGGCACAGACGGAACTCACACGGCTTCAGGGCGCAATCGCCATCGCCAGCTTCTCTGCAGGGGTCGGTATCGCGGCTGTGTGCCTGTTCCTGATTGAGCCCCGGGGCCATATTGACACATCGGCCATGAGCATCGTGAGCGAGCTGCTGATTCTGTGCGGTACCATCCTGGGGGTGAAGGCCTCCTACGATACGAAGTTCCGGAAGTTTGAGAACGAGCTCCGGCATAAACAAGACAAACCCGAATAACCCGCTTCAACCTATACGTAACCTATGAGAGCTATTCTGCCACTGCTTCTGTTTCTCGCCGCTTCCGCTTGCGGTACTGTCCGGACGCTTCCTTCCTCGGACAGTACCCGGGTGGAAGTCAAGACTGAGACCGTGTTCCAGAAAGATACCGTCTATCTGGAGCTGCCGATTGTTGTGGAGAGGGTCGCAGTGCTGGATACTGTTTCTCATCTGGAGAATGAGTTTGCGGCTTCGTCGGCTGTGATTTCCGCCGGAGTCCTGAACCACTCACTGGAAACGAAGCCTGTCAAGCTGCCTGCCGTTGTTGACAAACAAATCGTTTATCGGGATTCCATCGTTTTCCGCGACCGCGTGCAGACTGTGACCGTTGAAGTGGAAAAGAAACTCACCGCCTGGCAGCAGGCGAAGCTCAGGGTAGGAGGCTTCTGTTTCTTCGCTGTCATCTTCATCGGACTTTATTTCATTGTTTCCCATATGTTTAACCTTAAAATCTTCTGACCATGAAGTACATTCCTTCCATCGCCTTCGAGGAGATGAGCGGAAGCGCCAAGGGCGTGACCGCTGCAAAGGTCAAGAACCGCAAGTACATCCGCAATCGCGGCTATGGCGGTTCTGTCCGCACTTCCGACCAGGCCAAGGT
>CAVDEO010000155.1:0-4525 GCA_963607915.1 bacterium
GCCTGATGACAAAAAGAGAGGGTGGCTAATCAGTCTTTCGACTTTTTAGTCACCCTCTCTTTTGGGCTTCCTAACCCCCGCAGACTAATGTCTGCGACCCCTATCAGGGGTATTTTGCGCCTCCGGCGCGGTCCCTTCGGGACTTTTTAGTCATTCCCGCATTTTATATGGCACCCACGCGACCGACCTCACGCAGGGACGGTTCTTCTGACATGTCCTGCGGGTTGGTGCCCGTCACGCCTTGCGGAACTTCCTGATTCAGAAGCGCAAAAAGCTGGACCCAGTATTGCGGCATCTGTCCGTCCGGAGAGCGGAAGTTCATCGGGCGTTCCCTGAAGAGATGTGTGCCGTCCGGCAGTACAAAGGAATTGTAGACCAGTTCGCTGCAGTACATCGCTCCGTTGTCCGGAAGGAAATGCACGTCATACGGCTGTCCTATATACTTCTTGGCGTTCTCCACGAACTGAGCGGCCTGTTTTCCGCTGACATCCGGTCTTTTGACTTCGAGAACCGGAAGGCTGCCGTCCTTGAGCCTGAAGTCGGTGAGGAATGTGTCAAGCGGGTATCTCGCCACTCCGCGTTTTATTGTCGCATCGATAATCCAGGTCGAATCACCGGCCACTTCGAGTATGGCGACGTGCACGGTCATTCTGGAACTGTCCGAGTCGGAAGTGGAGGATGCGATGGCTTCTGACATCGTCCCTTCGTCCAGACTGTAGCCGGCGGGTATCTTGACGAAAACCAAATCCGCGTTCCGGAACCGGTGGGTGTCGGCCGGATTGTGGCAGGAGCAGCACAGTGCGAGAGCCGCAGCCGTGACCGTGATTGCGTTACGGAGTATCATTGTGTCAAAACAGTTTTTGTGCAGGGGTTTCCGGCGGGCCGGACTCGAGACTGTCGCTGATGCCCGACGCACGGAATCTCAGGCTACCTCTGATGTTCAGTGAACAGGCTTATTATGTTAAGTATCACCTTGGAGGCTTTCTCCATCGACTCAAGCGGCACATATTCCATCTTTCCGTGGAAATTGTGCCCTCCTGCAAAGATGTTCGGGCAGGGGAGACCCATAAATGACAGGTTGGCCCCGTCTGTACCGCCTCTGATTGGCTGGATTACAGGTTTTATGCCCTCCAGCTCCATTGCGCGCACCGCCGTCTCCACAATCTCGTAGTGCGGCTCCACCTGCTTGCGCATGTTGTAGTACTGATGCTTGACATCCACGCTCGCTGTACCCGCGCCGTACTTCGCGTTGATGAAGTCCACGCAGTCCTGAATTATCGCCTTGCGTTTCTCGTAAAGATTCATGTCGTGGTCGCGGATGATGTAGGTGAACGTCGCCTCCTCCACAGTCCCCGTGAATCCGACGATGTGGAAAAATCCCTCATATCCCTCTGTAAATTCGGGCCTCTGCTCGACAGGGAGAAGTCCGTTCAGTTCCATTCCTATGAGTATGGCGTTCTTCATCTTGCCTTTGGCATAGCCCGGATGGATGTTCCGCCCCTGAATCTTCACCGTTGCCGATGCCGCGTTGAAGTTTTCGTATTCGAGTTCACCGATTGCACCGCCGTCCATCGTGTAGGCATATTCCGCCCCGAACTTCTTGACGTCGAATTTGACCACTCCGCGCCCGATTTCCTCGTCAGGGGTGAAGCCTATGCATATTTTCCCGTGTTTGAACTCCGGGTGTTCCACGATATACTGCACCGCGTTCATGATTTCCGCGACTCCGGCCTTGTCGTCCGCTCCGAGCAGCGTCGTCCCGTCAGTGGTGATGATTGTCTGTCCCTTATATCCGGCGAGTTCCGGAAAATCCGAAACTTTCAGGGCAAGACCGGGCACTCCGTGGAGCGGAATGTCGCCGCCGTCATATCCCACGATAATCTGTGGCTTTATATCCGCACCTGAAGCGTCCGGAGACGTATCGACGTGTGCGATGAACCCCAATGCGGGCACATTCTCATCTTTGATGTTCGACGGAATCACCGCCATCACATATCCCCATTCGTCAAGCGTCGTCTCGACTCCCATCTCTTCAAGTTCATCGCGGAGCATACGCAGAAGGTTCAGTTCCTTTGCGGCGCTCGGCTGGGTGTCACTGCTCTCGTCGGACTGCGTGTCCACGGCCACATATCTCAAAAATCTGTCAATCAACTTTTCCATATCATCTCTTGTCTGTTTTCACACTTGAAAGTATCATATATCCTATAATCGCGATATAAGGCAGAATCGCGACAGGCTCGACCCAATACTGCGCCCAGACCGTGTCCGCGCCGATGTGCCAGTCCACGTTCGCGAACTTCAGAATCGCGCTCACCACGCCCATAAGAGCACCGCCGGCGATGAATCCGGAAGCGATGAGAGTGCCTTTCTCCTGACGCGCCGCATTCACCTCGGCTTTCTTGCTGCGGCTTCCGACGAACCACGAAATCGCTCCTCCGATGAGCAGCGGAAGGTTCAGGTCAATCGGAATGAACATTCCGAGGGCGAAGGCCAGCGCCGGCACCTTGCAGAGAGTCAGCACGACGGCAATCACCGCGCCAATCCCGTAGAGCAGCCACGGAGCGTTCCCGCCGTTCATCATCGGCTCTATCACGGCCGCCATCGCGTTCGCCTGAGGGGCCACAAGGGCGTTCTCCCCGGTGAACCCGTAGGTCTGGTTCAGCACCATCATCACGCCGCCCACCGTGGCTGCCGCAACGAGCACTCCGAGGAATTTCCAGGTCTCCTGATTCTTCGGGGTGGTGCCTATCCAGTAGCCGACCTTGAGGTCGGTTATGAATGCTCCCGCAACCGAGAGGGCCGTGCAGACCACTCCGCCTATGACCATGGCCGCCACCATCCCGGCAGTGCCCTTCAGACCGCAGGCCACGAGTATGATGCTCGCCAGAATCAGAGTCATGATGGTCATTCCGCTGACAGGGTTCGAGCCGACAATCGCAATCGCGTTGGCCGCCACGGTAGTGAACAGGAAGGCAATCACCGCGACAATCAGCAGCCCGACAAGAGCCAGCCACAGATTGTCCACCACTCCGAAGGCGAAGAATATGAACACTGCAATCAGCGCCGCCACGATGCCGAGCACGACCACTTTCATCGAGATGTCCCTCTGCGTCCTCAGGACTTCTTCCTCAGAGTCGCTCTTCTTGCGGCGGAACTCACCGACAGCGAGTCCGAGAGCCGACTTTATGACTCCGAAAGATTTGATGATTCCGATGATTCCCGCAGTGGCTATGCCTCCGATGCCGATGTGGCGGGCATAGTTGCTGAAAATCTGGTCTGCGGTCATCTCCGACACGGTCTGCGTGATGCCCGTTCCCATGAAGTCGAGCACGCTGCCGCCCCAGACGAGGTTCATGAGGGGGATGATTATGAGCCAGACGAGCAGACTTCCGCAGCATATTATAAAGGAGTATTTCAGCCCGACGATGTAGCCCAGGCCGAGCACCGCCGCTCCCGTGTTCAGCTTGAGCACCACTTTGGCCTTGTCGGCCAGGGTCTGTCCGAACGAAAGCACGGTCGTCGAGACAGTCTCGCTCCACGCGCCGAATGTCGCCACCACAAAGTCGTAGAGACCTCCTATGAGACCGCTCGCGAGCAGGGTCTTGGCCCCCTTGCCGCCGGATTCACCGCTGACGAGCACCTGTGTGGTCGCCGTAGCCTCCGGGAAAGGATATTTCCCGTGCATCTCCTTGACAAAATATTTTCTGAACGGAATAAGGAACAGAATTCCGAGAACTCCTCCCAACAGGCTGGAGAAGAAAACTTTACCGAAATCCACCGTCAGTTCGGGGTACTTGTCCTGGAGAATGTAGAGTGCGGGCAGAGTGAAAATCGCTCCGGCCACAATAGCCCCCGAGCAGGAGCCGATGGACTGGATCATCACATTCTCACCGAGGCTGTTCTTCCTCCCGAGGGCACTCGAAAGCCCGACGGCTATGATTGCGATGGGAATCGCCGCCTCGAAAACTTGTCCCACTTTAAGTCCCAGATAGGCCGCCGCAGCCGAAAAGATTACGGTCATCACGAGTCCGACAGACACGGACCACGGCGTGACCTCAGGATAGTTTTTCTTTGGCGAGAGCAGCGGTTGATACTCCTCGCCCGGTTTAAGCTCCCTTCCTGCGTTCTCCGGGAGCGATGTCTGGATTTTTTCTTCCATATATCTGAATTTGCTTTGTTCTGACCAGAAATCTCAAATGCAAGACGCAAAGATAACGAAAATCCCGGCAAAGTATGCCGATGCCATGTGACTCGGAAAATTATTTGAAAAAAGTTTTGAAAAAGTTTGCAGGTAATGAAAAAGTCCGTATCTTTGCAGCCCATTTCGGAAACGGGATGGAGTTCTTTGATTTGTTTTGAGATGGATGCGAGGCGTACGACCGAGGAGGGAAGGGAGTTACCTTGCGGTAATGACCGACCTGCGAGGGAGGACAACGAAGCAGACGCTCAAAAGAAACGAAGAACAGTTCTTTGACAAGTTTGAGAGAGATTAAGAGGTAAATAAAAAGCATAATTGAAAAATTAG
>CAVDEO010000156.1:0-4521 GCA_963607915.1 bacterium
GGAGATTCTCCTAGGCATCATCATCGAGAACGACCTCACCATCGAAGGGTTCGAGTATGAGTTAACAGCGGAACTTGCCGACATCGGCCCCGTATATGCCAAGATCGACTGTCTGCTGAAGGACCCGAAAGACGGAAAGTACGTCATCATCGACTTCAAGTACAACAGCGGCAAGACTTACTTCCGCAAGATCAAGGAGAACCGCGAGCTTCAGCTGGCCGTCTACCGCAAGGTCATCGAGAAGGGAGGATTCCGCAAGGATGCCGAAGGCAACAAGATTGACATCCCGGCCGGCGAAGTCAAGTTCATCGGATACTACGCTATCCCGAGAAAGACTCTCTTCACCCCGAAAAATACCCTCATGGACAATGACGCTGTAGAGGAAGTCGAGCAGAACGACTCGCTGGACATCTTCGATATGGCCGCCAGAGGATATGTCTACCGCTGGAAACAGCTCCATCAGGGTATCCTCGAGGAGGGAGAAGGACTGAAAATCGCGGACCTCGACTATACGGCCCAGCAGGATCTCTATCCGCTCGAGCATGACTTCGACAAGCAAGACCTCAAGGCCAAGGCCTACGGGGACAAGAACATCACACTGAAGGGAGGACTCAAATAGAGACGTTATGAAGAATATCAAATACCTTAACGCCGGAGCAGGTTCCGGAAAGACATATTTCCTCACCAAAACCTTCGCGGAGCACGTGGAGAACCACGAGTGCACCCCATCGGAGGTCATTATGACGACCTTCTCCGAGAAGGCCGCCGCCGACATCAAGCGCAACGCCCGCATCCGCTTCCTCGAGAAGGGGATGTACGCCGAGGCCACCGAGCTTGACGCGGCGTCCATCGGCACGGTGCACGCAATCGCATACAAGTATATCAAGAAGTACTGGTACCTTCTCGGCATCAGCGCCAAGTGCGAGGTGATGAACGACGACAACAAGGAGGCGTACATCAACCTGACTCTCGGAGGATCAACCTCCGCTGAGGACATCGCGGCTTTCCGCGCCTACGCAGAGAAGGTGGACCTCAAGGAGATGATGTCCTCCCGTCTGGACTATGACTTCTGGAAGAAGGCCGTCTCCGGGATCATCTCCAAGGCAGACAGTATGGGCATCGCCGACCTCGCGGAAAGCCACAGTAAGACTCTCGAGCTGATTGACCTGACCTGCAGCGCCAACGAGCACTACGCTATCATCCGCGACTGTGCGAACCGTATCTTCACCATCGCAGAGAAATGGCGCGAGAGCTTCGAGCAGTACAAGAAGGACAACTCCATCATCGAGTACAACGATATGGAGAACTACTTCCTCGCTATGCTCAAGGAAGAGAAGTACAAGGTCGTGCAGGATGAAATCCGCGAGAGCATCAAGTACGTATTCGTCGACGAGTTCCAGGACTCCAACCCCAAGCAGCTGGAGATATTCGACCGTCTCAGTGACCTTGTCACGAGAAGCTACTGGGTGGGCGACCCCAAGCAGGCTATCTACGGATTCCGCGCCTGTGACACATCACTTGTCCAGGCCCTGACTGACAATATCCACAGAAAGAAGGAAGCGGGAGAAGTTGGTTTTGAGACCGACACCCTGGATATCTCCAGACGCTCCCTCAAGCCCCTCGTTGACTTCACCAATGACGTCTTCGTGAAGGTCTTCCCTGAGATAGACAGGAAGAACGTGGTCCTTAAGCCGACCCATAGAACGGAGTCGCTTCCCGGAGGCATCCCGAACCTCCAGCACTGGAACTGCCCGCTCAAACCTGGAAAGATTCGCAAGAACGGAGAACCTGGTGCGCCCGGTGTCCCCAACAAAGATGAGACCATTACGGGTTTAGCTTCTGAAATACGCCGCATCCTTGACGGAAGGGCTGATATTAAACAGGTCTTTGACAAGGATACGCGTGAGCTCCGCACCATCAAAGCCTCCGACATAGCAGTGCTTTGCCGCACGAAAAACGATGTCGAAAAAATTGCTGCCGAGTTTACCAAGTACAGAATCCCGATTGTCATCAAGGGCACTGCGGATGCCACCAAGCTGGAGATCCGTCTGGTCCTTCTGATGCTCAACTATATCCTCGGAGACTCGAAGCTCCTCACCGCAGAACTCTCAAAGCTCTGCTGCGGCCTTTCACTCGGGGATATCCTCGGAAAGGACTATGAGGACATCCAAAAGCTTACGGATTTCCTTCACGAGTATCGTGAGTCACTCTCCGACAAAGGCATCTCAAGTATCGTAAGGGGTCTTGTCATCCGTATGGACCTCCTAAACACCTGCGCCAAGTGGGGCGAGGCTGAGACCAGGAAGGACAACCTCATGGCTCTTATCCAGAACGCGAGGGACTACGAGGCCAACTGCCTCACGCTCGGTATGAGCGCCACCGTCGAAGGGTTCATATCCCAGATTGAGGCTGGAGAGATAAAGGTGGAAGGATACGCATCCGAAGGCGTGAACATCCTTACCTATCACGGATCCAAGGGTCTCCAATGGCCTCTTGTCATCCTCTTCTCATTGAGCAGTGATTTGCTATCTGACAAACAGGTATCCAAGAGTTTCCTTTGGGATGTCAGAGCTGTACGAAAAGAAGTTCCAACTGCCAATAATTTCTATCCCGGCTATTACATTACATACTCCCCGCGCCTGAACAATGATTATGTCGGTAAACTTCCCGACGAACTCCGCAATGGCATAGAAAAAATTACCGGAGCAGGTAACTATTCTGAATACATTGACGCCCAGATAAAGGAAGGTAGACGACTTCTATATGTGGGCACTACAAGAGCTAGAGATATTCTCGTTGAAGTGGGGCAATTTGATAGTAATGTCAAAGGTTGCAGGTTTTTAACAGATACCCTTCGTGGGACCTATCCAAATATAGGATGGGAAGCAAGTATTGGAAAGAACTGGGCCAGCAACACTTATCAGGAGATCTGGGGCCCCGGCTCACCGAAGTTCTTCTACCGTGAGATAGCTGCCGAGGATGCTCCTTCGGAGCCTCTCGCCCCGACTTATGACTGTCTTGAGAAGGTCGCTCCATGCAGCGAAACCAAGTCGAAGAGAGTGTCCCCGAGTTTCATCGGTGACGAGGAACTGGTGAAGGCCACGACGACCTCCTGCCTCAATGACGACGGGCACCCGTTCCCTCAACTCATCTCGAAGGCCTCGAAAGCCAAGGATGACGAGGTCGGCACCTGCATCCATAACATCTTCGCCGCTTACGACCCCACCGCTGCAAGAGCGGAGAGCGTGAAGATTGCAGTGCAGACAATCGAAAGACATAGTCTGAAGGATGTGCTGACCAGCCCTGAGGCGGTGATTTCATCCATTGAGTCTCTCTGCGGGTTCCTCGCGAAGACCTACGGCAAAGCCGTCAGAATAGAGCACGAGCTCCCGTTCAGAGAGCTCCGCGACGGCCAGATGACCATCGGCTCCATTGACCTTGTGTGGTTCACTTCCGAGACGGAATGCGTCCTTGTGGACTTCAAGAACCTCCCGCACGCGGACAGGGACGTTCTCGACCCTGAGAGCAAACGATTCCTCGGGCACTACGCTCCTCAGCAGAGAGCCTACAGGGATGTCCTCACAAGAGGCGGGTTCACGGTCTACGCGAGCCTCATCTACCTCTCGATGCAGGGGAAGGTCATCGCCCTGAACAACTAATCAGGGGCACAGAGCGAAAGCAGGCTATGTCCTCTACCCTACTCCCCTATCTGTTCGTAATCCGTATGCGCCCGAGCCTGTCAACCAGACCCATAAACTCGTCTATATCCTTACGGACGGAGTCCTGCCAACCGTCGCTCAAGACCTTCTTGAAAGATGTGTTGAAACAAAGCTTCTGCCCGGTGAACGGTATGGTCACCTTTATCCCCACGGTGCTGTTGCCCCGGAGCTTGTAGGAGATCCTGTATTGGGAATTCTCGGCGAACTCATCAAGAAGAGAGCCGACACCGGTCTTCCTTATATCTAGAAGGCAGTCCCTTTTCTCCAGCTCAAGGACAATCTTGCGGCATCGCTCCCTGATCGCCTCTTCCTCTGTCCAGATATGCCTTCTGACTTCCTTCTCATCAACCTTCTGCCTCGTGAACGTGTACACGGTTCTGGTAACCGCCGTCTCGAAGATATCTTCAATATCTATGTGGACGCCAGCCTTTCGCGCACTGTGCACCTTCTCACGGAAGTTGCTCAGAATAGTGTCTATGATTTTGTCTCCGGTAGAGTTCATTGCCTGTACTACTTCTTAGCCGTCTCGACCTTCTTACCGAGGATTCTGTCAATCATACCGTACTCGAGAGCCTCCTTGGAGGTCATCCAGAAGTTGCGGTCAGCATCTGCGAACACCTTCTCATAAGGCTGCCCGCTATGCTCGGAGATGATGTTGTAGAGCTCTTCGCGGCACTTCTCTATCTCCTTGGCCTCAATGAGGATGTCGGAAGCCTGTCCCTTCGCACCCCCGAGAGGCTGATGTATCATCACCTTGGAGTGCGGGAGAGCGGAACGCTTGCCGGGGGCTCCGGCGCAGAGA
>CAVDEO010000157.1:0-4497 GCA_963607915.1 bacterium
AACGCTCCGCGAAGGCTTTTGCTGCTGTTGTCCGCTGATTCTTGGTCATTGTGTTTGTTAATGTCTGTTTTTAAGGTTACTTAAAGTTACGCATAGGTGGGGAAGACCGGCTTTACAGCAGATCCGTTATTGAACTTTTCAGGAATGTCTCCAATGGAATCCCGCCTGTTCCGATGATATAGCTGTGTGATGGTTTGAATTTTTGTGCGAACTCGGGCAATCCCTTATTCATGCTTCTTCTTCCGCTCTTGACCTCAAGGGCGACGCACTCCCCATCAGCCTGTATGATAAAATCAACCTCGTCATCGCGCTCCCGCCAATAATAGATATTGAAGTCATTTTCCTCCGTTTGCGAGAGCAGATGTGCGCCGACAGCGCTTTCAACCCATCTTCCCCAAATCTCAGGATTCTCCCTTGCCGTATTGAATGACTTTCGTTGAAACGCGGAAAGAAGAGCATTGTTGTAGACGAGAAACTTGGGGACGGAGTTGTATCTCCTCGCATTGTCATTGGCATATTTCTGTAATCCGCAAATCAATTGGCATTGATTGAGAAGTTCAAGGTATGAAGCCAGTGTGGTGACATTGCCGGCATCCTGCAGCTGCCCGAGCACTTTGGTTAAGGAAAGTTCCTCGGCTGAATATTTGCATCCCAGTTCAAACAACCGCTTCATCAGGATGGGTTTGTATATTTTGCTTGTCTGAAGGACATCTTTCTCAATTGCCGGAGATGCGATACTGTCTTTGATGTACTTCTTCCAACGTTTTTCATCGGAAATCAGATTTGCAGAGCCGGGATACCCTCCATAATAGATATATTCATCCAAAGTGAGACCGAACGCCTCGGACATCTCCGAATATGACCAGTGACCCATCCTGATGAGTTCAAATCTTCCGAATAAACTTTCCTTTAACCCCGATTGGAGCATCAGTCTTGATGACCCCAGCAGGACTATCTTCAGGTTCACTTTGTTGTGCGTGTCCCAATCCCATTCTGCTTTCACGCTTTCGCTCCATCCTTCAATCTTTTGGATTTCATCGATTACCAGCAGGCGCTCTTCCTCGTTGTTGATCCGCATAAGACTTCTCGCTGATTCCCAGGTGCGATGTATCCAGTCGATGTCTTGGGGATTCACACCGTCGGCCTTGGACAGGGTATATGGTATTGTCACTTTTTCAAGAACCTGATCCATCATTGTTGATTTCCCGACCTGTCGCGGTCCCACAATCACCTGTAACTTACCACGTTTCTCATTGATTCGTGAAAGAGTCTCTCCTAATTGGCGCCGTACATATAATCCCCGGTTTTCCATTACAAAATGTTCAAATCTATCCTACAAAATGTTCAAATCTGCCTTACAAAATGTTCAAATCTCTGCAAAGATAAAAAATTCTGAATACAACAGATTCGGACATACAATCCCCGATTTTCCATCACAAAATGTTCAAATCTATCCTACAAAATGTTCGAATCTGTCTACAAAATGTTCAAATGTTGTCCGCTGATTAAATTCTTTTCCGGGATGTTCCGGACACTTGCGATGCATTTGTCCAGATATTCTTCAATGGGCATCCCCGTGCGAAATTCCACGATTTCTTTGTTGATGGATGTCCTTTCTTTCAGGAAGAACCAACAGCATAGTGAAAACACTCGCCTTATCCTTGTAAAGCTCCAGAAGAAGTTGATTTTGTAAACTCATAGTATTGCTGTGCACCACTTTCAGTTCACAAAATATCAAATAATATTGAATACAACAGATTCGGATTATGATTCGCCTGTGTCGGCTACATCCGCAGGTGTCACAATCTGATTGCAGTTTGGCGGTTTTCTTGCCGATATCGGCAAGAAAACTTAACTTTGCGCAGGCATTGTCGTTTATTCGTGCCGATACGGGTATATGGATTACATCTCTACAAAAGAATATGCGAAGACACACGGTGTCGCTGAACGCACGGTGAGGAATTATTGCCTTCAGGGGAAAATGGCCGGAGCGAAGCTTGTCGGAAAGACTTGGAGTGTTCCCGCCGATGCGGAGCTTCCACGGCGGAGGAATGCGAAAATCAGGATATCTCCTCTTCTGGAGGCACTGCGCGAGCAAAAGGATTCCGGAATCAAAGGCGGAATATATCATCGCACACAAATTGATCTGACATATAATTCAAATCATATCGAAGGCAGCCGGCTGACAGAAGAACAGACCCGGTATATATTCGAAACCAACACGATAGGAGTCACGGACGATGCCGTGAGAGTTGATGACATCATCGAGACTACCAATCATTTCCGCTGCATAGACTTCATAATCGACCACGCCACGGACCCTCTGACTGAAAGTCTGATAAAGCAGCTCCACGGTCTGCTGAAGAGCGGGACATCCGATGCGTCGAAATCCTGGTTCGCGGTGGGTGAGTACAAACGGCTGCCCAATGAGGTCGGCGGAAAGGAGACGACTCTGCCGCAGCTCGTGGGACTTGAACTTCGTATGCTGCTGCGGGAGTATAAGGGTCGGAAGACACTCCGGCTTGAGGATATACTTGATTTTCACCAGCGTTTTGAGTCGATACACCCTTTTCAGGACGGGAACGGCAGGGTCGGACGGTTGATAATGTTCAAGGAATGCCTGAATCACGGCATCGTTCCGTTCATCATCACCGATGAGCTTAAGATGTTTTATTACAGGGGCCTGCGCGAATGGAAAACAACTCCCGGTTACTTGACGGACACCTGCCTGACTGCTCAGGACCATTACAAGAAACTGCTTGACTATTTCAGAATCGGATATTGACAAATCTGAAAGACGCAGGCAATTGGTTCAGGTTACAGGAACAGTTCGTCCATGTCGACTTGTGTCTGGGCGATTCCGCTGTATGAATTTTCTTTCACGCCGTAGGTCGTGACGAAAGTGTGCTGAAGGTGTTTCTTTGTCCCCGTCACTTTTCTGAACAGAGATTCCCGCTGCCTGAGTCTTTTGTCATATTCGGCATCTATCGCGAACTCATCGCTGACAAATTTCATTTCGCAGAGGTTTATGACATTGTCGTCCCTGTCAATGACGAGATCTATCTGTCCTCCGGGCCATTGAGTACCGTCGGCGTCGGTGAAAGGCTTGCAGGACCAGGAGCAGGCATTGCTCAACACTCCGAGAATGCCGAGCGAATTTTTTATCTGCCTTATGTGATGGAGGCAGAGCTGCTCGAAAGCATATCCGCTCCAGGCCCGTCTTGCTCCGCTTCCCGCCGTATTGGACCAGAATCTTTCGTCCTGACCGCTGCCTTTCGACACAAAGTTCAAGTGAAACAGCGAGAGCAGGTCGCACAACTGGTACATTCCGTCGCGTTCGGCTTTGCCTATCGCGTTGTATCGCCGGATGAAATCGCATTTGCACAGATTCTCCAGAGCTTCGGTCAGCGCACCCCCGTCGGCAACTTTCAGAGACTGTTTGATCTGCTCCCTGGTCATCCCTTTCAGACTTTTGGACAGAGTTTCGACAATCCTGCGGTAAAAGACGGAGTCTTTGAACAAGGAACGGAAAAGAAATTCATATTCATTGCGCAGTGGCGCTCCCTGTCTGAAAAACAGATTGTCTATGCATTGATTCAGAGGCTGCCCCTTTTCAATCATATCGAGATAGTAGGGGACTCCTCCGAGAATCATATATATTTCCATAATCTGGTAGCGCCCGATGTCGATTCCTTTCATCCGTGAAAGGTACAGTTCCGTTTCCTGAAGGCTGAACGGAGCTAGATAGATGGGTCTGCAGACCCGTCCGTACAGCCCGCCCCTGTCGCCTATGATGTGGCTTGTCATCCATGTCGTCGCGGAACCGCATACAAAAAGTTTCAACTGTGACGCTGAGGATGGCCACATATTCCAGAAATTGGAGAATGCGGCGATGAAATTGCTTTTGGGGGTGTCCATCCACGGGAGCTCATCGAGAAAAACGACAAGTTTTTCTTTTTTCAGCGAAAGCAGGTAATCACGCAGGGCATCGAATGCCTCGAACCAGTTCCTGAATGCCGTGGTCTTTTCCCCCGAGCAGCGCTCAAGTTCATTCCCGAACTGCATAAGCTGCACTGTACGTGGAGTTTCGTACATCCCCGTGTACCAGAAGTCGAATTTTTCGTCAAAAGTTTTTTTGACAAGGTAGGTCTTTCCTATTCGTCTCCTTCCATAAACGGCAATGAGTTCGGATTTGTCGGACTGAATATAATCCCGTATGAGTTTTTGCTCATACTGACGGCCGATTATTTCTGGATTCTGTTTCATGGGGACAAATAGTATATTTCCCGCAAATATATGACAATTTTTCCGATACCTCCTCCGTAACTGTCAAAAAAAAGGAGTTACGGAGCTACTATCGCCGATACCTCCTCCGTAACTGTCGAAAAAAGGGAGTTACGGAGCCACTATCGCAGCTGCCGTGAAGTTTGAATATTTTACCGAATTGTTCAAATTATAAAACTTTGGCATCGGCTTTGTTTGCGCCTGCCCCCAGAT
>CAVDEO010000158.1:0-4323 GCA_963607915.1 bacterium
TCCCCCTGCTGCTGCGGCCGTCGGCGATGACTGTGAGCGGACGGT
This sequence comes from bacterium, assembly GCA_963607915.1. Taxonomy (GTDB): domain Bacteria; phylum Bacteroidota; class Bacteroidia; order Bacteroidales; family UBA932; genus Cryptobacteroides. The sequence goes on from CAVDEO010000158.1 coordinate 46, forward strand.
CGAGGCGGACGACGCGGAGGAATTCCGTCTCATGGACGGCCGGAAGAGCGTCGAGAACCGAGCTGTCACAGAGGTCGTCCGGACGGGCCCACGGGTTCACGCAGATGTAGCCCGCGCCGGCCGAGGTCATGTTCTGGAAGAAATGCGTGCCCTGGCTCGGTTCTATGCGGAAATCTTCGAGACTGCATTCCACGATGGCCTTCGCCTCTGAGATGTCGCTCCACTGGACAGGAATCCCCAGAGAAGGGACGGACGAACCCCAGCGGCCGTAGCCTATGAGTATGTAGTTCCGCTTCAGACGGCGCATTTCGGCGTTGACGGCGGTGAGGGACGAGGCGATTTCCCGGGTGCGCATCCTGTCGAAAGTCTCCCGCTTGAGATAGACTACATCGCATATTCCCGAAATTTCTCCCGGGCCTATGGCGCAGCCCGAACGGAGCCACGCCCCGGTGTCGTCAATCTTTGACCAGTCGATTTCACTCCGCAGCCCGTCGATGGAAATCGGGCGGATCTGGAGCACGCTGAACTCCATGTTCCCGTCGTCCCTGAAATCGGCGGCAAATTCAATCTCGACATCGCATTTCACCTCCGACTTCATGATTTCGAGCAGCGAGGAGAGGATTTCGGCGAGCGGCCATGTCCTGTACTTCAGAATCCTCGCGAAGGTGATGAACTTCGGCCCGGACGGCGCGGCGGAATCGACCATACGCATATTCTCACGGTCCCAGGTGGAGACGACATGCCTGAAAGAGCGGAACTGTCCGCAGTCCGCGACCGGAATCCTTTCGAGGTTCACTGCGTCATCAACCGAGGTCCTGAATTTCTCGGGGCTGAGGCTGAGGGCGAGCATGGATGTCTGCGTCTGTGTCATCGTGAGTTCCGGAGTAGATGTCTGGAGGACATTGCGCGGGAATTCCGGGGAGAACCTGAGCACCTGCTCCCCGTCTACCACCGCCTTCCCGAGCCCGTAGGCGAGCTTCACGATGCCGTCTTCGGGAGTCTCGTTGCCGATGGGGTAGAAATTGACCGAACGGGCCACTCCGGAGATTGCCGGAAACCATCTTCCGCAGTCCTCGCTTCCGCAGACCTCCTGAAGCACTATCGCCATCTTCTCTTCGGAAATCACGTTGGCCGTGGAGGTGATGTAACCCCGCGAAGAGGCGAAGTAGATGGAGGCATAGACGGACTTTATGGCCTTCGAGAGGAGACGCAGCTGCTGATCCTCATTGTCCGTGTGCGGAATCATGCAGGTGGAATAGACTCCCGCAAAGGGCTGGTAATACGAGTCTTCGAGTTTCGATGAAGAACGGACGGCGAGCGGACGGCGGGTCGTCCGGATGAAGACCCTCAGCGAGTCGGTCAGTTCCTTCGGAAGGGTGGAGGCGACAAATTCGGACAGGATTTCAGAGTCGGACAAATCCGCCCCGATGACATACTGGAGCCCGTTTTCGAGTATGAAGCGGTCGAACCAGTCGGTTGTCACCACGATTGTGCGCGGGACGGCAATGCGGACATTCTCCCAGCGGTCGTAGAGTCCGTATTTGTGGAGTATGTGGTTGAGGAAGGCGAGCCCCCTCGCCTTGCCTCCGAGCGAACCCTCCCCGAGCCTGGCGAAACGTATGGTGTCGTTGTAGCCGTCGTTGTCGAAGCGGGCTATGACTCCGACACCCTGACCGATGCGGAAGTCCCGGATGAGTTTCCGGTAGCTTTCCTTCGCGGCTGAGATGTCCTCGTCCCCCTTGAGGCTGATGGGGCGGAACTTGTCGGCAAGCGTGAACAGACCCCGGGCGTAGAGCCAGCGCGAGATGTAGTTGCGGTCGGCCAGACGGCGCAGCGCATTGTCGGGAAGGTCGCGGATGATTTCCTCGAAATCCCGAAGGTTGTGCCCTCGAGCGATGATTTCCCCGCTTTCCGGGTCGGAGGCTATGAAGTCGCCGAATCCGAATTCCCGGCCGATGTACTCGCTCAGTTCGTGGGTGAGAGTCTTGGAGGACTTGAGTATGAATCCGGCTCCGAGACTCTCCGCAGTCCGCCTCATGCTCTCCTGCGAGGACTGCATCAGAAACGGCATTGTCGGGTCCTCCCCGCGCACGAGGCGGCAGAGGTCCACTCCGGCGTCAATCTTCTCGCTGTCGGGACTGTCGCCCCTGTGGAGAACGAAGCCGATGTCGGAGATGACTCCGAGGAGGTGGCTTCCGTATCTGCGGTAGAGTTCCACGGCTTCGTCGTAGCAGGTCGCGAGCAGAATCTTCGGCCGCGAGCGCTTGCGCTGAATCTGCTGCTCCTCGTTGAGGGTGTCGCGTATGGACTCGCTGTTCTGCTGGAGGACGAGCTTGTAGAGCAGCGGAAGATAGGTGGAGTAGTAGCGCACTGAGTCCTCGACGAGCAGGATTGCCCGCGCCTCCATTCCGAGTATGTCGCTGTCCGCGTTGAGACGGTCTTCAAGCAGTTTGATTATGGCTATGATGACGTCGGTGTTGTTGTCCCAGCAGAAGACATAGTCTATGCTGGAAGTGTCGTGCTGCGCAATCCTGCGGTAGATTTCCTTCGAGAACGAGCAGAGCAGGACTGTCGGGGTGTCCGGGGATATGTCCCTGACCTGGCGGGAAAAATCGAATACGTCGACTTCCCCTGGATTGTACATCGTGATTATCAGGTCGAAGCGCGTTCCTCCGCCGATTTTTTCGAGCGCCTCGGCCGGAGTTCCGGCCCGCTCGATGGACGGGGGATTGCTGAGGTTCAGTTCGGAATATTCCTGTGTGATCCGGTACTCGATGTGACCGTCCTCTTCGAGCGCGAAGCTGTCGTAGCTGTTGCAGACGAGGAGGATTTTCCGTATTCTCCGGGACATCAGGGCGTCGCGGCTTTTCATCAGACCCTGGGGTTTAAGGTTCAACTACACAAGCCCCTGGTCGAGCATCGCGTTGGCGACCTTGATGAAGCCGGCGATGTTAGCGCCCTTGACATAGTTTACATAGCCGTCCGGCTCCGTGCCGTATTTGAGGCAGGCGGCGTGGATGTCGGACATGATTCGGTGCAGCTCGGCGTCGACATGTTCCGCAGTCCATTGGCTGCGGATGGAGTTCTGGCTCATTTCAAGTCCGGAAGTGGCCACGCCGCCGGCGTTCGAGGCCTTGCCCGGGGAGTAGAGCAGGCGTGCGTTTTGGAAGACGGCGATTGCCTCCGGGGTCGAAGGCATGTTCGCACCCTCCACGACGCAGGTGCAGCCCCCCTTCACGAGAGCCTCCGCGTCCGCCAGTTCAATCTCGTTCTGAGTGGCGCAGGGGAGTGCGATGTCGCAGGCGGTTTTCCATGGCCGTTCGCCGGGGAAATAGGTGGCTGAAGGATATTTCTCTGCATATTCCCGAATCCTTCCCCTTCTTATGTTCTTGAGTTCGAAGACATATTCCATTTTTTCCTCCGTAAGTCCCTCCGGGTCAAAGATGAATCCGTCGGAATCGGAGAGCGTCACGACCTTCGCGCCGAGTCTCATCGCCTTCTGGGCGGCATACTGGGCCACATTTCCGGAACCGGAGACGAGAACGGTCTTTCCTTCAAAGCTTTCTCCCCGTGTGGCGAGCATTTCCTGGGCGAAGTAGCAGACCCCGTAGCCGGTGGCCTCCGGACGCAGACGGCTGCCGCCCCATTCGATTCCCTTCCCGGTGAGCGTTCCCGTAAATTCGTCACGAAGCCGCTTGTACTGTCCGAAGAGGTAGCCGACCTCGCGTCCGCCCACTCCTATGTCGCCTGCAGGGACATCTGTGTCCGGACCGATGTGCCTCTGGAGTTCGGTCATGAAGCTCTGGCAGAAGCGCATCACCTCGGTGTCGGACTTGCCGCGCGGACTGAAATCGGATCCTCCCTTCGCCCCGCCCATAGGAAGGGTGGTGAGCGCGTTCTTGAAGGTCTGCTCGAAGGCGAGGAACTTCATGATGCTGAGATTGACGCTGGCGTGGAAGCGTATGCCTCCCTTGTACGGGCCTATCGCGCTGTTCATCTGGACTCTGAAGCCCCTGTTTATCTGAATTTCGCCCCTGTCGTCCATCCACGGGACGCGGAACATGATGACGCGCTCAGGCTCCGCCATCCGCTCAAGTATCTTCTGGTCGATGAGGTGGGGATATTCCACGACATAGTCGGCGACGCTCTCCACGACTTCCCTCACCGCCTGATGAAACTCCTTCTCCCCCGGATTTTTCTCGACAAGCCCGGCCATGAACCTGTCGGCATAGTTTTTCGCAAATTTTTCCATAATCAGCAAATAGCAAATTTCTGCAC
>CAVDEO010000159.1:0-4269 GCA_963607915.1 bacterium
GCAGTTTCCGCCGCTATTTCACGGCCTCCTGCGGCACAACTCCCGCCGCCTACAGGAAAAAAGACACAACCGGGCAACTGCATTCCAGTTAGCACCGTCAGTGCAGTTGGCCGCCCGTCCGAGTCGGCGGCACATGTTCCCTCTGCGACATCTTCCCGTCATGTTCCCGCTGCGACATCTTCTCGTCGTATTCCCGGTCCCACTGGCGGTACCAGTCAATCTGCGGGTCTTCAAACAGGCTCATCTGGACGGTGCTTTCGTGCGTCAGGCGGGAGACACCGAGCCCGACCTGTCTGACGGGGGTCTTCCCGTCCCAGATTTCGGCGAGCATCCGGCGCGCCCCGTTGAGAATCAGCGCCGTCACATCCGTCGGCTGCGCGAGGCTGCACTGTTTCTGCACCACGCTGAAATCGCCGTATTTGATGAAAGTGGAGATGACGGAACCCCGGAAGCCGTTGCGGCGCATCCTGTGCGCGACTATGCAGGCGACCTTGAACAGTTCCCGGTCCAGAGCCCTCGTCTCGGTGATGTCCCGTGCGAAAGTCCTTTCCGCGCTGATGCTCTTCGCCTCCTGTTCCTCCGTCTCAACCGCCTCGTTGTCCCTCCCGTTTGCATTCTCATGCAGCTGTGAGGCATATTTCTTCCCGACAATCTTCGCAACCGCCGCTTCCGGACGCTTCGCGAGGTCTCCGATTGTGTAGATTCCGTATGACGCGAGCCTTTCGCGGGTTTTTCTGCCCACCCAGAGCAGCTCGCCCACAGGCAGCGGCCACATCTTCTCCGGAACTTCCTCTTCCCAGAGAGTGTGGACCTTGTCCGGCTTCTCGAAGTCGGAGGCCATCTTCGCGAGAAGTTTGTTGGACCCTATGCCTACATTGACGGTGAATCCGAGCTTTTCGTGGATTTCATCCTTGAGCCTTGTCGCCACCTCCACAGGGTCTTTCCGGTAGAGCCGCAGACTCATGTCGATGAAACACTCGTCAATCGAGAACTTCTGGAGCACCGGAGAATAGCTCCGGCAGATGTCCATGAATCCCTCGGAACATTTCCTGTACCAGGCCCAGTCGCCGTGCACGATGACAAGCCCGGGACAGTTGCGGAGCGCCATGCTCACCGGCTGCGCCGCCTTTATCCCGATTTTCTTCGCCGGCATCGATGCGGCCGTGACGATGCTCCTCCGGTCGGACGGGTCTCCGGACACGACGGAAGGGACGAGCCGGATGTCAGCTCCTCCCTCCGACAGAATCTTCACCGCGCTCCAGCTGAGGAACGCGGAGTTCACGTCAATGTGGAATATTACTCTTCGCCATGCCATAAGCCGCTGCGAATGTAGTGATATTTTCCCGTTTCCCGTACTTCGGGCTCGCAGCAGGAATGTCAGACAGGCCGGCGACTCTCCATTTCGGAGTTCAGCTTGGCTTTCCCTGAAAATGCTGGCCGGACGCGGGAAGCGGACACGGAAATAATTTTGTGCCGGCCGCGAAAAGCAGTTAATAAATTTGCGTATTTGTGGAATAGTCGATAATTTTGCGCCGTGAATGTGAAAGACAACCGACGAGTTTAACCGTGGAACAGAAGATTGTTCATAGTCAGGAAGTTGCGCTCTCCTTCGGGGGGGGCAGGGCTATCCGTCCTCTGATGATGTCTGTCGGCTGATTCTGTTGAATACTGATAACGAAGTATCCGCGAGGGTGCTGGAACCGTAACAGGTTTCAGTACCCTCGTGCCGTATATGCACCGGACGAAAACAGAAATTATAAAGGTTGTTTTGCGGGGGCCGTCGATGTGAATCGCCAAGTGGCTCGTCCGGCACGGGCTCCCGCTTTTATAGGGTTGCGCAACAAACCTTAAATACTATAACAATGTACTACGCTGAACAAAAAATCTATGAGACGCCGCTGCTGACGGTGGGTTGCGTCTGGACTGAAACAGGCTTCGCCGCGAGCGGTGATGTCATGAACACGACCGAAGGGTCGGATGATTCCGGCAAATGGACTTTTGGAGAATAAGGCTATGAAAAAGTTCATGAAATCATTGATGCTCATGGCAGCAGCTGCCGTGGCATTCGCGGGATGTGCAAAGGAAACGGCTTCGGAGCAGACTTCGTCCGTAACGAGCCTTGCCCATGTTAAGTTCAATGCCGAAATCCCTGACTATCAGACGACAAAATCGACAATCGATGTCAATGGCCTCACCTTCACCACACGATGGATTGAAGGAGATATGATGGGAATCATGTATGAATGTGAGGTAGGCGAAGGATATAATAAGCAGGCGACATATTCGAACGGCGCGTTCTCTTCAGAATTGCCGGAGTCAAAGGGGATGTGGTACTATTACTCCTATTATCCTTATCAGACATCCGACAACGCGACGTCTCATTATGTGGATATTCCTTTCGGAGCGGAGCGTGTCCAGAACGGGAATGACTTCAATTCCGTGTATGACATAATGTGCGCGGAGGAACTTGCCTTTGAGGATGCCGAACAGGGCAAGACAGATGACGGAAATGACATATCATTCAGCATGGTTCGTCAGACGGCTCTGCTTTATTTCCATTTTACTTCTCCCGATGTGGATGAAGCCCTGACAAAGGCCACGCTTTCCGTTGAAGGCGACCCGATTGCAGCTGACACCTATTCGCTGTACTACTATGGAAACAATCTTGATGGCAGCGCATACGGAACATCCTGGACATCCGGAGAATCGCAGTCGATAACCCTGACATTCACAAATGCTCCGTCATCCAAAGATTTTACATTGTGGTTCAATATGCTTCCGTATGTGGAAGGACTCCGTGAGAATGGAGTGAAGAATATGAAACTCGTCGTTGAAACGGAGAACAAGACGCTCACGCTTACTGCTCCTGCGGAGGAAATGTACCTTCCGGGCCATATCTCCAAGATTGAGAAGCTTGATGTCGCATCAACGAATTGGAAAGACAAGGAGACTCCGACCCCTCCTGCGACGACTCCGGTCTATGAGAAGGTGACTTCGGCCCTTACCGACTGGTCCGGGGACTATCTGATTGTCTATGAAGATGGTTCTGTGGCCTTTGACGGGTCGCTGACCAAACTTGATGCGTCATCTAATGTCAAGTCAGTCACAATCACAGATGGGAAGATTGAAGCGACGGACGCTGTTGATGCTGTTTCATTCACGATTGCTGCTGTAGAGGGCGGATATTCGATACAGAGTGCGGGCGGCGTTTATATCGGCCAATCTACTTACGCCAATGGGCTTGACGAAAAAACAGAAGCTCAGGTCAATACGATTTCTTATGCTGATAATACTCCTGTCATCTGCGGCACTGGCGTGAAAAATGAAAGTTATGTGGCACTCAAGTTCAACAAAGCATCCGATCAGAATCGTTTCCGTTATTACAAAAGTGGACAGGAAGACATTGCTCTCTACAAACGCAGCGAATCCCTTCCTGTTGCTCCGTACATCAAACTTTCTTCTGAAAGCATCTCTGTCGCATCCGATGCCACAAGCGCTTCATTTGATGTGACGGCGAATGTTGATTGGACGGTAAGCACTGATGCCGATTGGGTGACGCCCGGCATCGAATCCGGCAGCAACGACGGCACGGTAAAACTCTCATTCTCAGCGAATGACACCGATTCAGACCGCACTGCTACAATTACTGTAAAATCCGTAGAGGGAACAATTATAAAACCATTCTCGCTTACTCAGAAAAAAGCGGTAAGTGTAAAGACTGTTACATACGATTTTACAAAAATATCGGGATTCTCGGATTGGGGTAATTCCTATTCCGCACATGAGGTGGAATATACGGAGTCAGTCGTGACATTTGCCTACGCCAGTAAGCAAGGCAGCACTATAACAGACTGCCCTGTCGCGAAAGGTAAAGATGTTACGGTTGTGATGAAGGGTACCCGCAGGATACAGGCAGTCAAGTTTGTCTGCAAGCAGTGGAGTAACAAGACGCAGACGATAACCCTCTACACAAGCACGGATGGGGGTACCAACTATACATCCACCAGTACGAAATCGTCAAACTTCACTCTTTCTGCATCCGACCTCGCAACGGATGTGAATGCGGTCAAGTTTACATTCAGCAATTCATCTAATCAGGTTGGGATTTCATCTCTGGAACTGACATATACCGAATAATCAATCATATTTTATTCAAGTCAACTCCCTCCGCCGCGGCCAACCCCTGCGGCGGAGTTTTTATAATCATCGATGTGCCTCTTTTGTCACGGGAATTTTGCTCAAAGGGGGAAATTGTCTAAATTTGCGTGA